>NZ_JAUMZG010000014.1 GCF_030528245.1 Campylobacter sp.
CTTTGCCATCTGCGCTTTTTGCTTGATCCTCTCGCATTTTTTCTTTCAGGTTTATTCACTCAAGCCTCAAAATCTTCGCCCCCAAGGCCTTCAATTTGCCCTCTAAATTCTCATAACCCCTATCCAAATGATAAATTCTATGCACCCTGCTCGTGCCTTTTGCGATGAGTGCGGCCAAAATCAAAGCCGAAGACGCCCTCAAATCAGTCGCCATCACATCCGCAGCGTTGAGCTCGCGCCCACCGACTATGGTCGCAATGTGCCCGTTTAGCTTGATTTCAGCGCCCATACGCAAAAGCTCACTCACGTGCATGAAGCGATTTTCAAAAAGCCGCTCGTCAATGATGCTCACCCCCCTTGCCCGCAGAGCCAGAGCCATAAATTGCGCCTGCATGTCGGTGGGAAAGCCCGGATACTCACTCGTCAAAATTTCCACAGGGCGAATTTCGTCCGCAGGGAGTAGGGTAAGGCTGTCCCCCTCGCTTGAAATTCCAAAGCCCATTTGCTTGAGTTTTGACAAAATCGCACTAAGATGAGCAGGATTTGCTCCTTTGAGTGAAATTTTAGAATTGACGATCGCCCCCGCGCACAAATAGGTCCCAGCCTCTATCCTATCGGGGATGACGCTAAATTCCTTGAGTGTCAAAAGCTCTCCGTCCGTGCCAAAAATTTCAAGCTCATCGCTCCCAATCCCAGAAATTTCAAGCCCCGCATCCCTCAAAACCTCGCAAAGCTGCACCACCTCAGGCTCCTTTGCCACATTGATGAGTCGCGTTTTGCCCCCAGCCAGGGCCGCCGCCATGATGATGTTTTCACTGCCCGTAACGGTAACTTTATCAAAGATGATTTCAGCGCCTCGCAAACGCCCATTAGCGACCACATAGCCTTGCTTGATTTGGATTTTCGCGCCCATTTTTTCCAGAGCCAAAAGATGCAAATCGATGGGCCTTTGCCCTATGGCGCATCCTCCGGGTAGGCTCACCTCGCAATTTCCAAAGCGTGCGATGAGGGGACCTAAAGTGAGGACGGAGGCTCGCATTTTGCGGACGATGTCGTATTTTGCCGTTGTTTGACTGAGCGTGCGCGTGTCCAAAAAGGCGACATTGTCCTTCAAAAAGGCCTTAGCGCCCAAATTCTGCAAAAGCAAAATGAGGGTTTTGATGTCCGCAACCTCAGGCACATTAGAAATTTTCACCTCATTTTTTGCCAAAATGCTCGCCACGATCAGGGGCAGGGCGGCATTTTTCGCTCCACTGATGGGCACGCTGCCTTCCAAATGGCTCGTTTCTTCGATTTCCAAGTAGGCCATAAGCTTCCTTTAAAAAAAGAAAAATTATATATTTTTAGCCTTGCGTGCGTTTGAATTTGCGATGCATTTTACGAATTTCTCCCAGCGGCTGAAATTCATCCCTTCATAAAATTGCTCAAAATTTTCTTCCCCCCCTCGCTCAAAATCGCCTCAGGATGAAACTGCAGCCCGTAAATGGGGTATTTTTTATGACGCAGGGCCATCACCACCCCGTTCTTGTCGTGAGCTAGAATTTTAAGGCTTTTGGGGCAGTTTTTGACATGAAGTGAGTGGTAGAGGCAGGCCTCAAAGCCGTTTTTTAGACCCTTGAAAATTTTATCTTTTTTGAAAAAAACGGGACTGACTTTAGCGTGGCGCGGCGCAGGCAGTCTCTCAACCGTGCCGCCAAACACTTGCGCGATAGCTTGATGCCCCAGACAAATGCCCAGAATTTTTTTGCTTTTTTTGAAATGCCTGATGGCCTTAAGGCTTAGTTTTGACTCGCTTGGGGCGTTGGGGCCGGGCGAGATGATGAGGTGAGAAAAGTCCCAATTTTCCAAAGCCTTAGCGTTTTTGAAGGCGTCATTTTTCACCACCCGCACCGCAAAGCCAAGCTCCTTAAAATAAAAAACCAGCGTGTGAGTGAAGCTGTCATAATTATCAATGAGTAGAATTTTTTTCACAAAACACCCTCCGCATCCCGCGCACGGAATTGACACAGTAAAGCTCGCGGGCCGCGTATAAGTCCGCCTCAAAAAGGCGCCTTTCCTCCACCAGCCCAAGCCTGAGTAAAAAATTTCTATAAATGCCATCCAAAAGTCCGCTTTTCAGGGTCGGGGTGAAAAATCTCCCTTTGATTTTGAGGACGAGGTTGCTCCTGCTTGCCTCGCAAAGCTCGTTTTTTTCGTTCAAAAAGGCAAGGTCGTAGCATGAATTTTCCCGCCACAAAAAGGCGCTTTCCTCATAAATTTGCCGCAGGGAGCTTTTGTGGCGAAGCGATGGATTTTTTGAACTAAGACGCGTTTTGGAAAGCCACAAGGCCTCGCTTTGGCTCTCTTTGAGGGCTAAATTTTCAAACGCATAGGCCCCGTTTTTAAAAAGCTTCAGGCGCAAAATGCCCGTGCCGTCCTTTTTGAAAGGATAAAAAAGCGGACTTTGTGGGGAGAAAATTTGCGCGTTAATGGAGTAAAAATCGCTCTTTTTGAAGGGGGACAAATCCGTTTCATTTCCAAGCGCATCGGCGTGATCTTTTTGGAGTTTTTCCCCATCAAAGCCTAGAATTTGAGCTGATTTTAGCATCCTTTCTAAATGCTCTTTGAAAAACAAAATCCGCCCCTCCCTCAAAAGCATGGTCTCAAAAAGATAAAAATCCTGCTCTAAAATTCGCATCTTGAGCCTGAGCTCTTCAAATTCCTCACGCATTTGACTCTCCCAAACCACGCCGCTGCCTACGCCGTAGCGATACGTGCCCTTTTTCAAGATGGCCGTGCGGATGGCGACGCTAAATTTTGCCCCGTCCCCGTGGATGAGCCCTACGGCGCCGCAGTAGGGGCCACGATCGCGTTTTTCTAGCTCTTTGATGAGCTTCATCGTTTCAATTTTGGGCGCGCCCGTGATGGAGCCGCAGGGAAAGATGGCGCGGAAAATGGAGAAAAGTGGGGTGCGTTTTTTGAGCCTGCCCTTGATGGTGGAGCTCATTTGGTGGAGGGTGGGGTAGGATTGAATCTCAAAAAGCTCAGCTTGGAGGCTGTTTTTGCGGATGAGTTTGGCCAGGTCGTTGCGGAGTAAATCCACTATCATCACATTTTCGCTTAAATTTTTTGCGTCTTTTTGGAGGAAGGCCTTATTTTGCGCGTCTTTGACCGGGTCCTCATCCCGTGCTGCGGTGCCTTTCATGGGCCTTGTGATGATGAGGTCCTTTTTGATCTCAAAAAAAAGCTCAGGAGAGAAGGATAGCAGGGTCAAAAAGGGGGTGGGGATGTAGGCCTTGAAGGGGGTGTCTTGGCGTGAGAGTAGGGCGCTAAAAAGCGTGAGTGGCTCAAGGTGGGTGGTGAAGCGCGCCTCTTGGGTGAGATTGAGCTGGTAGCTTTGTCCTCGGGCGAGGGCCCTTTTGACGCGCTTGAAATTTCGGGCGTAGGCTTTGAAATCTAAATTCTGGCTGAAGTGGAGCAAAAAATCATCTTTGTGGGCTTGGGGGCGAAATTTTTTTCTTTTTTCAAAGCCGTAGAAAAAAAGGTAAGGCTCTTTGCTTTTGTAGGATTTGTCTTCAAAATAGCGGTGAAATTCATACTGCAAAAAGCCCACGAAAAAATATTTTTTTTTGTGTTTTTCGATGAAATTTAGGGCCTTTTTGCTTTCTTTTTGATTGCGAGCCTTGAGGCAAAAGCGTGCATCGTAGTAGTAAAAATCTCCAAAAACGCAGAATTTATTTTTCACCTTCGCTAAGCTCCTGAGCGATTTGGGCGGCGAGCTTGAGTTTGCTGCTTTCAAAATGCGTGTAGACGCGTGAGGTGTCAAGGCTGGCGTGGCCTAGGGCCTCTTGGACGAGGATGAGGTCCTTTTGCTTTTTGTAGAGTAGGGTGGCGAAGGTGTGGCGGAGCATGTGGGCGCCATTTTTTTGCTTGCGAATGCCTGCCCTGAAAAGAAGCTGCTCGACGACGCGGCTGATGTAGGCTTGGGTGAGGGGGGCGCCTTTTTTATTCACAAAGAGTAGGGCGTCCTCGCTGAGGTAGTTGATGATGACGTTTTTGAGGAGATCCTCGATGAGTGGCCTTTTGATCATCACGATGCGGTATTTGTTGCCCTTGGCGCGAATCCTGATGACATAAAGATCGCCCTCCTCGCTGATATCCTTGAGGCGGATGTGGATGGCCTCGCTCACGCGGATGCCCGTGAAGATGATGATTTTGATGATGAGTCGGTTGCGGATGGTGTTGGCTTTGAAGTCGGTATTTTCAACCGCGTCTAGGAATTTTTTAAGCTCTTCCTCGCTCATAAATTCTGGGAGCTTGACGCCTTTAGCGCCCACGACACCTGCCCAATTTTTGAGGCTGATGTCAAAGACATGAGCCTTGCCGTCCTCTTCGTTTTGCTTGTCAAGATAGGCGAAAAAGTTGATGATGGCGATGCGGTGGTTTTTTTTGCTAGCATCGGACAAGCCGCCCGTGATGCTGGCTAGAAGTTCTATAATTAAGGATTCGTCGATTTGCTTGAGGGAGTAGAGCTTGTAAAGGCATAACGAATCGAAAAGCTTTTTGAGGGGGTTGAAATAGGTGCTAACGCCGTTGAGTCCTGCGTTTCTGGCCTTTTTAACGAGGGCGTCTAGGGCGTCGATGTGGGGGATGGGCTGGCTGAGGGCTTGGCTCACCTGTGCTAGAGCGGCTGAGCTTTTGAGCTCTTTGTTGGAGAGGGAGCTTAGTTTGAAGCGGACGAATTTGATGATCCAGAATAGGAGGGATTTTTCAAAGCTTTCCTCGCAATCTAGGGGGTATTTCATAGCGAATGTTTTCCTTAAGAAAAGTTTATAGCAATGACGCTGGCGGGTTATTTTAGTATTTGTTGTTTAAGGAAAATTAACGCTAAGTGGGGCGTGGGGCGATATTTTTGTTTTTATAAAATAATCTATAAAATAATTTAAATAAAACTTAATATAAACATATTATTTTATGATAAAAGGTAAAATTATTTTGAAGTTATAATTTTGTATTGAAAACTACAATTTTCATATTTTAATTTTAAAATGAATTTTCAAAATGATTTAAATTTTTAAAATACTATATTTCCAGTGATTAACTCATTTAAATTTTTGCAAGCGATCCATTTATCCATAAAAATTTACAAAAAATATTTTGTAAAAAAATGAATGCTTTGATTTTAAATATTGATTCATATTGAGATTAAATTTTTTAAAATTAATATTATTTTATTTTTTATTATTATCATTTTATATATTATTATGATAATAAATTTTTCATTATTGGTGGGAGACTTTTTGTGATATTTTTGCCACTCATTATTTTTCATCTTTACAAAACCACTCCATATTTTTTGCTACAATGTCCAAAATTTTTTCAAGGATGCAAAAAGTGTTAAGCAAAAAATCTCAGGTCCTAGGAGAATCCATCACTCTGGCCATCACAGCATTGGCTAATGAACTAAAGGCCAAAGGCGAGGATGTGATCAGCTTTTCGGCAGGTGAGCCGGACTTTGACACCCCACAAGCCCTAAAAGATGCCGCCATTTTTGCGATACAAAAAGGTTGCGCCCAGTACACCCCAATTGCCGGCATTAAAGAGCTCTTAGACGCCATTAAAATCAAGCTTGAAAGGGACAATAAGCTTGTCTACAAAACGAGCGAAATCATCACAAATGTCGGAGCAAAGCACTCATTTTTCCAGTGCATTGAGTGCCTCATCGACGCAGATGAGGAGGCCATCATCCCCGCTCCATACTGGGTGAGCTACCCTGAGATGGTAAAATATGCCGGAGGCAGGCCCGTGTTTGTGAAAACAAAGGAGGAAAATGGCTTTAAAATGACGCCCAGAGAATTAGAAAATTCTCTCAGCGATAAGACGAAAATTCTCATCTTAAATTCCCCATCAAACCCAGCAGGCTGCATTTATTCCAAAGACGAACTCAAGGCTTTGTCTCAGGTTTTGCAAGGCACAAAAGTCATCGTTTTGAGCGATGAAATGTATGAAAAAATTCGCTACGATGGCGTGGCCTTTCACGCCTTTGCGAGCGTGAGCGAGGATGCCCTGCAAAGGACGGTAACGATCAACGGCCTAAGTAAATGCGGAGCCATGCCGGGATGGCGTTTTGGCTACATGGCGAGCAAAAATAAGGCCTTGATTTCTGCGGTGAAAAAGCTCCAAGGACAAAGCACCTCAAACATCTGCTCCATCACCCAACACGCCGCCATCCCTGCCCTACTCGGCGCGTGCGATGCGGATATTGAAGCCATGCGATCGGCCTTTCAAAATCGCCGCGACAAGGCCTTAGAAATTTTAAATCAAATTCCAAAAATCAGCGTCTACAAACCCGAAGGGGCCTTTTATCTTTTTGTGAATATTTCTAAAATCCAAAGCGATTCCATGAAATTTTGCAAAGAGCTTTTGGAGGATAAAAAGGTCGCTGTGGTGCCGGGCGTGAGCTTTGGCATGGATGGCTATTTTAGATTGTCTTATGCGACAAGCGAGGAAAGCATCCTCAGAGGACTTGAGAGGCTCAAAAATTTTATTGAAAATTACAAAATTTGACTCTCCCCACCGGGGCACCCGCGCCCCGCTTTAAATTTCCCGTTTTGAATTCTCAGCCTTAAATTTCCAGCTTGAAAAATTTCTCGCCTTGAATTCGTCCCACTCGTTCCCGCCTTGAAAATTCCCCGCCTTGAAATTCCAGCTTTTAAATTTTTCCCGCCTCAAATTCCCCAGCGCTTCAAAAACGCAGGGTCAATTCACGCTCTTTCGCCCAAGAGCAGCACGATGAGCAAACACAAGCTTAAGTCAAATTTAAAGGCAGGAGGGTCCCATCCCCCCTACCCTACTCCACTTCCGCATCGATCACATCATCGTCTTTTTTCTTGTTTGCCGAGTTGTCCGCGTCTTTTTTATACATCGTCTCGGCTAGCTTGTGCGAAACCTCGCTCAAAGCCTTCATCTTTGCCTCGATCTCCTCCTTGCTCGCCCCCTCATTTTTTAGAGTCTCACGCAGCTCGTCCAGCGCCTTTTGGATGTTCGCTCTGTCTGTTTCAGCCACCTTTTCACCCAGCTCACTGAGCGATTTTTCCACTTGATGCGCCAAGCCCTCGGCTTGATTTTTCATCTCCACCGCCTCTTTGCGCTTTTTATCGTCCTCTTTATGAAGCTCGGCATCCTTGACCATTTTTTCTATCTCTTCCTCACTCAAACCACTAGAGCCCGTGATCTTAATCTCCTGCGCCTTGCCCGTAGCCTTATCCTTGGCTGAAACCGTTAAAATTCCATTCGCATCGATGTCAAAACTCACCTCAATCTGCGGCATCCCCCGCGGCGCAGGCGGTATGCCCTCAAGGTTGAAATTCCCCAAGCTTTTATTATCGCGGCTAAATTCCCTCTCACCCTGCAGGACATTGATAGTCACAGCGCTTTGATTGTCCTCAGCTGTGGAGAAGGTTTGCTCCTTTTTGGTCGGTATGGTCGTGCCCTTTTCTATGATTTTTGTCATCACGCCGCCGAGGGTTTCGATGCCCAAAGAAAGCGGCGTTACATCAAGCAGGAGCACATCCTTCACATCGCCCTTTATCACCGCACCCTGGATCGCCGCACCGATGGCCACGACCTCGTCGGGATTGACCGATTTGTTCAAATCCTTACCAAAGGCCTTTTTCACTTCATCCTGCACCAAAGGCACGCGGGTGGAGCCGCCCACCATGACGATTTCTTTCACCTCGTCCTTTTTCAGTCCCGCATCGCTCACCACCTCATTGATTTTCGCGATCGTCTCACCCACCAAGGCCTCTATCATCCCCTCAAATTTTGCCCTTGTGATTTTTTTCACCAAGTGCTTAGGGCCTGAGGCGTCTGCTGTGATGAAGGGCAAATTAACCTCTGTTTCATTAGCCGAGCTGAGTTCTTTTTTAGCATTTTCAGCCGCTTCTTTGAGGCGCTGCAAGGCCATCACATCGTTTTTCAAATCAATACCCGCCTCGTTTTTAAACTCATCCGCTAAAAAGTCGATGAGCTTATTGTCAAAGTCATCCCCGCCCAAAAAGGCATTCCCCCCCGTGGCCAAAACCTCCACGACATTATCGCCTGTCTCAAGCACGGTCACATCAAAGGTCCCCCCGCCCAAATCATAAACGACAATTTTCTCGCTATCTTTTTTATCCAGTCCGTAGGCTAGGGCCGCTGAGGTAGGCTCGTTGATGATGCGTAGGACATTAAGCCCCGCGATCGTCCCCGCCTCCTTAGTCGCCTTTCTTTGCGCGTCATTAAAATAAGCCGGCACAGTGATAACAACATCCACCACAGTCTCACCCAAAAAGGCCTCCGCGTCTTCTTTGAGCTTCATCAAAACCTTAGCCGAAATTTCTTGTGGGGTATAAATTTTACCCGCTATCTCAATCGCACACGCGCCGTTACGCTCCGTGATGTGATAGGGCAGGCGGCTTTTTGCTTCCTTTGCTGCATCCTCATTTATCATCAAACCCATGATCCTCTTAATCGAGTAAATCGTTTTTTCAGGGTTGGTTACCGCCTGACGCTTAGCGCTATCGCCGACCAAAACCTCGCCCTTGTCCGTGAAAGCCACCACTGATGGGGTTGTATTTTTACCCTCTTTATTGGGGATAACCTTGCTCTCACCGCGCTCATACACTGCCACGCAGGAATTTGTTGTACCTAAATCTATACCTATAACCTTTGCCATTTTTTATCCTTTCATTATTATTTTGCTACACTAACTTTTGTGGGCCTAATCACCCTCTCATTGAGCCTGTAACCCTTCTGCAATACCGCCACGATGTCCCCACTCTGCGCTTCCTCGCTATCGACATGAAACATCGCCTCGTGCAAATTCGGATCAAACCCTCCTACTTCGCCTATCTCCTTAACTCCGTGCTTTTCAAGCTTTTTAAGAAACAAATCCAAAGTATTTTGCACGCCCTCTTTGATTTTCAGGCTCGCTTCATCGCTAGCCTCCACTTTCAAGGCCGCCTCCATCGCATCAAGGACATCGAGCAAATCCTTCGCAAAGGTCTCGTTGGCATAAGCCATCGCGGAAATTTTTTCTTTTTCCAGCCTTTTTTTGATGTTTTCAAATTCGGCATTTGCTCTCAAATACTGATCTTTGAGTTGATCATACGCAACTTGCAGGTCGTTTTGCTCTCTTTGCTCTTCTTGGATATCTTCTTCGCCATCCAAAAGCTCCTCTTGTTTTTCGCTTTCTTCTTCTTTACTCACGCCGCCTCCTTCGTTAAAATTTCAATCGCTATTAAACTTTAGCTGGATGGATTATATAATATTTAGTGTAATTGTGTCAAGTATAATATAAAAAAAATTATTCAAATTATATTAGTCTTTATGACTAAAGTTATATTAGTGTAAAATTATAAATTACAAAAAAAAAAAAAAAACGAAATTTACATAGTATAATCCGAAAATTGATTTTTATTGAAGGGACTTGACAATGCTTCATATCGTTTTTATCGCAGATGATAACTACATTAAATTTCTTGCCGTTTTGATGATGAGCATCGTCAAAAAGACGCAAAAAGCGACAAAGGACGATAAAAAATACTCCTTCCACATCCTCAGCGATTTCATCACCGAAGAAAATCACCAAAAACTTCGCCGTTTTGAGGAGGAGCTTTGCGCGATTTATCCCTGTGAAATTCTCACGCACATCGTGGAAAATAACGAATTCAAAGGCGCCAAGGCCTGGGGCTTTGAGGAGGCCGGGGCCAATCACCTGACCTATTTGCGCTTTTACATTGCGGACTTCATCAAGGCCGAGCGCTGCCTTTATCTGGATGTGGATATGCTTGCAATGGGCGATTTTAGGGAGCTCTTTGAGATGGATTTGGGGGATAAATTCGCGGCTGTGGTTTTGGACTCTCTTTACCTGCCAAAGCACACCATCCCAGCTAGAAATTCTAGCAACGAGGACATACTTTTAAATCCAAACCATCACTTCAACGCGGGCTTTTTGCTCCTCAATGTGAAAAAATTCAAAGAAGCAGACATCAAAACCGGGGCACTAAATTTTCTCAACGATTACGCGCCCACCTTATGCGACCAAGACATCCTCAACATACTCTTCGCTGATGAAATTCTCTACTTGCCCTTGGAGTATAATTTCGTCCGCTTTTCTTGCGAGCCTCATAGAATTTTCAAGGGCGATGGCGAAAATCACACCATCCGCTACACCAAAGAAGAGCATTTTAAGGCTCTAAAAAATTTGAAAATCGTCCATTATAATACCAACATCAAGCCCTGGAAATACCCCGACGACATGGAGGATAAGCTGACCGTGAGCTTTCATAAAACTTGGTGGGATGAGGCTCTTCAAACGCCCATTTTTAGCGAAGAGCTAAGCTTAATCAATCAAAAACTGCGCAGAAAGTGGAAATGGACTTTCCGCAGAATGCGGAGGAGGTTAAAAAATTTACTCCGCCTTTAGAGCGATCAAAACGCCCTCGATCATCTTCTTGATGTCCCCATCCAAAATGGCCTCCACCTGAGAAAAGGCCTCATTGCTCCGCGTGTCCTTGACCTGCTGATAGGGGAAAAGCACATAGGAGCGGATTTGATGCCCCCAGCCCATCTCGCTTTTTTCATGAGAATTCGCACTATCGCGCTGGCGCGTCAGTTCGAGCTCATAAAGGCGCGATTTTAGCATTTTAAAGGCGGTGGCCTTGTTTTTATGCTGGCTCCTGTCGTTTTGGCACTGCACGACTATGCCCGTTGGAAAATGCGTGATTCTCACGGCCGACTCGGTTTTATTGACATGCTGCCCCCCTGCCCCACTCGCACGGTAGTAATCGATGCGGATGTCCTTTTCTTCTATCTCCACCTCGATGTCCTCATCAAGCTCCGGGCTCACCATCACGCTCGAAAAGCTCGTATGTCGCCTGCCCGCGCTATCAAAGGGCGAGGTTCGCACGAGGCGATGGATGCCGTTTTCTGCCTTGAGATAGCCGTAGGCATTATCACCCCGCACCAAAAAGCTCACATCCTTAAGCCCCGCCTCCTCACCCTCCTGAAAGTCCAGAGTCTCCACCCTAAATCCCTCCCGCTCGCAAAAACGCAAATACATCCTATAGAGCATGCTCGCCCAGTCGTTGCTCTCAGTCCCGCCAGCACCCGGATGGATGGACACGATGGCGTTTTTTGCGTCATTTTCCCCGCTTAAAAGCATGGAAATTTCAAGGCTTGTGATCTTAGCTTCAAGACCGGCCGCATCCTCAAAAAGTGCCTCAAGCGTCGCATCATCATTCTCACTCTTAGCCAGCTCAAAAAGCTCAGTAGCGTCGTTTAGGGAATTTAAAGCCTCTTCGTAGTTTTTAAGCAAAGTGGCGATCTTCGTCTTCTCCCTGCCCAAAATAGCCGCCTTTTTTGCATCGCTCCAAAAGCTCGGCTCTCGCTCCTGCGTCTCGATCGCCCCCAATCTCTCCCTAAGTCCCTCAGGCTTGATGATGGAGGCGATGTTTTCGACCTTATTTTTAAGCGCCTTTAAAAGCTCATTGAATTCGTAACTGTCCATTGAAAATCCTTAAAAAGCCAAAATTGTAACAAAGAATTTTACCCCCAATTTGCTACAATCACGCCTCAAATTTCAAGTGAAGGAACAAAATGCCAAAGCTTTTTTTGCAGTCCTTAGGCTGTAATAAAAATTTAGTCGACAGTGAAATCATGCTCGGCCGCCTCCAAAACTACGCCCTCTGCGATGAGGCCTGCGAGGCGGACCTGCTCATTGTCAATACCTGCGGCTTCATTGAGGGCGCTAAAAAAGAAAGCATCGGGGCCATTTTAAATTTGCACGAGCAGAGGAAAAAAGGCTCTTTGCTTGTGGTTACGGGCTGCCTCATGCAAAGGTATAAAGAGGAGCTCATCAAGGCCCTGCCTGAGGTGGATTTATTCACGGGCACGGGAGATTTTGAGAGGATCGACACCCTCATCGCCAAGCGGCAAAATCTCTTTTCAAATTCCACCTATTTGCAGGCTAGCGACACTGCGCGCGTCATCACGGGCTCCAATTCCCACGCCTTCATTAAAATTTCTGAGGGCTGCAATCAAAACTGCGCCTTTTGCGCCATACCGCATTTTAAGGGACGGCTCAGATCCAGAAAGCCAGAAGACATCGTGCTTGAGCTTGAAAATTTAGTCCAAAAGGGCTACAAAGATTTTTCTTTCATCGCTCAGGATAGCTCCTCTTATTTGCTAGATCAGGGGCAAAAAGATGGGCTTTTGAGGCTCATCGAGGCGGTCGAGGGGGTGGGGGGCATCACTGCAGCTAGAATTTTATACCTCTACCCCACGACCCTGAGCGAGGCTGTGGTGCGAAAAATCATCGCTTCTAAAATTTTTGTCAATTATTTCGACCTGCCCCTACAGCACATCAGTGAAAGGATGCTAAAAGTGATGAAAAGGGGCAGTAAAAAAGCAGAAATTCTAAGGCTTCTGGGGCTCATGCGTAGCGCGCCGGATAGCTTTTTGCGCACGGGCTTCATCGTGGGGCATCCGGGCGAGGGAGAGGAGGATTTTTCGGAGCTTTGTAGCTTTGTGGAGGGGTTTGAATTTGACAGGGTGAGCATCTTTGGCTACTCAAGGGAGGAGGACACGGCGGCTTTTGAAATGGAGCAAATCCCCGCCAAAACGATTAATTCCCGCCTCAAAAAAATGGAAAAAATCGTGGATGCGCTTTTGGAGAAAAAATTCACCGAGGAAGTGGGCAGAGTGCGCAGGGTGCTTTGCGTGGGAGAAAGTAGCGAGGGAGAATTTTTCGCCGGAGGGAAGGATCTGCGCTGGGATAGGGAGATCGACGGGGAAATCCTCATCAATGAAAGCCTCTGCGGCGGGCTAAAAGCGGGCGCGATTTATGAGTGTGAAATCACGCAGGCCGTGGATAAAAAGCTCATCGCAAGGGCCCTAAAAAAAGTCGATGCTTGAGGATAAGATTTGCAAGCTTTTGCGGGGGGGGAAAAACCTCCTTGCTTTTAGTTATGGCAGCGATAGCACGGCTTTGTTTTATCTTTTGGCGCAAAAAAATATCCCCTTTGACCTTGCCCTTGTCAATTACAAAAGGCGGCCAAATAGCGATTTGGAGGAGCTTGAGGCGCGAAATTTAGCCCGGAGGTGGGGGAAAAAAATTTTCACGCACAAAGCCGAGCTTGAGGGGGGAAATTTTGAAAGCAGGGCGCGGCAGGTGCGCTATGCGTTTTTTGAAAAAATTTGCCTTGAGGAGGGCTATGAAAATGTGCTTTTGGCGCACCAGCTTGATGATCGCTTGGAGTGGTTTTTGATGCAGCTTTCAAGGGGGGCTGGGCTCTTGGAGCTTATGGGCTTTGAGGCCGTGCAAAAGCGCGAAAACTACACCATCATCCGCCCCCTACTCCAAGCGCACAAGGGGGAAATTTTGGACTTTTTAAGGCGGAGGGAAATTTTCTATTTTGAGGATGAAAGCAATGCAAATGAGCGCCTTGAGCGCAATTTCATGCGCCAGCATTTTGCGAGGGAATTCATGCGTCATTTTGCCAGCGGGGTGCGCCGGAGCTTTGATTATTTGCAAAAGGACCTTGAGGGCTTGGATTATGGGCAGATTGTGGAATTTCAGGGCATGCTCATTTGCAAACGCAACGAAAGCCTCATCGCCAGGGCTCTTAAAATGAAGGGCCTGCGCGTGAGTGGGCCGCAGAGGGCGGAGGCTTTTAGGGCAGACTGCGTGCTTGCTGGGAGGCTTGGTGTGGTGCATTGGGCTGGGAGGAGCTTGGTTTTTAGCTTTGTGCCCTGCGTGAGGATGCCAAAGGCCTTCAGGGAGGCGTGCAGGAGGGCTAAAATTCCAAGGCTTTTAAGGGGCTTTTTGCATCATCATCAAATCAGCGCTCTCCAGATGCAAAATTTTCTCAAATCCTTAAAAGCCTGAAAAGAATTTTTAGCTACAATCACTCCAAAACACTGCGGAGATTGCGATAAAAACGCAACTTGGAAAGAATTTTTTACTCCTCATCCTCCTTTCTTTCTGCGGCTCTATCATTTATGGATTGCCCTATTTTAGAAAGTATTATTATGATGACTACATGAGCCTTTATCAGCTCAACAATCTCGAAATGGGACTTCTAGGCTCTGCTTACGGGCTTTTGGGGCTTTTTTCTTACACCTTGGGTGGAATTTTAGCCGATAAATTCGCCCCCAAACGACTCCTCATCCTCTCCCTGATTTTGACAGGACTGGGCGGCTTTTTGCATCTGTATTTGACCTCGCTAAACGCCCTATTATTCATCTACGGGCTTTGGGGGGTTACCTCCCTACTCACCTTTTGGCCGCCGCTTATGAAGATCATCCGCACCCTAGCCTCAAGCGAGCAGCAAGCGAGGGCCTATGGCATTTTTGAGGGCGGTCGCGGCCTCGTTTCGGCGATACATTTTTCAAAGCAGATCCCTAGCGGATAAAGGCATAGAGATGATCATCATCTTTTACTCCATCGCTCCCATTTTAAGCGCCGGGCTTTTGTTCGTTTTTTTGAAAGATGATAGGGTCGAGAGGGATGAGGGGTTCAAAATGAGCGATTTTTTAAATTTGATTAAAAATCCCGCGCTTTGGCTTGTCGTTTGCATCACTTTTTGCACTTATTTTTTCAACATGAGCTTTTATTATTTTACGCCCTATGCGAGCAATATCATCGGCACCTCGGCCGTTTTCGCGGCCATTTTGACCGTGCTAGCCCAATACATCCGCCCCCTTTCATCCACGGCGGGAGGCTTTTTGGCCGATGCTTTTGGCAAGGCAAAAATCATGCTTGTGGGCTTTTTGATCATGGGCTTTGGGGTGCTTTTGATCATGATGAGCGCCTTTTTGGGTGGCTTTGCGCAGATGGCGCTTTTGAGCGCGGCCTGCGTGCTGGTTTATGCGGCGATGTATTCAAATTTTGGAATTTACTACTCCCTGCTAAGCGAGGGAAAAATTCCTCTCCATCTCACGGGGATGGCCGTGGGCATCGTCTCGACCTTTGGCTATTTGCCTGAGGTTTTCGCGCCGATCTTGGCTGGGGGGCTGCTGGATAGCTACGAGGGCGTGCGGGGCTTTCATATTTACTTTGGTATCATGGTGGCCATGTCGCTTTTGGGGGCGTTTTTTTGCCGCATTTGGATGAAAAAATTTGCAAGGAAGTTGGATGAAAATCGTTAAAAATTTTAAATTTAAGGTCAAAGTCATAGAAAACGAATGGATCCCGCTCAAGGACGGCACGAGGCTTTCAGCTAGGATATGGCTGCCCCTGAGCGAGGAAAGGGTGGGCGCGATTTTGGAGTACATCCCCTACCGCAAAAATGACGGCACGAGGGGCAGGGATGAGCCCATGCATGGCTTTTATTCAGGAAATGGCTATGCGGTGGTGCGGGTGGATTTGCGTGGAAGCGGCGAGAGCGATGGAATTTTAGAGGATGAGTATCTCAAACTGGAGCAGGATGACGCCCTGGAGGTGATCGACTGGATAGGCGCGCAAAAATGGTCCAATGGCAAAATCGGCATGATGGGCAAGTCCTGGGGCGGCTTCAACTCCCTGCAAGTCGCCGCAAGAAGGCCGCGGAATTTAAAAGCCATCGTTGTGGTGGGCTTTACTGACGATCGATACAACGAGGACATCCATTACAAGAGCGGCTGCTTGCTGAATGATAATTTCTGGTGGGGCAACATCATGCTAGCCTATCAGTCGCGCTTTGTCGATAGCAAAATAGACCCTCAGGGCAGGGCTAAGTGGCTAAGGCGCCTTGAGGCTATGCCTCTCTTTCCCGCGCTGTGGCTAGCCCACCCGCTCAAGGATGAGTACTGGAGGCACGGCTCTGTGGGGGAGGATTATGAGAGCATTCAAATTCCCGTTTTTGCCTTTGATGGCTGGGCGGATTCTTACACCAATCCAATCTTCAGTCTGATGCGGGGGCTTAAGGTCCCACGAAGGGCGATTATTGGCCCCTGGCGCATCTTTACCCTCACGATGGCGCTCCTGGGCCGGCGATGGACTTTTTGGGCGAAACCTTAAAATGGTGGGACAAATGGCTGGGCGGTAAGGAAAATGATGTGCTGAATGCCCCGCTCATCAGTGCCTACATCGAGGAGGGGATGCGGCCTACTAGCAAGGTCGAGCGTGTTGGGGGTCGCTTTGTGGCGCTGGAGGATGAGGGGGATTTGGAGGCGCGGGGCTATTTTTTGCACCCTTATAAATTGGTGCGTGGTGAGCGGTCAAAAGAATTCATCCCCATCTGCACCCCGCAAGCGCACGGGCTTTTAGCCGGTGAGTGGATGGGGGCTGGGGTGCTGGGAGAAAGCCCCTGCGATCAGAGGATGGATGATGGCATGGCGATCATTTTTGAGAGTGAAATTTTAAAAGAAGATATGGACATTTTGGGCTTTCCCCGCCTGAGGATAAAACTAGCAAGCGACAAGCCCAAGGCCATGCTTTTTGCGCAGCTTAGTGAGTGCAGGGAGGATGGTTTCGTGCAGAGGGTGAGCTATGGGGTTTTGAATTTAGCCCTCAGTGAGGATAAAAGCCGCTTCGTGCCGCTTCGCGCGGATGAATTTATAGAGAGGGAGCTTAGGCTCGATGCTTGCGGGCATCGCTTTGCTAGAGGTTCTAGGATACGGCTTTCCTTGGCAAATACCTTTTTCCCTATGTTTTGGCCTATGCCCTACCGCAGCACTTTGAAGGTGGATCTATCCTGCAGTGAGTTCATTTTGCCCCTCTTCAAGGGCGAGGATAGTGCGGTCAATCTCCAGCCCCAAAGCGCGCCCAAAACCCCACTAACCCTACTCAAAAAAGGCAGGGTGGATAGAAAAATCAGCTACGACATTTTAAGCGACACTTGGACCTGTGTAACCGATGGTGTGGGGGGGGGGGTTTTTGGCGAGGGGGTGTATCGCTTTGATGCGGTGGATGTTTTGGTTTGGCACAATCTCAAAAGAAAGCTAAGCATAAAAAACGACGATCCTTTGAGCGCCAAATATACCATCTGGCAAACAATGAAAATCGGCCGCGAGGGTGAGATGATGCAGGCGGACATTGTGCTGACGCAAACGAGCGATGAGGAGGCCTTTTTCCTGCGAGGAAGGATGAGAGTGCGGGAAAACGGCAGGGAAATTTTTGTGAAAAAATACGACGAAAAAATCAAAAGAATTTGCCATTAATGAGCCCTGAGTGGGAGGCGTAAAATTTTTTGATAGCTAAGGTGAATGAGAATGATGATGAATAAAAGCTGGAAGATGAAGCCGAGGACTAAAAACCCTGAGAGCAGGTAAAAAATGAGGGTGTGGAGCTTGAATTCCAGTGGCGTGAATTTTAAGTTTTGGAATGTTTGCGCATCTAGGGTTGCGCTTAAAATATCCAAAGCAAACATGCGATGAAAGAGATAGTAAAAGAGCAAAAAATAGACACAAACATTGACAAGTGGCGCGAGTAGCAGAGGGGTCGCGAGGATGAAGAGGAGGGAAAATTTCACAAAAAGCTTGAGCCTTTGCCACCACACAAGCGCGTCGCTAACCCTGCTTTGGTGGGGGAAATGATAGTATTTGGCGTTGATGGCTTGGGCGATTTTGGGGACGAAAAAGGAGAGGATGAGGAGGGAAATGAAAACGGAGCCAAAAATCACGAAGAGGCTTAGGAGAAGGAGGATGGAGGTATTGATGAGTGGCCATGAGAAAGAATAAAGCCAAGAAAATAAAAAATGCGCCTTGATGAGGGAGAAAGTTAAATAGCTTTGAAGCGCCGAGAAGGCGAAAAAGGCTAGGACCAGCATGCTTGCTAGGCTTGTGAGGCTTGAAAAGAGGGCGTATTTGAAAAACTCAAAGCGAAGAAAATCCTTCAAAGCTAAGGGGTAGAGGGCGAAAATTTTCATCAAAGCGCCCTGTAAATTTGCTCCAGTTTTTGATAGATCGTCTCATAGTCCCACTCGCTTTTTAGAATTTCGTTTAAAATTTCATTATCCTCTCGCTCGCCCCATAGCTTTTTATAGCTGCCATCCTTGTAGCCGTGAGTCTGACGGAAGGCGTTGAGGACATTTTTGCCGATGTAAATTTTATAAAGCTCCTCCAAATTCAAACCGCATTTTATCGCCACGACAAAAAAGGCCGCGAGCAATTCGCCCAAATCAAAACCAAAGCCGCTGCATTTGTGGATGATGAGCTCGATGTCATTAACGATGGCATACATGTCATTGTCGCTTGGAGTGCCCTTTTCCTTGCAAAAATCTTTGAAAACATTGATGGAGCTTAGTTCCATGGCGATGAAATTCAAGTCCCTTTTGTTGCGATACTCCTCGAGCAAGAGGCTCAAAATGAAATGCCAAACGTCCACAAGCTCAAGGCGCACATTCTCCCACTTGGTCGGCGCGGCGATGTTTTTCCAGTGCTTCCACGCAAAGGAGTCGATGAGCTCTGCGCACTCCATATAGATGCATCGCCTCCAGCTGATGAGTTTGCCGTCCTTAGTGTAGCCATTCTCCCAGCCTGTGCCGTTGGTATCGTCATTGAGCTTTTGCTGAAGTTTTAGCATGCTCTCAAGCAGCTGCGTATCCGTCATCCTAGCCCCTAATCGCCTGAAATTTCTAAGCGTAAAGATTTAGCCCCGCTCTGGCCGCGTCCCTCGTCCCCTCAAGCCGCTTTTTTATCTGCTGGAAGACTTCATCAATGAGCTTTTTGCTATCCTCCAAAAGACTGGTGCTATCCATGCTTGGAATTTTACCCAGCATGGAGTCCAGTTTGCCCACCAAGCTATCCATGATGGCTCCTTGATGATTCTTGCTGCTAGGCTTTGGCAAGATGTCAGCGATGCCCATGGCGCTTTCTATGATCCCCTTAGGATCAAGCTCGCCGACCTTTGAGCTTTGCAAGAAATTTTGCAAAAGCGGCTCCACATTTTTCATGGCCGACTTAATCTCATCAAGCTCGGATTTTGTGAGCTTTGAGCCCTCAAAACTGAAGCTAAAGCCATACTGCCTCCTCAGGCTCAAACTGCGCCCATTTTCATCGCTTTCATAGCTCAAATTTTGCCTCTCAAACGCGCTAAAATTCAGCCGCTTCCCGCTCTTTGTCCTAAGGTCCATGGAAAAATTTTGATCCCTAGCCGCTTCGATTTGCATCCCCAGCCTCCTGCGCGAATTTACTGCCCCAAACATCGTCAATATTTAAATTTTCTTGAGTATAATCTTGGCATGGATAAAAGAATTTTAAAATTTATACAAAGATCCAAGCTCCTAGCCTGGGCGATGCGCGATGAGGTCGGGGTTTATACGGCGAGTGCTTTTTATGCCTTTGATGCGAAAAATTTAGCCCTCATCATCGCCTCAGATGAGGAAAGTAGGCACATCAGACTCGCCCGCCTTGAGCCTAGCGTGGCGGTTAATATCGCTAAATTTGGCAAAATAGCCCTCTTAAAGGGCGTCCAAGCCAAGGCGCTTTTTCAAACGGCTAGCAGGGAGCAGGCGAGGCTTTATTATGAAAATTTTCCCTTCGCAAAGATGCACAACGCTGGAATTTACGCCCTCAATTTGCTCTGGGTCAAATTCACAGACAACGCCCTTTTGCTTGAAAAAAAGCTGGAATTTCATCGCCAAGGGGGAGATTTGTGAAAAAACTCGCGCTTTGTTTTATGGGGCATCTTAGAACCTATAAGCAAACTTATGAAAGTTTTTTTAAGAATGTGCTTTACCCTAATTTATGTGATGGTTGGGAGATTGATATCTTCATCCACACTTGGGATGAGCTTGAAAAGTCGGGCTTTGCGTGGCATAACTCTCTTGAAAGCTTGAACGGAAAAAAGGTAACGACTGATATCATAGAAGAAGTGAAGAGCATTTACAAACCAAAAGAATTTTTGATCGAGCATTTAGAGCAGGACAGGGGCATGCATCTTTCCTGCGCGAAGAGTCAGGAACTCGCCCAAAATTACGCGCAAAAACATGCCATTGCGTATCACTATACATTAGTCACGCGTCCTGATTTATATTTTCACACCCCACTTAGGCTTGATGCCTATGTGCGCTATCATCAAGATACAGAGGAGCTCAAAGACACGCTTTTGCCGCAAAGGCATATTTTCACCGCACATAATCTTTTTGGCAGGATGCCCATCCACGATCCGCGTTATATTTGTGAGGCGGATTTGCTGTGGTTTGGGAATTTTAACCCCCTGCCCTTTTGTGTGGATTCTGAAAATTTAAAGGAGCTTGTGGTGGTGATTGATTATAAATTGCATAGAGATTTTTACCTACAAAGGACTGATTTTAGACTCAAATGGACAGATCCCAACGAGTGCAAAATCGCCTCTGCTGAGGCCATAGTCAAACGCTATCTTGCCTACAAGCTAGGCACTGTGGCTCTAAGCTGTGAGGGTTGGCGGGACTACGCTCGGGTGCTTTTTGTTTTTTCCTACATCAAAGAAAAGCATTTTTTAGAAGCTAAACAATACAACGATAGCGATACAATTTTGCAAGAATGCAAAGACTATGCGCTAGCTTGTGAGCTCAAATCCTCCCTGGCCTATAAGCTAGGCGAAAAAATCATCCAAATCCACAAGCAAAAGGGCGCCTTAGGACTCATTTTCTTTGTCTTTTTTAAGATGAGGCACTTTAAAAAAAATTTTTTAACCCTTCATTAAAACATCTATCCTAGAATTCCTCAAAAAATGTGGTTTAGTTCATGCTGAATGTGATTTATGCCCTGTTTTTCAGGGAGCTAAAGACCAGATTTGGTGCTAAAAATAGCCGCTATTTGGGCTATTTGTGGGTGGTGGGCGAGCCGCTTAGCATCGTTTTGATCATCACCATTTTCGTTACGATCATCAGGGAGTATCATCATCAAGTGATGCCCGAAAACATCTCCATTTTTATCTACTTGGTCTCAGGCATCGTGCCTTTTTTTATGTTCAGAAGCATCGTCAACCAGCTCATGAACGGCATCAGCGCAAACCTAGGCCTCTTCGCCTACAAGCCCGTTCGTCCCATCCATGTTTTCATCGCCAGAACCCTACTAGAATTTTGCATTTACTTCGTGATCTTCGTCTATGTCCTCTTTGTGGCCGGGTGGTTTTTGCGCCTTGAGGTGATACCCACGCATTTTTTGGATGTGATGTTTTGCATATTTTTACTCATACTTTCGGGCTTTGCCTTGGGGATTTGCTTTGCGATACTTTGGCACTTGATCGAGCCCTTGAGGACGCTTTTGGCTTATTTTAGCATCGTTTTTTACTGGAGCTCTGGAGTGATCTTCCCCACCTGGCTCATGCCCCGCGCCTTGCTCGACATTTTTTATTACAATCCCCTACTTCACATCATGGAGCTTTTAAGATTTAACTTTTTCGATTCCTACCCCCTGCAGGATGATTATAATTACGGCTATCCGATTTTTTGCATCCTCATCGTCCTCTTCGTGGGACTCTTCTTTTATCATTTCAACAGACACACCCTCACGGCAGCGAAAAAAGAATGATCAAGCTTGTGAATTTAACCAAATCCTACCCGCTTTTTTCCGGAGGACGGCATTATGTTTTTAAGAATTTCAGTTTTGAATTCCCAGAAAATTGCAGCATAGGGCTTATGGGGGGCAATGGCGCGGGCAAATCGACTCTCGTGCGACTTTTAAGCGGGGCCGAGCTTCCAGATAGTGGCAAAATCATCACTAATAAAAGAATTTCTTGGCCCCTAGGTCTTAGCGGCGGAATTCAGGGCTCTCTAACCGCGCGAGATAATGCTAAATTCGTCGCTAGGGTGTATGGGTATCGAGGAAAGGAATTGCTTGAAAAGGTTCAGTTTGTCGAGGAATTTGCCGAGCTTGGAAAATTCTTTGACGAGCCGATGAAAACCTACTCCTCAGGGATGAATTCGCGCATCACCTTCGGCCTGAGCATGGCCTTTGAATTTGACTACTACCTCATCGATGAGGCGGGGGCTGTGGGGGATCCTAGTTTCATCGAAAAAAGCCTCAAGCTTTACAGGGAGAGGCTGCAACGCTCCAAGGTCATCATGGTCTCGCACAATGTCGCTGAGATTAAACAATGGTGTGATAAAATCATCTTCATGAAAAACGGGCAAATCACCGTTTATGACGATGTGGATGAGGGCATAGCCGTCTATCAAGGAAAGGAAAGAGAAAAAGATTCGTGAAAAATTTGTTGGAGAAAATTAAAAATTTAGAATCGCTTCGCTCTTTTAAGATTGTTTGGATTTTAACGGCCTTTGTCGTTTTTTACTATGCCTTCATCGCGGCCGATCGCTATGTGAGCGTGATGATTTTGGATGTGCGCTCCACCAGTAACGCCGCGCAAACTAGCAATGTCCTCTCCCTAATCAACACCGCCTCAGCAACGAATGAGGATCTAAAATACCTCAAGGGCTTCATCACCTCCAGTGATTTGCTGAAAATTTTGGACGAAAAAATCAAGCTCAAAAGCCTCTACCAAGAGCAGCACATCGACCTACCCTTTAAAATTTGGGACGCAAGCTCTGCGGAGGCTTATTTGCAATACTACAAAAATCGTGTGCGCTTATATAATGACAAATCGAGCGGGCTTTTGAGCGTTGAAGTGGAGGCCTTCAGCCCAGAATCTGCCCATCTCATCGCCCAAAGCATCATCGAGGAAAGCGAGCGCTTCATCAATGAAATTTCACATCAGGCCGCTAGGGAGCAGATGAATTTTGCCGAAAATGAAGTGAAAAAATACAAGGATCGCTATCAAAAAGCGCAAAACGAGCTCATCGCCTTTCAAAACAAATACGGCGTTTTTGACCCACTCAAACAGGCCGAAAACAAAGCGACCCTCATCTCACAAATCGAGGCCAATCTCGCCCAAAAAGAGGCCAGTCTTTTGACCCTGCAAAGCTACATGAATGATGCCGCGCCTGAAGTCGTCGCTCTCAGAGCAGAAATTCTAGCCATCAAAAAGCAGCTTGATCGCGAGATGGCAAAGATTTCAACGAGCAATGCCACGGAGGTTAAAAAGCTCAACGATCTCGCTGCGCAGTTTCAAAATTTAAGCATAGAGGCGGGTTTTGCGCAGGAAGCCTACAAGGCCGCGCTGAAGGCTCACGAGAGCGCGAGAATAGAGGCCGCGAGGAAGATCAAGCAGCTTGTGGTGGTGCAAAATCCCACCCTGCCAGAAAGCGCAAAATACCCGCAAAAAATTTACAACATCCTAACCGCCTTTATGATTTTTGCCCTGATTTATGGCATCGGAAAATTCATCAAAATGATTATCGAGGAGCACAAATACTAAAATGAAAAAAATATGCATCTTACTGGCAGGCTTGGTTTTATCTTTCGGGGCGGTGGATGTTTCGCAGATTGTCGCCACGGAGCAGCTTGAGCGTGAAAATAAGGCTCACTTGCCTGCCCCAGAAAACAATAGCACAACGGCCAAAGAGCCAAGCGCTATCTTTGGTGCGCACCTTTTCAATGGTAATTTTAAAAATTTCACACAAAGGGTTTATAACCCTGAATACAAAATCGCCGTGGGGGATCAGATCAGCCTTAAAATTTGGGGCGCTGTTGAATTTGCGCAGGTTTTGATTGTCGATTCGCAGGGGAATGTCTTCATCCCTAAGGTCGGGGCTGTGAATTTGCTCGGCGTGAAAAATTCCTCCCTTGTGGCTGTTATCAAATCAGCCGTCAATAAGGTCTATAAAAACAATGTCTTCGTCTATGCGGACATGAATGCCTACCAAAATGTCAGCGTCTTTGTAACGGGAAGCGTGAATAATCCGGGGCTTTATCAGGGACTGAGCTCGGACTCTATCATCCAGTATTTGGACAAGGCTGGGGGGATAAATTTGGACTATGGCAGCTTCAGGGAGATACAAATTTTAAGGAACAACCACGCCCTCAAAAACATCGATTTGTATGATTTTTTACTCAAGGGACAGCTTGAGCTTTTTCCTTTTAGGAGTGGGGATGTGATTTTGGTAAAAAATGTGCAACAATACGCCTTTGTGAGCGGGGATGTGCAAAAGCCTTTCCGTTTTGAGCTAGGCAATGATGTGAAAACTCTAAGTGATTTGGCTAAAATTTCAGGCGCAAAGCCCATCGTAACCAACGCTGTGGTGAGGAGCTATGGCGGTGAGCATAGGCTCGAGCTTAACGCTTACCATAAGAATGATTTCACTAAGATCGCCCTAAGGACCGGCGATGAGGTGGAATTTCGCCCCGAGTATATTTCTAAGAATATCAGCATCAAAATTCAAGGCGAGCACGATGGCCTAAAGAGCATGGTGGTGAAAAAGGGCACGACTTTGGAGGATGTTTCGCGCATTATCATCGCGAATAGTCGCTCGGATCTTGGCGCTTTGCAGGTGTTTAGAAAAAGCGTGGCGCGCACGCAAAAGGAACTCATCGCCGCCCAGCTTAAAGAGCTTGAGACCTTAGCCCTGACGAGCTCTTCGGTGAATTCTGAGCAAGCGGCCATCCGTGCCACTCAGGCAAAAACCATACTGGAATTTATAGAACGCGCTAAAAAGATAGAGCCTAAGGGGCAGATTGTCATTGATGATGCTAGGGCTTATGGATCCTTGGTCTTGGAAGAGGGCGATACCATCAATGTCCCAAGCAAAAACAATCTCATCATCGTGCAGGGGGAGGTTTCCCTGCCGGGTGCTTTCATTCACGCTAAAAATGAGAATTTGAAATACTACATCGATTTGGCGGGAGGCTATGGTGAGAGGGCGGACACTTCTAAGGTTTTGATCATCCGCATCAATGGCAAGGCGGAAAAATATCACAGCGGTATCACGATGAGGGCTGGGGATGCGATTTTGGTTTTGCCTAAGGTTGACAATCAAAATTTGCAAATTTTCTCCATGCTGACGCAAATTCTTTACCAAATCGCCATCGCGACCAATGTCGTGCTTAATATTTAGGAGGGCGGTTGTGGATCTTATCAAAATCGCTAGGGAAGTTTTGAGGATTGAAGCGGAGGCTATCGAGAGTCTAGCCTTGAAACTGGATGAGAATTTTTCTAAGGCCGTGAAACTCATCTTGAATGCTAAAGGGCGGTGCATCGTCAGTGGTATGGGAAAATCCGGACACATCGGCGCGAAAATCGCCGCGACTCTAGCCAGCACGGGCACACCGAGCTTTTTTGTGCATCCCGCAGAGGCTATGCATGGGGATTTAGGTATGCTTGTAGATGGTGATGTTTTGATAGCTATTTCAAATTCCGGTGAGACGGAGGAGCTTTTAAAAATCATCCCCATCATCAAAAGGCGTCTAATTCCTCTTGTGATGATGGTTGGCGATGTGCACTCTACCCTAGCAAAACATGGAGACATACTCCTAAACATCGCGGTGCAAAAGGAGGCTTGCCCCCTGCAACTGGCCCCTATGGCCTCGACGACGGTCGCCCTAGCGATGGGGGATGCTCTAGCGGCTGCGCTGATGAGGGCTAAGGATTTTAAGCCTGATGACTTTGCACTCTTTCATCCGGGTGGTAGTCTGGGGAAAAAGCTTTTGACGAGGGTTGAGGATTTGATGGTGAGTGAAAGGCTGCCCATCGTCCATCCCGATGCGGAATTTAACGACTTGGTTGATGTGATGACTAGCGGAAAGCTAGGACTTTGCATAGTGATGGATGGGGAGAGGCTCATGGGGATCATCACTGATGGGGATTTGCGCCGTGCCTTGAAGGCGAATTCCAAGCCGCGATTTGACTTTAGGGCTAAGGAAATTATGAGTCCCAATCCAAAAATCATCGAGGCAGACGCTATGGCGACAGAGGCTGAGAGGCTGATGCTTAGGCATAAAATCAAAGAAATCATAGTGGGTAAAAAGGGGAAAGTTGTTGGCATTATCCAGCTTTATGCTATAGGAAATATCTAGCTTTAAGCTTTTTGCGCTACAATGCCCTCCGCAATATTTCCAAATAAGGTTCATGATGAAAAATTTAAGCGTTCGAGAAAAAAAAGATCTTGAGCTTTGCGTTTTTGAAAATTTAACCGAAAAGAAAACTTCAGTTTTTTTATTTTTCCCCCTTATTTTTCGCAAAATAAGAGCCTTTTTCACTCCAAGTAATAAAGCCTAAAAGCCTTATCTGTGTAGGAGAGGGACTTGAAAGAAGGCGATGCGGTAAAAAATTTGCACGCCTTGTCTAAATTTTCAATGCCATAGATCCTCATCGCCATCCTGCCAGTATCCTTAAAAAGCTCCAGCCCCACGCAGGCTTGATTGTTGATCTTAAAGAGCAAATGCGCCCCTTCATCCTTAAGCTCTAAAAATTCCACCCTTGCGGTTTTGATCATATTTTTTTCCAGTCTTCGATGCAGTTTATAATGCACCATGATGTCCCTCATCACCTGTTTTAAGTGCTCCAAGCTCTCGTTCAGGTTTGCAAGGTCGCTTTGATAAAGAGCAAGAAAGTCCCCACTAAGAAAATCCTTAAAAGCCTTGTCGTTTTCCAAAATTTGACAAGCATCAAAGCCCTCAAGCACCCTCACCCTTTCAGTCTCCACCAGCAGATCCACGCACTTTTTACCATCCTTAAAAAAGCTAAGAATTTGCGCCCCGCTCGTTTGAAAATTTTTCCCCTTTTTTGCGTAAGCAAAATCGTTAAATTCCCCATAAATATCCGCCATCAAAGGCACAAAAATGCCAAGCAAAAGGACGATTTTTCTCATTTTACGACCAAATTCACAAGGCTACCGGGCACATAAATTTCTTTGAGCACACTCTTTCCCTCCAGCCACCTAGCCACCTGCGCCCTAGCCTCACGGATGATTTCTTCTTGGCTTGCAGTGCTTGAAAGTTCAAACTCAGCGCGCTTTTTGCCATTGACACTCACCGCTAGCCTGAGACTATCTTGGATGAAAACCTCAGGCTTTAGGGGCAGCTCCTTAAAATTTTCCAAATCAAAAAGCTGCGCACTCAGCTCAAAGCAAATATGCGGCACGATGGGCTCTAGGATGTTTAAAATAATATAAAATCCCTCCCGCTCCAAGTCCTCATTTTTGCAAAGGGCGAGAGCATTAAGCGCCTCCATGCAGGCCGCGATGAGGGTGTTGAAGGCAAAATTTTGCTCATAAACCTCCTTGGATTTTTTCAGGGCCTCATAAACCTTAAGCCTCGCAGTTTTTTCCTCTTTGCTTAAATTTTCCCGAGAAATCTCCACCACTCCTCCCCTTTTCACCCGTCTAGCCCTATCATAAAGCCTACACAAAAAGCGATATGCCCCCTCCAGAGCCCCGTCATTCCACTCAAGCTCCTTCGCAGGAGGCGCCGCAAAAAGTATGAAAAGCCGCGCCGTATCCGCGCCGTATTTTTGGACGATATCATCGGGATCGACAACATTGCCCTTAGACTTACTCATCTTCGCCCCGTCCTTTAAAACCATCCCCTGCGTCAAAAGCCGACCAAAAGGCTCATCCCCCATAAGATAGCCCAAATCCCTCAAGGCCTTTTGAAAAAAGCGCGCATAAAGCAGGTGCAAAATCGCATGCTCAATGCCCCCGATATACTCATCAACCCCCAGCCAATAATCCGTGCTTCTAGCATCCAAAGCCCTATCTTGCCATGATTTCTCATCGCTAGCAAAGCGCGCGTAATACCACGAGCTCTCAAAAAAAGTATCCAAGGTATCGGTTTCTTTTTGCGCTTCCTGTCCGCATTTTGGGCAGGGACAAATTTTCCACGAAGGGTGCTTGTCAAGCGGATTGCCCTCGCCTGTGAGCTCCACATCATCGGGCAGCGTGATGGGTAAATTTTCTAAATTTTGCGCGACAATGCCGCAGTTTTCACACCGCACCATAGGCACGGGCGCGCCCCAATACCTCTGCCGTGAGACGCCCCAGTCGCGAATTTTAAAATTCACCACCCTCCTCCCCCTGCCCTCTTTTTCAAATTTAGCGATGATCTTATCCCGCGCTTCGTTACAGTCCAAGCCCTCAAATTCCCCGCTTTGCAAAAGCACGCCCTGCTTTTGTGTGTGGGGCAATTTTTCCGCCGTGATGACCTGCTTGATGGGCAGGGCGTATTTTTTGGCAAAGTCATAATCCCTCTCATCGTGCGCTGGCACCGCCATCACAGCTCCGCTACCATAGTCTGCTAAGACAAAATTGGCCACCCAAAGGGGGATTTTTTCCCCGCTTAAAGGATGCAGGGCGTAAAGCCCCAAAAAATAGCCCTCCTTCTCCGCACTCTGCCTCTGCCTTGGGCTTTGATTTTGCAGAGCCTTGATTTGAGGGAGAATTTTTGCATCGAGGACCTTTTTTGCCAGCAAATTCTGCACGATCGAGTGCTCAGGCGCCAAAGCCACATAAGAAATTCCATAAATCGTATCCGCCCTCGTAGTGAAAACCTCAAGGCCAGCCTGCCCCGCCGCATCCGCATCCTCAAGCTCAAGGCTAAACTCCAGCCCTACGCTCTTGCCTATCCAGTTTTCCTGCATGGTCAAAACCTGCGCCGGCCAGCTCCCCCTAAGCCCCTCAAGCTCGCTCAAAAGCTCCTCAGCATAAGAGGAAATTTTCACATAATACCCCGGCATCTTTTTCTGCACCACCTCATGCCCACAGCGCCAACATCGCCCGTCCTCAACCTGTTCATTGGCTAGCACCGTTTTATCCTGCTCGCACCAATTGACATTGGCCTCCTTAGTATAAATGAGGCCTTTTTCAAACATCTTGATGAAAATTTCTTGCTCAAATTTTGTATAAATGGGATCAGAAGTGGCCAAAATTTTTCTTTTTGAAAAGGAAAAGCCCAAGGAAAAAAGCTCCTTTTCCATGTAGGCTATGTTTTCGTAGGTCCATGTTTTGGGGTGGATTTTGTGCTTGATGGCAGCATTTTCTGCGGGCATGCCAAAGCTATCAAAGCCGATGGGATGGAGGACATTGTAGCCTAGCTTTCTGTAATACCTAGCTAGGGCATCCCCTATGGTGTAGTTTCTCACATGCCCCATGTGGATGCGCCCGCTAGGGTAGGGAAACATGGAGAGGATGTATTTTTTCGCCAAAGAAAAATCATCTTTCGGCTCAAAATACCCGCTCTTTTCCCAGAATTCCTGCCATTTTTTCTCTATCTTTCCCGCCTCATAAGCCATCTTCACTCCTCAAATGCTTCCCTTTTCATACATCGCTCTTTGGCGCTCTTTTTCTTGCTTTCGCTTAAGCTTTTCAAGCTCCTTATCCCTAAAGGCCACAACGCTGAATTGAAACCACAGCAAGCTTGGGCTGGCCACAAAAACCGAGCTGAATGTCCCCACAAAAAGCCCCACCATCAAGGCCAAAGAAAAGCCCTCCACCGCCCCGCCGCCGAAAAAATACAAAATCACCACAGTCGCCAGAGTGAGCCCTGAGGTCAAAATCGTCCGCGATAGGGTCGCCGAGACGCTTTCGTTGATGATGGGCGCAAGGCGCGTTTGCTTGCTTTTTTTCATCCCATCGCGGATACGGTCGAATATAATGATGGTATCATTGAGCGAGTAGCCCAAAACGGTCAAAATCGCCGCTAAAATTTCCAAATTCACATCGATCCTAAAAAGACAAATCGCCCCCAGAGTGATGAGGACATCGTGGATCTCACTGATGATGGCCGCAAGGGCGAAGCGCCACTCAAAACGCAGCGCGATGTAAATGAGTATAGCTAGCAAAGACACCCCAAGCGCCATTAAGCCTTTGTTACGCAGCTCATCACCGACCTTAGGCCCCACCACATCCACGCGCCTTAGCTCAAAGGCCCCGGTATCCTTCAAAAGATCGCTCACACTCTGCCCGATGTCGCTGGTTAAATTCTCATCGCTTCCCAAAAATTTTATGGTAACTTCTTGCGCGTTGCCAAACTCGCTCACCGAGAGATTTTGAAAGCTCCCCGTGGCGCTTAGAATTTCCCTGATTTGCGCTATGGGGGCGTGATTTTCGTATTTGAGCTGCAAGAGGGTGCCGCCGCTAAAATCGATGCCATATTGCAAACCCCTATCAAAAAGCAAATAAATCGAGCCTAAAATCAAAACGCAGGACAAAGAAATCGCACCAAAACGCATCCGCATAAAGTCATAAATTTTTTTCTCGCTAAAAAACTGCATTTTTTCTCCTATAACCCAGCCAGAATTTCGTCCCATCGCCCTTTTCCATGCGGCTCATAAAAAAATCAAACATCCCATGCGTCCCCCAAATCGCCGTGATCATACTCACCACTATGCCGATGCCAAGCGTGAGGGCAAAGCCCTTCACCGCACCCGTGCCGTAGGCATAAAGGGCGATGGAGGTAACGAGTGAGGTGATGTTCGCATCGATGATCGCGCTCATCGCGTTCTTATAGCCCTGCTCCACTGCAGCGCGAATTTTCACCCCCTCACGCAAAAGCTCCCTGATGCGCTCGTTGATGATGACATTCGCATCCACAGCCATGCCCACAGTCAGCACCAGTCCAGCCATCCCCGGCAGGGTCAAAGTCGCGCCAAACATCGCCATCACAGCGACCACCACGAGGACATTTACCAGCATGGCGATGTCCGCAAAAACTCCCGCAACCCCATAATAAAGCACCATAAAAAGCACGATAAAAATCGCCGCGCCGATGAGGGCCAGGGTGCTAGCGCGGATGCTATCGGCCCCCAAGGATGGGCCGATGCTCCTTTGCTCCAAAAGCTTCACAGGTGCTAGCAGTGCCCCACTGCGGAGAGCCACCGCCACATCGCGTGCCTCTTCTTGCGTGAAGGCGCCCGTGATTTGCCCGCTGCCCCCGCCTATGCGCTCGTTGATGGAGGGGGCAGAATAGACTTTATTGTCTAAGACTATGGCGAGTCGTTTGCCCACATTCGCGCCCGTGTAATCGGCAAATTTCCGCGCTCCCTCAGAATTTAAGGTGAAATTTATCACAGGATAGGTGCTCGTGTCCGTAAAACCCACCCGCGCATCGGTCAATGTGGAGCCGTCTAGGATCGGCACAGCCTTGAGGGGGTATTTTAAATTCTCATCTCGAGCATCACTCATCAAAACAAGCCCATAACTCGCCGCCTCCGCCTCACTCATCGAAGAGGCTTGGCTCATCTTGGAGTCATCCACCTCCATCAGCTGCAAAACCGCCGCCTTAGTGATGCGCTCCTTAGCCCTCTGCTCGTCTTCTTGCGTTTTGATGCCTGCGAGCTCGACGAGAATTTTATCCTCGCCCTGCCTTGCGACAGTGGGCTCGGCTAGGCCAAATTCATCCAAGCGAGTGCGTATGGTCTCCACCGCCTGCAGGAGGGCGAAATTTGCTATGTTTTTAAGCTCCTCATCCGTGAAAGAAAGCCTATAATGCAGGGCGTTTTTTTGGATGTCTAAGCCCTTGATTTCTGCCAGCAGGGCATCCACTTTCGGCGCTTCTAGCGCATCGAGGAGGTCAAATTCCACGCTCTCATCGCGCACGAGGAGCCTGTCAATGAGGATGTTGTCCTTTTGGATGGCGTAGCTGAGGGAGGATGCGAGGGACTTGATTTTGGACTTTACGGCCGCGGCATTATCCACGCCCAAAAGCATATAAAGTCCGCCCTGCAAGTCAAGCCCTAGGTTGATTTTAAAGCCGCGTTCTGTTTGTAAAAAAGACGGAAGCGAAAAACCGATGCCAAAGAGAAAAACCGCCAAAAAAACCACCAAGCGATAGCTAATCTTAGCTCTACGCATTCAATTTCTTTGCTATGAATTCTCTTGAAATTTTCGCGGTAACATTGTCCTCGTTAAGTCTAACTTTGATAAAATCCTCCTCCGATTTTACCACCTCGCAAATCAGCCCGCCATTTGTGATGATTTTGTCGCCTCTTTGCAGGCTATCAAGCATTTGTTTGTGCGTTTTTGCTTGCTTTTGCTGGGGTCTAATGACTAAAAAATAAAAAATCGCAAAAAGAACAACCAGAGGCAACAATGAAGTCAAAATCGAATCTCCTGCCATACTACTTTCCTTTCCTAAAAAAAATAAAGCCCGATTCTAGCATTTTTAAAATAATGAAAGCTTTTTCCAGCGCAATTTTACTCTCAAACCCCATCTACCTGTCCTTCCACGCCAATATATTTTTTGAAAGCATCAGTCCCTTTTTAGCCATCTGGGGACTCGTTTTACTTTTGCAAAATAAAAGCGCCAAAGGCTATTTTTGGACGGGCTTTTTTGTCGGAATTTTATGGTTTTGGTGGGTGGGGCTCTCAGCGATCTACTTTGATCTCAGCCACATCACCCCCCTCATCATCCTAGCCCTGGGCTTAGTTTATGGGCTTTTGTTTAGGATTTGCCATTTGCTAAGGTATGATTTTTTGAGGCTTTGCGGGATTTTTGCCCTCAGTTACATTCACCCCCTTGGCTTTGACTGGCTCAACTGGGGAATTTTAAGCGTCTATGGCTTTTTCGACGCCTCGATGCGCGGGGTACTTTGCATCTTCGCCATCGCCTATTTCATCCACGAGGGCTACATTTCGCGATACTACAAAATCGCCATCGTGCTGGCCCTATTTTTCACGGGCTTTCACCACACGCAAAAAGAGGCTCCGCTCCTAGAATTTTCCTACAAGCTCATCAACACCAACATTAGCCAAGATCAAAAATTCCTCCAAGACAAGGTCCAAGCCCACTCAAAGTCCCTCATCGCCGAAATCCAAAAGGCGATTTTAGAAAAAAAGGAGCTCATCGTCTTGCCCGAGACCGCCTTCGCCTTCGTGCTCAAAGACACGCCCTATGAAAATGCGCTCAAAGAGCTCTCCCACCGCATCACCATCATCACAGGCGCCTTCAACCGCGAGGGGGAAAAAATCTACAACAGCACCTACATTTTCACGCAGGGGCAAAGGCACATTTTCAACAAGCACTTCCTCGTCCCCTTCGGTGAGGAAATCCCCTTTTTCAAAGACTGGACAAAAAGCCACCTCCTGCCAAACACCGAAGAATTCGCACGAGGCCCCTTGCAAAGCCAATACAAGCTCAAAAATCAGCTCATCACCAACGCCATTTGCTATGAGGCCACCAAGGAGCAAAATTACAAAAACACCCAAATCATGATCGCCCTTTCCAACAACGCTTGGTTTGAAGGCTCCAGCGAGCACAAGCTCCAGCAGCTTTTGATGCGATTTTACGCGAACAAATACGCCGCAAGCGTCTATCACGCCGTCAATGGCAAAGAAAACGCCCTCATCCTACCCAAAGAAAAACTCAGTCAAAGATGGCTCGATGCGCTCAAAATCTGGGACCTACTCTAGCCCGCACCGTCAAAATTCCCCCAGCCAGCACCCAGAAAATTCCACCCGGCAATTTTCTCATGCTCCGCCTACCTCGTCTCTCGCCGTTTCCGCCCTCGCTCAGGATCAAAATCCTTCCCCATCAGAATTCCCTCTTGAAATTCCGCCCAGCCCCCCAGCCGCAGCCCCGCGCCAATTTTCGCGCCCTGAAAATTCCCCCGCACCGCCCCTTCACCCGCCCGCAGCGCCCCCAAACCCCGCGCAGATCCTCTCAAACTCCGCATAATACTTCCACGAGGCCACGATGTCGGGGCGCTTTTGCTTGATGTCGGCTAGCTCAGCATCCCAAGTTCGCTTGAAAAATCCCCGCACCTCCGCATTCTCCCTAAGATAGTCCAAAATCGCCTCCATGCTTATGCGCTTGGCCTCCTCCTCCCTGATGACCTCCTCAAGCCTTTTCACATAGCGCTCAAGCCAAGCCCTAGTCGCCTCCAGCGTGCGCGCATCCGCCCGCAGCGCCTCCCAGCGCGCCGCGTCGCTCGCGTAAATCACCAGCCGCCGCACCCTATTTTCACGCAAAAGCTCCCCGCTCAAATCCGCCCTCCCCTCAGGCATCTCCTGCCTGCTCGTGATGATGAGCTCCACGCCCCCAGCGCGATAATTTCGCTCGGCCAAATCCTCTCCACCAGAAATTCCCGCGCCCACGCTCAATTCCTCATCGCCCTCAAAATTCTGCCCAGCCCCACCGGCTTCAGAGCTAGAATTCCCCGCCGCCGCATCGCTCTGCCCAGCTTCAAATTCCCCAGCCAACCTCAAGCTCGCCTCATCCTTGCTTTGCTTGCCCACATCCTCAGGATGCACGAGCAGGACGCGCCCGGCTAAGCCCAGAAAATCCCCCCCGTTGATCTTACCTCCAAATTTAGCCCTCAGCCCCTCCCCAGGCGGCGCAAAACCAAGCCTCAGGGCCAATTTCACCATCGTCTCAAAAGCACGCTCCCCGGCCACCTCGCTCATGTCCAGCCACACCAGCTCCTTCTCCCCCAGCGCCAAAATCCTACTCCTCAAAGAAAAGCCATTCACCACCCCACCATAGCCGCATACCCCAGCCTTGATGTTTTCGATCACAGGCCGCTTCGTAAGGCCTATTTTGCCAAGATTATAGTAGCGCACGCAGTCCAAAATTTCACACGGATCGAAGGTCAAATTAAAGCGCGTGATGGCCTCGGGGTAGTATTCGAGATGATTGATGAGGGGCCTTAAAATCGCCACAGGATCGCGCACCACACTCACCAGCGGCACGCAGGCATCGATGAGGGAGAAAAATTTAGCCTGATGGGGCACGAGCAGATTGAAGCCATCCAAATACACGCAAAAAGGCCTCCCACCCCCCTGCACCAAGCGCCCAAAATGATGCGCGTAGGTATCCTTCGCGTCGTAAGGATTCCACACCAAAAGCGTCTCCACCCCGCACCACCCATACATCGTTAGCATCGCCACATAGCCCGAGCCAAAAAGCGCCAAATGCACAAACCCATACCGCCGCGGCAGCGGCAAATTCAGCGCCCAGGCCGCCTCTGCGCCCAGCGTGCGGTAAGTGAGCCCCTCACGCGCATAGGCCGCACACTCAGCCGCAAAGTCCGCGCCGCCCACTTGCTCCGCCCCGCAGGAATTTCGCCCAGCCCCCGCACTCTG
>NZ_JAUMZG010000015.1 GCF_030528245.1 Campylobacter sp.
TGGCGTTGAGTGCGCCGACATTCGTATTGATACGAAATCCCATTTTAAATCCTTTTAAGTGAATTCAAGCCCATCCGTGAGCCTGTTAGCCCCTATATCGCCGATTTGGAAAAAAAGTTTAGTCTTGGGGGGAAATTTTGTGAAATTTCTACCCCAGCCGCTTCGATCCCTCCCCGCTTAGAACCCCGCTGAAATGATTAATCAAAAAAAAAGCTTACTTGGCTACAATCTGCCCTCATTTTTCAAAAAAGGACAAGAAGATGTTAGAAGGTATCGTTAGAGAGAGTATCGGCAGAAAAGCGGCTAAGGCTTTGAAGAGAGATGGTTATCTGATCGCAAACATCTATGGAAAAGGCTTGGAAAACATCCACGCCGCTTTTAAGACGAACGAATTTATCAAGGCAGTGCGTAAAAAAAGCACCCTAGCCTTTGATGTGAAGGTCGGGGAGCAGGTCCTCAATGTCGTGGTGGTGGACTACCAAAAAGATCCTGTAACGAGCGATTTGAAGCATGTGGATTTGAAGGTCGCGCAAAGGGGCGTGGTGTCTAACTACATGATCCCGGTCAAGATCACAGGCACGGCCGTGGGACTCAAAAACAAGGGCGTTTTGATCCAGTCCAAAAGGAGGCTCAAGATCAAGTGCGCGGCGGAAAATTTGCCGAATTTTTTTGAGCTTGATGTGAGCAAGCTTGATGTGGGCGATGCCTTGCTTGTCAAGGATGTCGCCGTGCCAGCGGGGGTGAAGCTCATCGAGGCGGATAGGGTGGCGGTTGTCGGCGTAGAAAAAGCGCGATGACCCTAGTCGTAGGGCTTGGCAATATGGGGCCTGAGTATGAGGGGACGCGCCATAATGCGGGCTTTATGCTTGTGGATTTGCTTTTGAAGGGGGGTGAATTTTCCCCCATTGCTAGCGCTAAATTCAAGGGAGAGCTTTACAAAACAGGCCCCACCCTCCTCCTCAAACCCCACACCTACATGAACGCCTCCGGCCTCAGCGTGAGGGCGGTTAGGGACTTTTACAAATGCTCCCGCCTCATCGTCGCGCACGATGATATTGACTTAAATTTAGGCACTTTGCGCTTCAAAAAAGGCGGCGGGAACGGCGGACACAATGGCCTTAAAAGCATCGACGCACTTTGTGGGCCTGAGTATGAGCGGGTGCGCATCGGCGTGGGGAGGGCGGAGGATGTGAGCGCCTTTGTTTTATCAGCCTTCACGGCCGAGGAAGGTGAAATTTTAAGCGCCGTGCTTTTGCAGGGAGCGCTGGCCTTGCGGGAGCTTTGCCAGGGGCAGGATTTGGGGCGCGTCGCCTCGCTCTATAGCTTGAGGGCCTGAGTGATGGGGATGTTTTTTCGCTACATCTCGCTCATTTATTTGAAAAATTTTTTCATCATTTTTTTCGCACTTTTGGGCTTTTACTGCGGAGTGGATTTGCTTTTAAATGCCAAGGACCTCCCCCAAAGTGCCAACACCATCTTGCTCTATGTGATTTTCTTAGCCTTTGGTGCGACCGGCTACATCCTGCCGCTTTCCCTAGTGTTTGCCCTGAGCCTTTCTTTGCTGGGGATGATACGCTCAGGCGAGCTTGTGAGCCTTTATGCCCTAGGACTGAGTAAAAATAAAATCGCACTTTATCCCTTTTTGTGGGCACTGTTGTTTTGCCTCCTTTATGTGGGGGCGAATTTCACACCCTTTGCCTACGCAAATGACTACAAATCAAGCATCTTAAAGAACGGCACCCTCATCAAACCCGGCGGCGAGGCCTTTTTGAAATTCAATGATGTTTTTGTCTTCATTGAAAAGATTGAAAATGGGCAAAATCGCGTCCAGAATCTTAAAATTTTCAAGATCAAAGAGGGCGCGCTCAGCACTCAAATTCAAGCAAAAGAAGCCGAATTTAAGGAGGACTTTTGGGTGCTAGAAGAGGGCGCGATCACTCAGTTTTCCCCGCGCTATGAATGGAACAAAGCCGCCCCCATCACGCTGGCCTTCACGCAAATGCAGACCCTGAGGGATTTTAAGCCTAAGATCATTGAAAATGTCGCCAACGACAGCCAGCACTCCATAAAAGACGCATGGCAGGCCTTGTTTTTACTGAAGGCGCAGGGTTTGAATGTAACGGCGCTTAAAATTTCCCTCTACCAGCTCATTTTCGCCCCCTTTTTCGCGCCTTTTTTGATGCTTGTGATGGTGCATCACTTTCCCGTCATAGCGCGATTTTTCAACCTAGCCTTCGTGGGCTTTGTGAGCTTTTTGGTCGTTTTGGGTTTGTGGGGGGGGCTATTTTTACTCACGCGCCTTGCGCAAAATGGCGTCCTCAGCGGCGAGCTTGGCATACTCTTGCCCAATTTCTGCCTAGCCGCTACGGCCCTGTGGCTTTTTTACAGACGAAAATGAGGTTTCATTATGGATTATCAAAAACTCAAAGCGCGCTTTCAAACCCCCTTCTACCTCTATGATTTTGACCGCATTAAGGAGCGTTTTGGAGCCCTCAAAAATGCCTTCAAGGCGCGAAAATCTCAAATTTTTTACGCCCTCAAGGCCAATTCCAACCTCAGCCTCTTGCAAATGCTAGCCCGCCTTGATAGCGGCTTTGACTGCGTGAGTATCGGCGAGGTCAAAAGGGCTCTAAGGGCGGGGGCAAGGCCCTATAAAATCATCTTCAGCGGCGTGGGTAAAAGCGAGGAGGAGCTTGAGCTTGCCCTGAAATTTGAAATTTTATACATCAATGTCGAAAGCGAGGCCGAGATGCAGCTTTTAGAAAGCGTGGCAAAAAGGCTTGGAAAAAGGGCTAGAATCAGCATCAGGGTCAATCCCAATGTCGATGCCAAAACCCACCCCTACATCGCCACGGGACTTGAGGAAAATAAATTTGGCGTGGAGCTTGAGACGGCTAAGAAGATGTATCTTCACGCCTTTAGGGCTGAGTTTTTAGAGCCTGTGGGCGTGCATTTTCACATCGGCTCACAGCTCTTAGACACGGGGCCTATCCACGAGGCGGCTGGCATTGTGGCGCAGCTCGTGCGTGAATTTAATGCCCTGGGTCTGGGGCTGAAATTTTTTGACATCGGCGGGGGGCTTGGCGTGAGCTATGAGAGGGAGGCGGAGCCTGACTTGTATGCCTATGCGCAAGGGGTTTTGTCGCAGCTATCGGGGCTTGATTTAACGATCAATTTAGAGCCGGGGCGCTTTTTGGTGGCGGGTGCGGGTGAGCTTGTCTGCTCGGTGCTTTATGAGAAAACCAACAAAAACAAGCGCTTCATGGTGCTTGACGGGGCGATGAACGATCTCATCCGCCCCAGCCTTTATGCGGCCTATCACGAGGTGCTTTTGCCCTACAATGAGGGCGAGGAGAGTCCCTGTGATGTGGTCGGTGGGATTTGTGAGAGTGGGGATTTTTTTGCGAGGGACAGGAGGCTGCCCAAAAGCCAGAGCGGGGACATCGTGGTGGTGAAAAATGCCGGCGCTTACGGCTTTGCAATGAGTAGCAATTACAACACGCGCCCTAGAATTTGCGAGCTGGCCCTTGAGGGCGGTGCGGTGCGCCTCATACGCAGGAGGGAGAGCTTTGAGGATTTGATCGCTTTGGAAGTGGAATTTTTGAGTGATTGAAAGGAGAAACGATGTTTTTTTTGGATGTGCAAGGCACTTTAATTGGTGATGAGGACAAAAGCCCCATCCGCGGCGCAAAAGAGCTCATCGCTAGGCTTAACGCCACGAATACCCCCTACCTCATCCTCACAAATAATACAAAAAATTTAAATTTTTTAGAGAGCCTGAGGCAAAAGGGGCTTGAGATAAAAGAGGGAGCCTATCTTGATCCCCTTTGCGTTTTGAGGGAGATTTTGTCCCCTTGCAAGGTGGCGGCTTTTGGCTCGACGCAATTTTTGCAAAGCCTTGAAATTTTGGGCTTTGGTTTGGATTTTCAAAATCCCGCCGCGGTTTTGGTGGCAAGCCATGATGCCTTTAAATTTGGCGACTTTGCGCGAATGGTGGAATTTGCGCAAAAAAGGGTGCGTTTCATCGCCCTGCATGAGACGAGCATTTACAAAAAAGACGGCAGGGCGTATCCGGGCGTGGGGGCCATCATGCGAATGATAAATTACGCCGCGGCGCTTAAATACGAGGTCGTGGGAAAGCCTAGCAAAGCCTTTTATGAGAGCGCTTTGGGCCTTTTGAAGCATCAGGATGAGGGGGCGGAATTTAGCAAGGTGCTTATTGTGAGTGATGATTTTAGGGGGGATTTGTGCGGAGCGAAGGCGCTTGGGATGAGGACGGCTTTGGTTTTGAGCGGGAAAATTTCAAGCACGGACGGGCTTGATGTGGGCGGACTTGATTTTGTTTATCAGGATGTGGGGGAATTGCTGAAGTGTTGCGTTTTTTAATATGGAAATGAAAATATAAAGCTAACAAATTATTAAACAGTTGTAATTCATGAAAAAATAAATTATTTTGATAATAAATTTCAAAATAATTTTAGCTTTCTTTCATTATAATCCTAAAGCGACAGAAAATTTATCTTTAAAGAAAGGAAAACCAAATGTCTGTTTTAGTTATCGGAGCTGATGAAATAACGCCCATTCGAGCTGTGCTTTATGATTTGGGAGCTAAGAAAGTGGAACACTGGGATGCGAGAAATGAAAATCGTGTCAATCGCAAACCCATACCGACCGGAACGCAATGCATAGTCATGCTGACGAGCTTTTTGAATCACAACACCATGAAAAAAATCAAAACCGAAGCCAAAAAGCGCAAAATCCCGCTCGTATGCGCTAAAAGAAGCGTGAGTTGTGTTTATTGTGAGTATTGCAAGGTGTTTGGATTAGGGGAAAAATTTAAATGCGATAAAAAAAATTAAAATTCTCTAAGCCTACGCCTCACTATGATGGCATGAAAATGATGCAATTTCGTAAACTAAAATTTTTTAGTTTTAGCATAGTAGAGGCCAAAAAATTTATGCGATTTAAACCAAATTATGTTAGGATTTAATTATTTTTCAACAAAAGGAGAAACAATGGCAGTAGCAGTGGTTTACGGGAGTGCGATGGGAAATACTGAGGCAGCGGCAAACACCATCGCTAGCAAACTTGAAATAGACGATGTGCTAAATATCGCCGATATCGATGCAGCAAAAATCAACTCCTACGATAAGCTCATTTGTGGGACATCGACTTGGGGTAGTGGCGATCTGCAAGATGACTGGGATAGCTTTGATTTTTCAGGTCTAAATTTGGCCGGCAAAACTGTAGCGGTGTTTGGCATGGGCGATAGCGAAAGCTACTCAGACACTTACTGCGGCGGTATGGGAAAGCTCGCTGAGAATCTAAAAAATGCAGGTGCGACCTTAGTCGGCTCGGTATCCACCGATGGCTATAATTTTGAATCAAGCGATGCTGTGGTCGATGGTAAATTTGTAGGTTTAGCGCTTGATAACGACAATCAAGAGGATCAAACTGAGGCCAGAATTGACGCTTGGGTTGGAGAAATCAAGTCTCATTTTTCTTAAAATCTCATCAATAGCTTGAAGCTTGGTTCAAATCAAGCTTCCCTCATCCTTCATCCCGCAAAAACTCAGCTTAAAAATTTAACAATGTATTTGTTAAGATACCCCCTTCATTTAAAATTATCAAGGAGAAGAAATGCAAAAATATCCTAAGGCAATAGGTCCCTACTCGGTTTATAGGGAGGCAAATGGCTTGCTCTTCGTCTCGGGGCAATTGGCCATAGATCCCGACACGGGTGAGCTTGTGGGCGAAAATGTAAAAGAGCAGACAAGACGGGCTTTGGAAAATGTAAAAGCCGTGCTTGATGAGAATGGATTGAATTGGGACAATGTAGTGAAAACAACCTGCTTTTTGGCCGACATCAACGACTTTAGCGATTTTAACAAAATCTATGCAGAATTTTTCACCACCCCCTACCCTGCACGCTCGGCCTTTGCAGTGAAAGACCTGCCTAAGGGGGCAAGGGTTGAGATTGAAATCATTGCCGCTAAACAATAAATTTTGATATTTAAACTCAAATTTATCAAACAAAAACTATAATCCTTATCAAAATTTACTGGATGATAAGGATTGCGAATGACATTGGATGCCTTGAAGGATAAGCAAAGTGCTTTTATACTTGACTTTGATGCGGATTTGGAGCTTAAAAACAGACTTTTGAGCTTCGGTTTTACCAAAAACAAAAAAATAAAAAAACTCAACTCTTCACTGAGACAAGCGACCATTTTAGTCGAGCTTGAAAATTCCTGCGTGATTTTACGCTCTAGCGAAGCAAAAGCCATCAAAATCAAAGAGGTGCGGTAGATGAAAAGCATTATCATCGTGCTCGTAGGACAGCCCAATGTCGGCAAGAGTATGCTCATCAACGCACTTTGCAAATCCAACCTCAGGGTGGGAAATTTTCCTGGCGTTACCATAGAAAAAGCCAGCGCAAAAATCACCTATAAAAATTACAGACTTGATTTCATCGATTTACCCGGAACTTACGATTTAAACGGCTACTCTGAAGAAGAAAAAGTTACGAAAAAATTCCTCGAAAACGAGCATTACGATGTGATAATCAATGTTTTGGATTCTACAAATTTAGAACGCAATCTCATCCTCACCGCGCAGCTTTTGGATGTGCAAAAAAAGATGATTTTAGCCCTAAATATGCAAGATGAAGCGCAACAAGAAGGCTTTGAAATCGACACGCAAAATTTGAGCGCTCTAATAAAAACTCCCTGCCTTAGTCTCAGCGCGAAAACGAAGGAAAATTTGGACCTGCTTTTGGAGAGCATCGTGCAAAATTATGAGAGCGAATTCCAAGGCTGTGATCGAAATTTCAGCCAAAACATCGAACAAAATCTTGAAAAAATCACTCATTTCATAGACACCCATTCCATTTCACACTCAAAAAATTCAAGCCGTCAATTTGCTCTTGCCCTCTTAAAAAATGAGCTTGAAAATGAAAATAATGAGCTTTTAAACTGCGTTAAGCAGTGTCAAAATGAACTGATGCAAAGCCACGGTAGCGATGATTTAAACTACATCTTTAAAGAAGAAATTCTCTCCTTTGCCGCAAATCTCAACGCGCAGGTTGTCAAAAAAACACCCACTCTAAAAAACATCACCCAAAGCATCGATGCCCTACTGATAAATAAATATCTTGGAATTCCCATTTTCTTGTTTTTTATGTGGGCGTTATTTCAGCTTACTTTTAGTTTGGGCTCTATCCCTATGGACTACATTGAGGCAGGTTTTACGGCACTGGGTGAGCTTTGCAAGGAGCTAATTCCAAATGAGCTTTTCGCCTCAGTCTTAGCCGATGGCATCATTGGTGGGGTCGGAGCGGTGATCTTATTTTTGCCTAATATTTTAATCCTATTTTTTGGCATAGCGCTTTTAGAAAACACAGGCTATGTGGCGAGAGTGGCCTTTTTACTGGATGGAATTTTGCACAAATTTGGACTCCACGGCAAAAGCTTCATCCCACTCATCACGGGCTTTGGCTGCTCTGTACCCGCCTTCATGTCCACGCGCATCCTCAAAAATAAAAAGGACAGACTGCTCACACTTTTCATCATCAACTTCATGAGCTGCGGAGCCAGACTTCCTGTCTATGTGCTTTTCATCGGAGCATTTTTTCCAGAGGAGCAGGCGGGAAATTATCTTTTTGGAATTTATCTTTTGGGGGCCTTTTTGGGACTTTTATCGGCGAAGGTTCTAAGAATGACAGCCTTTCGCGGCCTCAATGAGCCCTTCGTGATGGAGATGCCAAAATACAGAATGCCCCACTGGGGCCTAGTGTGGCAAATGTGCTTCAACAAGGCCAAAATGTATCTTAAAAAAGCGGGGACCTTCATACTCCTAGCCTCCATACTCATTTGGTTTGTGAGTAATTTCCCGCAGCAAAATGAAGACATCAAAGACGAGCTAAAGGCTCAAGAACAGCTCATAGAAAACAGCTACTTAGGGCAATTTGGTAAGGCCATCCAGCCTTTCTTTGCCCCGCTTGATTTTGACTGGAGGCTTAGCGTTTCTTTAATCAGTGGCTTGGCGGCTAAAGAAGTGATGATTTCAACGCTTGGCGTACTTTACTCTCTAGGCGATGGAGTGGATGAAAATGACGAGGGACTGAGGGGAATTTTAGCCCAAAATGTGCCCTTCACCACGGCAGTGGCTTATGTTTTGTTTGTGATGATTTACAACCCTTGCTTTGCAGCGACCACAGTTTTTTCCAAAGAAAGCGGCAAGGGCACATTCACGCTTTATCTTTTTTTATTCACCTGCGTGATGGCTTATATTGTGGCCTTTGTGGGGATAAATTTGGCTAAATTTTTCGCCTGATCTTCTCCAGCATCGCGATAAAATTTTCCACCCTCAGGGCCGAAGAGCCAATCAAAACGCCGCTGCAATGAGGGATTTGTAGAATTTTTTCTGCATTATTTTCATTGACACTGCCCCCATAAAGCAGGGGCGCCCCGCTAAGGCTTGATAAAAAGCTCAAAACCTCAGCAATATCGCCCAAATCAGCGCTCAGGCCTGTGCCTATGGAGTAAATCGGCTCGTAGGCGATGGTGAGTTTCGCGTAGGATAAGTCCAAATCGCAAAGCTGATCTTGCAAAAATTCCCTGCTCCTCCCCGCCTCTTTTGTCTCTAAATTTTCTCCCACACAAAGAAAAATCTGCCATCCTTGCGCCTTGGCAAAGTCAAATTTTTCTTTGATTAGGGCATGGTTTTCAAAAACCCTCCGCTCACTGTGCCCTAGCAAAACGCAGTCGATGCCAAACTCATCCAAATGCTCCTTGCCCAGCTCACCCGTGAAAGCGCCATTGATGCAGGGGTAAAAATTCTGCGCTCCTTGCGTGAAAAAAAGCTCATCTTGCAAAAAGGCCACGCTCGGCGGGAAGATAAAAACATCCCCATCCTTGCTCCCCAAAAAGTCATTCAGCGCCCTCGCATAAAGCGCAAAAGAAGTCCTCGTGTGGTTGCATTTTAAATTCGCCGCAAAAATCATAACCTCTCCCCATCGCCCCTCAAGGGCTTCACGCCCGGCAGCTCCTTACCCTCGATAAGCTCCAAGCTCGCCCCACCCCCCGTAGAGATGAAGGTCATCTCATCCGCCTCACCACTCCTAGCCACCACATCCGCCGTATCGCCCCCGCCGATGATGGTCGTAGCGTTACTATCGCCGATAAAATGCGCCATTTTCAAAGAGCCCTTAGCGAATTTTTCTATCTCAAAAACACCCATAGGTCCATTCCACCAAATCGTCTGCGCATCCGCTAAAACCTCTCTGAAAAGCTTCCCGCTCGCAGGCCCGATATCAAGCCCCATGAAGCCGTTGGGGATTTCTTGAGTAGGGACATAGGACATCAAGGCCTCACTCGTGCAAGTGCGCGCCACAGCCACATCCACAGGCAGGTAAATTTTCACGCCAAGCTCCTTGGCCCTGCTCAAAATCGCCTGCGCCTCATCGATCAAATTTTCTTCCAAAAGCGAATCGCCTATATCAAAGCCCTGAGCCTTCAAAAAGGTAAAAGCCATGCCGCCGCCAATGATGAGCTTATCGACCTTGGGTAGGAGATTGATGAGGGCTTGGAGTTTGCCGCTGACCTTAGAGCCGCCGACCACAGCCACGAAGGGACGGGCGGGGTGCTTTAGGAGATTGTTAGCAAATTTGATTTCTTTTAGCAGTAAAAAACCCGCCGCCTTAATCTCAAAAAAACGCGTGATCGCCTCCACACTAGCATGCGCCCTGTGGCACACACCAAAGGCATCGTTGATATAAATTTCAGCCAAAGCGGCAAATTCCCTCGCCAAAGCCTCATCGTTTTTGATTTCCCCCCTTTCAAAACGCAAATTCTCCAGCATTAAAATTTCGCCCGCCTGCAAATTCTGCGCCTTTTTTTTCGCATCCTCCCCAACGACATCCTTTGCCATTAAAATTTCCTTACTCATCAAGCGCGAAAGCCTCTTAGCAATGGGCTCCAGAGAGAATTTAGAGCTGATAGCATCGGGGCGTCCTAAATGTGAGCTTAAAATTACACTGCAGCCATTATCAAGACAGTAGCGTATCGTAGGGATGGCCGAGCGGATGCGTCTGTCGTCTGTGATGTTTAAAAAATCATCCTGTGGGACGTTAAAATCACACCTGATGAAGACCTTTTTTTTTGCTAAATCAATATCTTTTATGGAAATAATTTCGCTCATCAACGCCCCTTCATAACATACACGGCCATATCCGCCAAACGCATGGAATAGCCCCATTCGTTATCATACCACGCTACGACCTTGACAAAATCCTCGCAAATGACCTGCGTCAAATCACTCGCCACGATGGCCCCATAACTTGAGCCTATGAAGTCGCTAGAAACCCTCTCCTCATCATCAACCGCCAACAAGCCCTTTAAATTCGTAGCGGCTGCCTTTCTAAAAGCATCATTGAGCGCCTCTTTGCTGACTTTTTGGGAAAGCTGCGCCGTCAAATCCACACTGGAAACATCGATCACAGGCACGCGCATACTCTGCCCATGAAGCCGCCCATCAAGCTCGGGCATCACAAGGCGCATCGCCTTAGCCGCGCCTGTGGAGGTGGGGATGATGTTTTGCGCGGCGGCACGACTGCGGCGCTTGTCCTTTGTCTTCGCATCAATGAGACTTTGGCCGTTCGTGTAGGCGTGTATGGTGCTCATCAAACCCTTTTCTATGCCAAAATTATCCTGCAAGACCCTGCAAACAGGCCCCAAGCAATTGGTCGTGCAAGAGGCGTTTGAGATGATGGCCTCGCCCTTGTAAAGATGCGAATTGACGCCCATCACATAGGTAGGAGTGGCATCTGCGGCTGGTGCGCTCATGATGACCTTTTTGATGCCCCTGTCTAAAAAGGGCTGACATTTTTCTAAGCTCAAATGCGCTCCCGTGCATTCTAGCACGACCTCAGCCCCGTAGGCTGCAAAGTCAAGCTCGGCGATATTTCTCGTTTTGAAAATTTTTATTTTTTTATCATCAATCACCAAATCATCACCATCCACCGCAACGCTGCCCTTAAATTCCCCATGCACACTATCATGCTTGAAAAGATAATGCGCAAGCTCGATGTCTGTCGTGTCGTTAATCGCCACAAGCTCCACATCCTTGCGCTGCGAAATTATCCTAGCTACACATCTGCCTATGCGTCCAAAACCATTGATCGCAATTTTTACTCCCATGCTAGTGTCCTTTTTTGAAATAAAGTGCTATAATCTTACAAAAAAAGGTTAAAAAATTTAATGAAAATAGCACTTTTTGGAGGGAGTTTTGACCCTCCCCACTTGGGGCATCAAAGCGTGGTGACTAAGGCTTTAGAAGGCCTAGATATAGACAAGCTCATCATAATGCCAGCCTTCGTTAATCCTTTCAAGCGCTCCTTTTTTGCTGATGAAAAACAAAGATTTTTGTGGGCAAAAAAAATTTGGGGGAATTTGGACAGGGTGGAAATTTGTGATTTTGAAATCAAACAAAATCGCTCGGTGCCGACCATAGAGAGCGTCGAGTATCTTGAGGGACTTTATGAGCCGAGCAAATTTTACTGCATCATAGGGGCCGATCATTTGGAGGGTTTGCAGGAGTGGCACGGCTTTGAAAGGCTGATGGAAAAGGTTGAATTCATCATCGCCCATCGCGACAATATCGCCATTCCGCACAATTTTCAAAGGCTCGACACCCGCATAGACATCTCCTCGACCTTCATAAGACAAAGCTTAAATACCGATGAGGTGAGTGAAGTCATCAGGGATGAGGTGAGGAAGTGTTACGAAAATCTACACAAAACCACATGTCGCTTTAAAAATTTATGAGGATGAAATGCGAGAAAGAATTCAAGCCATCGTTGAAATTTTGGACGCAAAAAAGGCTGAGGATATTGAGAGCTTTGACATGAGGGGCGGGGATTATTTTGTAAGCTTTGTCATCATCGCCAATACCCTGGGAGAAAAGCACGCCCTAGCCCTCATCGATGAGCTGAGGGTGCAGCTTAAGGCTAAGGGCGAGGAATTTTTGCACCTTGAAAGCTCAGAGCAATGGAGCGTCATAGACTTAGGCGATGTGCTCATACACTTACTCAGCCCTGAATATCGGGGCGTTTATCAATTAGAGGAGTTGTTAAAAAATTTAAAAAATGGTTCGATTTGTAATAAAATTTGATCTTAGAATTTATGAAGTTTAATGAGTTTTTCTTTGGTAATTTGGCTTATTTTGAGAAAATTATTTTCATTAAAAAATGGCAAATGTATCAATGGAATTTGAGTGTAATTTTGAATGAATGCGTCCTGTAAAATATTTTTTCTTCCCATCATAATCAAGGCTATTATAGGAATTTGGGCATTTTTTAAAGCTTGCAAACTTAACAAAATATGGTTAATGCTGCCCATATAATATTTGGCAATTAAAAAAGTAGGTCTTTTAAATTGCTTCATAAAATCTATCATCGTATATTGTTCGTCAATGGGACTCAAAAGACCGCCAGCTAGTTCTATGATCAAATTTTTACTTGAGGGAATTTTAATATCCATAGCCTCATATTTTGCCTGCTCTTTGATTTTGCAAATATGTGGCGAAGCTGAAATTTCAAAAACAAAACCCTCCTTAAAGATTTTTGTCTGAGGGTTAAATTTAGCGATAAACTCTCTATCCATAGGCTTTCCAGCTTGAATTAATTTAAAATAATCATAATTGAAGCTTTGACAAAAAAGTGCACTAAAATGTGTTTTGCCTACATTAGTATGAACGGCACTGACATAAATTTGCATACAAATGCTCAACAAGAACTATTTTAAAGCGTTTCATTCAATTCACTTGCAAAAATCTTATTTTAAATTTCTAAAATGGTGGAGCATAGCGGACTCGAACCGCTGACCCCAACGCTGCCAGCGTTGTGCTCTCCCAGCTGAGCTAATGCCCCTTATCGTCTCAAATTGTAACAAAATTATCGTTAATTTTATAAGGCAAAACACAAAATTTCAATCCATGTCAATTTTAAAACTCCCCCCTCATCCCCCCTCAAGCTCGTAAATTTTCTTCCTTTCACTTGAGCTTGCGATCTTGAGTTGGATGCGGTATTTCGTGATGGTGCGCCGCCCGATGTCGATCTTAAATTCCTTCTGTGCCAGCTCTAAAATTTTACTATCGCTCAGGGGTTTTTTGCGGTTTTCATTTTTGATCAAATTCACCACGAAGTCCTTCACACTAGCGTTTGAGGTCTCTCCCTCCTCATCGAGCGCAAAGGCAAAAAAGTTCTTCAAGGGTATGAGCCCACGCTCGCAGCTTAGGTATTTGTTCGCTATGGCGCGCGAGATGGTCGAGGCGTTGCGATCCAGATCCTCGGCTAAATTTTTCAAGGTCATGGGCTTGATTTCCCCACCCATAAAAAATTCGTATTGATGTTCGATGATCATCAGGCCGATCTTATAAAGGGTCGCCTTGCGCATGGCAAGGGCGTCGACTAAATTGCGCGCCTCCTTGAGATAGCCCGTTAAAAATTCATGCTCAAGCCCGTCCGTTTCGATGCTCAGCTCAGGGTAATAATCGTCATTGATTTTCACCTTGATGTTTTCATTTTCCCTAAAAATGAAGAGGTCTGGGATGAGGGCTCTGCTGTCCTCAAAATACTCCAAAAAGGGCGGCACGGTGAATTTTTTAATCAGCTCAATGGCTTGCTTATAAAGCCTATCTTTCGTGTAGTTTTGGATGCGCTCAAAGTCCCTAATCATCATCTTGCAAAAGTCATAAAGCCCCCCATCAAGATCCAAATTCTCAAGCGCGAACAAAAACGCCTCCTTAAAATCCACCGCCCCCACGCCCACAGGCTCAAGGTAGCAAAAGCGCCTCCGCACCCGCTCCACCTCCTCGCGGCCAAATTCCCCCAAAAGCGCCCCATCATACTCAAAATAGCCCTCGTGGTTGAGGCACTGGACGATGAGCGCGGCGATTTTTTGAGACTTGTCCGTGGGAAAGAGCGGCGGCACAAGCTGCTCATCCAAAAGCTCATAAACGCTTTTTTGATGCAGGGCCTTGGCCTCGATGAGCTCGGAATTTGCGCCATTTTTGTAAAAGGCATCGTAGTAATTTTTGCCATTTTTGTGAGTCTTCACCCTCTCGCTCACTTCCAAAAAGGGGTTTTCTTCGGCGAATTGATTCAGGCTTTCTTTCAAATCCTCAAGCCCCACCTGCAACAGGGGCAGCCACGAGCGCAGGGTGGTGGAGAGCTTGGTTTTGGGCGATTGTCTGGGTTTTTGTCTTAGCATCAGTGGGTGAGTTTGAACTCTTCTCCTAGGTAATATTTTCTCACATCTTGATTTTTCGCGATGTCCTCACTCCTGCCGCTGGCCAAAAGCGCGCCCGATTTTATCACATAGGCGCGATCGCAGATGGCTAGGGTTTCGCGGACATTGTGATCGGTGATGAGTATACCAATGCCCAGCCTTTTGAGCGTCTCAATGAGGCTTTGAATTTCAGCCACAGCAATGGGATCAACCCCAGCAAAGGGCTCATCCAGAAGCAAAAATTGCGGCTCGCATATCAGGCTGCGAGCGATTTCACAGCGCCTCCGCTCTCCTCCGCTGAGGCTTAGGCCCTTGCGCAAACGGATGGGCTCTATGCTGAGGAGCTCGAGCATTTTTTCCACCTTTTCGTTGAGAATTTTTTTGTCTTTGTAGAAAATTTCTGCGGCCAAAAGCAAATTTTCCTCAATGCTAAGATCCTTAAAAACGCTACTTTCTTGCGGCAGATAGCCTATGCCAAGGCGCGCTCTTTTATTGAGTGGCTCTTTGGTGATGTCCCTAGCATCGAGCAAAACCCTCCCCCCACTGGGCGCGATGAGCCCGCAGATCATATAAAAAGTCGTCGTCTTGCCAGCCCCATTGGGTCCCAAAAGCCCCACAACCTCCCCGCTTCGGACCTCAAGAGAGATGCCCTGGATGATCTTGCTTTTTTTGATGATTTTTTCCAAATTTATCGCTTCCAGCTTACTCATAAATTTTATACTTTCTTTTATTTTCCATGAAAGAAATTTCCAGCACGAATGGCCTTAAATGCATTTTTTTAAGGGCCTCCTCCAGTCGCACACAACCCCACTCTACAAGGTGCAAGCCCTCCTCAAATAAATTCTCAAACAAACCCCTTCTCAAAAGCCCTTCAAGGCCTATTTGATAGAGATCGTAATGATAAATTTCAAGCCCTCTTGCCTCATATTTTTGCATGAGCGTGAAGGTCGGCGATCTCACGCCCTCCGTCACGCCAAGCGTCCTCAGCCATGCCTTAACGAGGGTGGTCTTGCCACTGGATGCGTCCCCGCGCAGCAAAATCACGCCGCTTTGTGGCAGGTGGGGGATGAGCCCCTCAAGCTCCTTTTGACTCAAAACCAACTCCCTCATAGCCGACTCACATACTCGCCTTGCGCATTTTTGGGGATGCTTTTGCCAGAGGGCAGGGCTAGGACCTTGTAATTTTCGCTGCCGGCGGTGAAGTGCAGGGTGATCACATCGCCGATTTTAACGGCCTTGCTGGGCTTGACGATGAGACCGTTAATGCTCACGGCCTTGCTCTTGCACATGTCCTCAGCGATGGCTCTGCGCTTGGTGATATTGACCACATTTAAAAATTTATCCACTCTCATGAGCTTAATTTAGCAAAAAATTCTAATCTAAAAGGAAATTTGGAATCAATTTTGCTTGAGAATCCCCCCTCAAGTCCTTTTTTAAACAAATTTTGACTACAATCTGCGCATTAATTTTCCAAGGAGTTGTGGATGAAAAATTCTATTAAAAAGGCGGTTTTGGCTTATTCTGGCGGGCTGGATACAAGCATCATTTTAAAATGGCTCCAGGATGAATACGGCTGCGAGGTACTTACCTTCACGGCTGATATCGGGCAGGGTGAGGAGCTAGAGCCTGCAAGGGCGAAAGCCTTGGCTTTGGGTGTGAAAAAGGAGAATATTTTCATCGAGGACCTTCGGGAGGAATTTGTAAGGGACTATGTTTTCCCCATGTTTAGAGCCAATGCGCTTTATGAGGGGGAGTATTTGCTCGGCACAAGCATCGCCCGACCCCTCATCGCCAAAACTCAGGCGCTAATCGCCCTTCGCGAGGGTGCTGACGCCCTAAGTCACGGCGCTACGGGTAAGGGAAACGATCAGGTGCGCTTTGAGCTGGGTTACTCGGCCTTTGCGCCAAATTTGCACATCATCGCGCCCTGGAGAGAGTGGGATCTAAACAGCCGCGAAAAACTCCTAGCCTACGCGCAAAAACACGGCATAGACATCGCTAAAAAGGGGGAGGCGCCGCCCTATTCTATGGATGCGAATTTGCTGCATATCTCCTATGAGGGGCTGGTGCTTGAGGACCCGGCAAAGCCCGCTGACGGGGCGATGTGGCGCTGGAGTAGGGACCCCAAAGATGCCCCGGATGAGGGCGAGGTAGTGGAGCTGGAATTTGCCCGCGGGGACCTGGTGGCGATAAACGACGAAAGACTGAGCCCTGCCGCGCTACTTGCAAGACTTAACGCGCTGGGTGCCAAGCACGGCTGTGGGCGGCTTGACTTGGTGGAAAATCGCTTCGTGGGGATGAAGAGCAGGGGGTGCTATGAGACGCCGGGGGGGGCGATTTTACTCAAGGCACACAGGGCGATGGAGAGCATCACGCTGGATAAGGAAGCGGCGCATCTTAAGGACGAGCTGATGCCAAAATATGCGCATCTCATTTACAATGGGCTTTGGTTTTCGCCTGAGCGTCTGATGCTCCAAGCCCTCATCGATGAGAGTCAAAAATTTGTGAGCGGGAGGGTGGGGCTTGAGCTTTATAAGGGTAATGTGATCGTGCGAAGTAGGGAAAGCGCAAACAGCCTCTACGATGCGACTTATTCGACCTTTGAGGAGGATGAGGTTTATGACCACAAGGATGCGGCGGGCTTTATCAAGCTCAACGCCCTGCGTTTTATCATCGCAGGCAAGAACGGACGGGGGTTTTGAAGGACAACGGTGGAAGAAATTTTTGAAAAAATTCAAAAAATGGTGCGAAACTATGAGCCGCGGGATTTCACCTCCGAGCAAGTGAGGGCGGCCTTAGCCTCTAAAAATCCTAGCCCAGAGCATTTGCAAGCCCTACTTAGTGTGCGCGCCGAGGGGATGATCGAGGAGCTAGCACTGAGGGCGAGAGAGCTTCGACTGAAATATTTTGGAAACGCGGTCAATCTCTTCACCCCGCTTTATCTTTCCAATCACTGCAACAGCAAATGCACATATTGTGGCTTTCAAAAGGGCAATAAAATCCGCCGATCCAAGCTTAACGAAGCAGAAATTCACGCCGAAATGAGAGCCATCTCCCAAAGCGGCTTGCAAGAAATCATCCTGCTCACCGGTGAGGGTAGGGAGCACGCCTCGCCTGAGTATATCGCCCACGCCTGCAAGATAGCGCGGGAGTATTTTAGGGTCGTGGGTGTGGAAATTTACGCGATGCGTGAGGAAGAATACGCCCTCTTGCACGCTGCGGGCTGTGATTTTGTAACGATTTTTCAAGAAACTTACAATCCAAAAGCCTACAAAAAATTCCACATCAGTGGGGAAAAAAGCGATTTTTTCTACCGCTTTGGTGGGCAGGAGAGGGCTTTGAGGGCTGGGATGCGAGGCGTGGCTTTTGGCGCACTTTTGGGCTTGGATGATTTTAGAAAAGATGCCATGTTTTGCGCGCTTCATGCCTATTTTTTGCAGGCCAAATACCCTGCTGCTGAGCTTTCCCTCTCCATCCCTCGCCTGCGGCCCATCATCAACAATGCCAAAATTCATCCCAAGGATGTCGGCGAAAGAAGGCTTTTGCAGGTGCTTTGTGCTTACCGCATTTTTTTGCCCTTTGCGGGCATCACCATCTCAAGTCGCGAGCGAGCGGGCTTTCGCGATGAGACTTTGGCCTTAGGAGCGACCAAGATGAGCGCTGGGGTGAGTGTGGGGATAGGGGAGCATTCTGGGGAAAAAAGCGGCGATGCGCAGTTTGAAATCACCGATGCTAGAAGCGTGGATGAAATTTTAAAGATGCTTAAGAGTCGTTCTTTTGAGCCTGTGATGGGTGATAGTCTCTATGTGGGATAAAAAAATTTTAGCCATTTCTGATAGCTCTTGTGTGGAGGGGGATTTTCTAACGCACTTGGCAAGGCTTGTGAGGGCTGGGGTTGATGGGGTGGTTTTGCGGGAGAGGGGTCTGAGTGAGGATGAGTATTTTGACGCGGCGAGGGAGGTGCTAAAAATTTGCAAAAAGCACGGTGCGACTTGCATTTTGCATTATTTTGACCGGCAGGCGCTGCGCCTGAATCATCGCTATTTTCACGCGCCCTTGCCACTTTTGAGGCAGGAGGCGAGACTGCGGAGGCATTTTCACATCCTCGGCACTTCGGTGCATAGCAAGGAGGAGCTTTTGGAGGCGGTAAATTACGGGGTTAATTACGCCTTTGCGGGGCATATTTTTGAAAGCTCTTGCAAGGAGGGGCTTGAGGGACGGGGGGTGGAATTTTTAAAATCTCTGCTACAATTTAGTCCCATCCCGCTTTATGCCATAGGCGGCGTGAGGCTTGAAAACATCGCTATTTTTCAAAATTTAAGCGTGGCTGGGGTTTGCATGAGGGAGGCTCTGATGCGTAAGATGGAGCTTAAGGATTATCTTAAGCTTTGCAAAAAGGGCCTAATAGGCGTATCTTAGGCCTATGTTGAAAATATGCCCCTCTTTTTTCTTTAAATTTTTGAAAGAAATATCATACTGTGTGTCCAATTTAAAATAAGGCGACAAATAGTAAATCATAGTGAAATTTGCAAAAGTGAGATGCTTATTTTGTCGCATGCCTTTGATGTTTGCGGCCGCATGGTTTTGCCAGGAGGCTTCAAAGTCAAAATTGCTAGGATTGAGCGCGAAGCTATGACGAAGCTCGCCCTCAAGCTCTATTGCATTGAAAAGCATCGTGCCGCGCAAGCCCCCGATGATCTTATTCAAATGGTAGTTTTTCTTTTCAGCCCTAAAGCCCAAATTCGCATTTTCACTGAAGGCCCCTTTGGAGATGTTTTCATTTGAAAAGGCCGTAAAAGGCGTGAATATCACAGAGTGATGCGGCCATTCCTTACCCAGCTCCACATAGGCATTGGTGAGCTTGTCTTTGTGGGAGCTTTGCGAAAAGGTTTGATGGATAGGCCTATTCACCTCACTCGTAGCAAAGCCCATGCCCAAGGAGCCTAGCAAATAAAAGCTGTCAAAATCATAGCTGCCATAAAGGGAAAAATTCCTGTTTTTCACCTGAGTTTGCCCCGCAAATTTGTCAAAATTCGCATCACTGTTGGCGTTTAAGAAAACAAAGCCCAGCATAGAGCGCTCATCAATCCTAGCATCCGTGCCTAAGAAAAAGGCATTCAGTCGGACATCAGCACCAGCATAAATATCGCTTGAAAGCTTAAATTTACTCTGCAGAGCGCCCGTATAAATCCCGCTATCATCCTGTCTTCTCAAGTAATTGAGTCGCTGTGAAATTTTGTGATGGACAAGCTCATTTTGCTTAGCTAGGATGTGATTACTGGTGGAGTGGATTTCGCCCGTTAGAGTGTCGATGATGGTAGGCATCGCTTTCACATCCGCATTGATCACCTCAAGCGCGGCCGTGTAAAGCGGCACAGTGCTATCCTTTTCATCCTCAAGGCTGAGGAGTAAATTTTCAAAATTATCCGCCGCCCTTCTCGTCCTCTTATTGTCGTAGGATAGAGACTTCACCACAGCTTGAGTGGAATTTCTGCTGTGTGAAATTTGCATTTCTGTATCGTTGTAAAGCAGTTCTTTGACCTGAGTGAAGGCACTCAAATTTCCAAGCACGAAGTAGGTCCCATTGAAATTTTCAATCTTTTGCGCCTTAAGCAGGGTGTGGGTCTGCGGGGTGGAGCTGATGCTCGTAACCTGCATATTGGTAGCATCAACTATGAGCTTTGTGTTTTGCATATTCATGGTATTAGCCTCGATCTGACTTGCCGCATCTGCAAAAATTTTAGCATCCCCGCTCTCATTGTTGTAATTTTGAATGAAAACCTTGCCCCTCACATTCAAAGAACCGCCCTTGTTGGTTATCTCTTGGGTTTGGGAATTTTCTAAGGTCAGCATGCCATCAGTTTCTATGGTGATGGGGCTATTTTGATTATTTCCATTTTTTAGTTTTAGCTCTCCGCTCTCTATTTTCGTCTCTCCCGTGTAAGAATTTGTCCCACTTAGTATGAGAGTGCCCGTGCCCTTTTTATGCAGGCCGGCATCGCCCTTGATATCATTACTCCAAGTGAGTTTATTTTGATCGGTATAGTTTCGATAGTCTAAATTCACCTCCACCATCTCTTTGTTATCTAAAAGTAGCCTTTTGTCAAAACGAGCCGGTCCATTTAGGGCCCGGTTTTGATCGAGCACCCCCCAGCCTATGGTGGGATTTGGTCCCTCTGTGAGTGTGGAGGTTGTGCCTTCTTGATTTGCGGTTGAGAGTATGGTTTGCACGACCAAATGATTATCCATCCAAGGATATTTTTCCCACACATTTGCCGCTGCGGCAGTTACGAGGGGGGTGGCAAAGGATGTTCCTTGCCCGCATTGATTTTGCAAAAAGCAATGCTCATGCGGCGCCGCTATGCCCCACATCTTCGCCCTCTCGCCGATTTTATTAACCCCAGTTGCGAAGCGATTTTGCCCATCGACGCTTGTTACAGCGATGAAGCCTTTTCTAGCATTCTTATACTCAAGCAAACTTGGCAAAGATGCCTGATCGTTTGCCATATCTTGGTTTTCATTACCCGCCGCCCAGACGAAAATTTTACTGGCTGTGAGTTTGTTGATGTGATTGTATAGCTGGTTTTGATATTGTTTCACTTGTTGCATGTCTTGGGTGGGATTGGTGCCGATGGAGTTGTTAAAAATGTGTGAATCTTTCAAGGTGCTAAGATAGGGTTGAGCGGATAAATTCAACGAGCCTTGATTATTGCCCCCGTCCCAGGCTGAAAGGGGGCTTAGGGTCGTGTGGGTGGCTATGAGGTGGGCGACCTTGGCACCGTGTCCTTGGATGCTTCTTTTGGTATCGCTGATGGTGGCGTTTTTCATATTCAATCTTCGCTTCGTAGAATCGGCCTTTTCATAACCATCAAAAAAGCCATCCACGATGCCAATATTGCGCAATGTGTTTTCATCCATAAAGTTATCCTGCAGCTGGGCCTGAGTCTGGGCGAATGTCTTAGGTTTTTGCGCCTTTAAAAAGACCGTTTGCCCGGATGAGGACGGCGCAGAGAGCTGGGGCCTTGTAGAGCTTGCACTGGAGGGGCTTGAGGTATGAAAAGTAGGCCTAAGAGCACTCCCCACTCCACCTCCCCCACCGCCCCCACAAGCGACTAGGAGGAAACAACACAGCGGCATATTAAAGAAAAATAGTTGCTTTATTTTAATGTTGACTTTAACCATGATCAAACCTTTAACCATTTAAAATTATAATTACGAAATATTTTAAATCAAAAAAAAAAAAAATGCAATAAAAAATTTATACTTATTTGATTAGAAAACCATTTAATTTGAATGCTTTGCTAAATTAATGGAATTTATAGCTTGTCTTAGATTGTTCTAAGAAACAATGATGAACATGAAATCTTAGAGTATAAAAACATTAAAGCGTCAAACTAACTAAGCAAAAATAAAGTTAAATTTAAATAAACTCCGCTTTTTGCGCTACGAAAACTAACAAAAATTTTCAGGAAAGTATTTTCAAAATTTGGCATTTGTTTTGAAAATAGTTGGGTGGGTGTTTTATCCAGCCTTGTGCGCAAAAGTCAAAATGCGATTTTATTTACAGGAGCTTGACGATGAAGGTTAGACCATCCGTTAAGAAAATGTGCGATAAGTGCAAGGTGGTGCGCCGCAGGGGCGTTGTCCGTATCATTTGTGAAAATCCAAAACACAAACAAAGACAAGGATAAAGTATGGCTCGTATTGCAGGTGTGGATTTACCGAAAAGAAAGAGGATTGAATATGGCTTGACCTATATTTACGGCATAGGGCTTTACAGCTCAAGGCAGATTCTTGATAAAACGGGAATTTCTTATGATAAGAGGGTTAGTGAACTGAGCGAGGATGAGGCTGCGGCTATTCGTAAGGAAATTCAAGGGCATTATAGAGTGGAGGGTGATTTGCGTAAGCAGGTGGCTATGGACATCAAAGCTTTGATGGATTTGGGAAGTTATAGGGGCCTAAGGCATAGGAAGGGCTTGCCAGTGCGTGGCCAAAAAACAAAAACAAATGCTAGAACCCGTAAAGGCAAGAGAAAAACAGTGGGTGCAAAATCGTAAGGATTAAAAATGGCAAAAAGAAAAGTTGTGAAGAAAAAGCTTGCTAAAAAAAACATAGCGAGGGGTATCGTTTATATCAGTGCCACTTTTAACAATACTATGGTTACGGTTACTGATGAAATGGGAAATACGATTGCTTGGAGTAGTGCGGGAGGACTCGGATTTAAGGGCTCTAAAAAATCCACCCCCTATGCCGCCCAACAAGCTGTAGAAGATGCGATGAATAAGGCAAAAGAACACGGTATCAAAGAAGTGGGCATTAAGGTGCAAGGACCAGGAAGCGGTCGAGAAACAGCTATAAAAAGTGTCGGAGCTATTGAGGGCGTCAAGGTAACTTTTTTGAAAGATATTACCCCTTTAGCACATAATGGTTGCAGACCGCCTAAGCGTCGTCGTGTCTGAGAAAATTTAGGAGAGTGTTATGGCAAGATATAGAGGACCGGTAGAGAAATTAGAAAGACGCTTTGGAGTCAGCCTTGCATTGAAGGGTGAAAGAAGATTAGCGGGTAAAAGTGCGCTTGATAAACGTCCCTATGCGCCGGGTCAGCACGGAGCAAGAAGGGGTAAGATAAGCGAATATGGACTTCAGCTTAGAGAGAAGCAGAAGGCCAAATTTATGTATGGTGTGAGTGAAAAGCAGTTTAGAAGACTCTTTGCCGAAGCAGCGAGAAGGGATGGCAATACAGGAGTTTTACTCATCCAACTTTTGGAGCAAAGGCTTGATAATGTCGTTTATAGAATGGGCTTTGCGACAACGCGCCGTTTTGCGAGACAGCTTGTAACGCATGGACATATTTTGGTCAATGGCAAACGCGTGGATATTCCGAGCTTTAGAGTTTTAGCGGGAGCGAAAGTTGAAGTGGTTGAAAAAAGTAAAAACAATCCGCAAATCACGAGAGCCATTGAACTAACCGCACAAACGGGGATTGTGGCTTGGGTTGATGTGGAGAAAGATAAAAGATTTGGAATTTTTACTAGAAAACCAGAGCGTGAGGAGGTGATCATTCCGGTTGAGGAAAGATTTATTGTTGAGCTTTATTCAAAATAATAAGGGCTAACGATGAGAAACATTACAATATCTGCTTATACGCCGACAGAATTTACCATAGAAAGCATCAGCGATAATGTAGCTAAAATCAGTGCTTGGCCTTTTGAAATAGGCTATGGAGTTACCCTAGCGCATCCTTTACGTCGACTGCTTTATACTAGCACCATAGGCTATGCGCCGACTGCTGTTTATATTGAGGGTGTGGCTCACGAGTTTGATAGTATGCGTGGTATGTTAGAAGATGTGGCGCTTTTTATTATCAATCTTAAAAAATTGCGTTTCAAGCTTAAAAACAATGAACAAAAAGAAGAGCTTGAATTCCACTTCAAAGGGCCCAAAGAAATTCATGGAAAAGATTTGAATAACGCTCAAGTTGAGGTGGTGAATAGCGATGCTTATCTTGCGACCATCAACGAAGATGCGGATTTAAAATTCAGTCTTGTGATTGAAAGGGGCATTGGTTATGTGCCAAGCGAAGAGATTAAAGAAGGGCTAAATGATCCTAAATTTATAGCTTTGGACGCCTTTTTCACTCCTGTCAGAGAAGCGACTTATGATATTGAAAAAGTGTTGTTTGAGGATAATCCAGATTATGAAAAGGTCGTACTTACGATTAAAACTGATGGACAAATCACTCCCAATGAAGCTTTTCAAAATGCTTTGGAAGCCATGTATAAACAATTATCTGTGTTTGATAAAATCACCAATGCTAGGACAGTGATTAAGGCTCAGGTTTCAAATACAGAGCTTGAAAATACCAAACTGCTGCAAAATATTATCGATTTGAATTTGAGCGCTAGGAGTTATAATTGCCTTGAAAAAGCAGGTATTGTTTATATCGGTGAGCTCGCTTTGATGAGCGTTAGTGAACTTACAGGGATTAAAAATTTGGGTAAAAAATCTCTTGAAGAAATCAAAAACATCATGGATAGCATAGGCTTTGCTGTTGGCACTTCTAAACTTCACGATAATAAAGAATTGCTTAAGAAAAAAATTGAAGAATTAAAAGCGCAAAACGAAGGATAAAAAATGAGACATAAACACGGATACAGAAAACTCGGCAGGACTTCATCGCACCGTGCTGCTTTGCTTAAAAATCTTACCATAGCTCTTGTAAGTAATGGTAAGATTGAAACAACTCTTCCCAAAGCTAAAGAATTGAGAGGCTATGTGGAAAAACTCATTACCAAAGCTAGAGAGGGCGATTTTAATGCCCATAGGGCGGTTTTTGCCGCCCTACAAGACAAGAGTGCAACTCATAAGTTGGTGAGCGAAATCGCTCCACTATTCAAAGAAAGAAATGGTGGCTATACGAGAATCATCAAAACGAGAATTCGACGCGGTGATGCTGCTGAAATGGCCTTCATTGAATTTGTGGAGTAGCTAAGATTAATCCTTTGCATTTATAAGTTCGATCAATTTATCAATTGATGATTGCTACAGATTGAAAGCTCTATGATGCAATTTTAACGCTTTTGTTTTGAAAATTTATCTTTTATTTTTACCGGCAAAATAAATACAAACAATATTAGTTAAGTAAATATACTAAATATGATAAATTAAATTAAGAAGATGAAAAATAAAATTTTTTTTTAATAATTTAATCCATTCAAATTCGCAATTCTGAAAGAGACCTAAATGATGAAAAGTGATTCAAATCATGGCTCTGTATATTGCAAAATTTTATACTTAAAAATTCAATTTTCTAACGATTATTTCTAGCCTTAATAAAATTGTAATTTTCAAGATCAATTTCATAAAAATAATATGCTTTGCAAAGACTAAAAATTTTAAGCAAACTTTCCTAAAACGGCTCATCCCCCAAATCAAAAGCGCTAAAATGTTTCTGAGAAAAAATTTTATGCCAGGTCCTTAAAAGATCCTCAAGCAAAACGGGATCTTTCTCACTCTTGATGCGACTTAAATTTTCCTTTAAAAATTTAAAATTCTCCACCTCGCTGAGATTTTTTTTCAGTCTCTCGCCGTTTTTATCGATGAGGCTTAAGAGCTGTTTTTTCAGGGCTAAATGCGCGTGGGTGATGGGGATGGCGTTGAGGAAGGCTAGGTTGATTTTGCAAAGGGCTAGCAAAAAATCGCCATCGTTTTTGATATGGTTTAAATTTTTGAGCTCAAGCTCCCTAATATCCTCATCATCAAGCCCCTTTTCCGCAAGGATTTTCTCCAAAAGGATTTGATGCCTCAAGCAAGCCTTATCGCTGACGCACCCAAAAAGCTCCCGCGCCGAGGCCCTGCGTTTCATGTAGCTTAAAAGCTCCAGTTCCCCCAGTGAAATTTGAGGGCCGGGCCTGAAATTTACCCCCACTTTGCGGCGGGATTTTTTACTCAAGGCTACCAAATCCTCACCCACTCCCAAAAGCCCAGCCACCAAGCCCACATAAGAATTAGCCACCAAGGGCTCCAGTTCGAAGGTATATTTTTGCACCCTCTCAAGGGCTTTTTGCTTCTCAAGCGGCGTGCTTGAAGGCTCTTTTAGGAGCATTCTGATGTAAAATTCTCCAAGCTCCATCCCCCCCTCTAAAATGCCGCGTAGCCTCGCTCCCTCGCCATTTGCCATAAGATCGGCAGGGTCCTTGCCCCCTTTGATGAGCGCGACCCTACCGTCGATTTGATGAGTGCTGAGTAAAAGGGCAGAGCGCATCGCCGCCCTAAGTCCCGCCTCATCGCTATCAAAGCACAGCACGACCCTAGCCTCCAAGCGCTTGATGATGGGAGTGTGAAGCTCACTCAAAGCCACGCCAAGCACGGCCACAGCGTTGTCAAAGCCAGCTTTATGAAGCGCGATGGCGTCCATATAGCCCTCGCAAATGATGATTTCTCGCTTTTTGATGATGCTTTCTTTGGCGAGGTGGAGGGCGTAAAAAATGCGACTTTTGTCAAAAAGCGCGCTTTGGGGGGAGTTGATATATTTTGCCCTATTCGCATCCAAGCTCCTGCCCCCAAAGCCCACCAAAACGCCCCTGTAATCATAAATGGGAAAGCTTATCCTTTGGATAAGGCTCGCGTAAAATTCCCCCCGCTCATCCCTTTTCACCGCTCCTGCGGCCAGAGCGTCCTCAAGGCTGATGCCCTCGTTTTTCAAAAGACGCAGGCTCTCCTCACTGCTTGGCGCAAAGCCCAGCTCAAATTTCCTAAGGTCCTCATCGCTCAATCTCCGCTCGTAAAGATAGGCGAGGGCTTTTTTGTTTTGGCTTAAATTTTGCTTATAAAAAGCGTGGAGCAGTGGCAGGATGTGCTTTAGGTCCCTTTTGTTTTCATTTTTATCTGTGGTATAGCTGAGGGAAAAATTGCTCAAATGCGCCACCTTTTCCACGGCCTGAGCAAAGCTCAATTTTTCAAAATCCATCACAAATTTAAAGACATCCCCCCCTGCTCTGCACGCAAAGCAGTGGTAAAAGCCCTTTTGGGGGTTGATGTGCATGGAGGGATTTCTATCATCGTGAAAGGGACAGACGCACACATAGGAGACTCCTTGCTTTCGCACCTCCACAAAATGCGAGATGACCTCTACAATATCCGCTCTTTGTTTTAAAAGCTCAATGCAACTATTTTTTATCATCTTAAAATTATAACGATATTAGCTATAATGCCACATTAAATTGCGGGTTTTAGGGTATGGACTTTTTCTTTGTGGAGTATAGGGACCCCATTGTGGGCTTGATTTTCCTCAGTGTTTTGATCTTCCTCATCGCTTCTGCGCATTATATTTGGAGGCTTTTTGCGAGTAAGGATGCCGAGCAGAAACTGGGGCGATTCATTAAAAAATTTGAACTCGCCAGCGCTCACAAGGATCTACTACGCAACGAGGCTTTAAATTTTTCCAATCTCACCTTTTTGGCAGAAATTTTCACCAAAAGCGGCGCGTTTGAAAAGGCGACCCAAATTTATCTCATCGCCCTAGAAAAAGCAGGCAGCAAGGACGAGCAGGAGCAGGTTTTTCTAGCCCTAGCCCTGGTTTATTTTAAGGCAGGCTTTTTAGAAAAAAGTCGCGAGGTCTTACACAACGCTCTCAAAATCCGCCCCCGCAACAAAACCGCCCTCAAGCTTTTAAAAATCGTTCAGCTCAAACTCAAGCTTTTCAAAGAAAATTTAGAGCTTTTGGACTGCCTTTTTGAGCTGGGTGAGGAGGTGGAGAGCGAGCGCGAATTTATCAAAGCCCTGATGATAGAGAGGTCGAAGAGCACAGCGGAGGAAAAAAGGGCCGCCCTTTTGGGGCTAAATTTTAAGGATAATGCCCCCCTAAAACGCCTTTTTTTTGAAAAATACGGGCTTTTTAAGGAGCAGGATTTTGAGGGGATTTGCGATTTGCTTTACAAAAATCCCAAGCCCGTCAATGAAAGAGACGCAAAATATTACGAATTTTTTTACGCCCTAAATCTCGTGGAAGCAAGGCAGGATTTTCGCTTTAAAAATTCCAATTTAAAGATGTTTAAAATCCTAAAAGACAATGCCTTTAAAGCGCGGCTTGACTTTTCCTATCTGTGCTTGGAGTGCAAAAATATCATGCCTTTGTTTTTTTATCACTGCCCCGTTTGCTACGAATTTAATGCCTGTAAAATTCTACTTGAGGTGAAAAACGATGAAGAGTGTTGAAATTTACACGGATGGCTCCTGCCTTAAAAACCCGGGCTTTGGGGGCTGGAGCTTCATTTTGCGTTATAAAAATTACGAAAAAATATCCTATGGCAGTGAGAAAAACACGACGAACAATCGCATGGAGCTTTTGGCGATTATTAGAGCGCTAGAGGCGCTTAAGGAGCCTTGCGCGGTGAAAATTTTTACCGATTCGAATTTGATGGTGCGAAGCATCAACGAGTGGCTGGAGCTTTGGGTCAAAAAGGGCTTTAGGGGCAAAAAAAATGTCGATTTATGGCAGGAGTATTTGCAAGCCTCAAGGCCGCATAAAATTCAGGCTTTTTGGATCAGAGCGCACAACGGACACGCCGAAAATGAAAAATGCGACGCCCTAGCGCGTGCGGCAGCGCTTTCTTTGCAAAGGGAGGAAGATGCGAAATATTGAACTTTTGGAGCAAAAATTAAACTATCATTTTAAGGACAGGAGGCTCCTCACCCACGCCTTGACGCACAAAAGCTTAAAAAAATCTTACAACAACGAAAGGCTAGAATTTTTAGGCGATGCAGTGTGGGATTTGATCGTGGGGGAGTTTTTGTTTCATAAATTTAAAAACAACGCAGAGGGCGATTTGTCAAAGCTAAGAGCCGCGCTGGTCAATGAAAAATCCTTCACCAAGCTCGCGGAATTTTTAAATTTAGGGGAGCACATTTTGATGTCAGTCGCTGAGGAAAATAATGGCGGCAGAGCCAAGCCCTCCATACTTTCGGATGCTTTGGAGGCCCTCATCGGGGCTGTGTATTTGGAGGCGGGTTTTTTGAGGGCAAAAAGCATAGCCCTAAGGCTTATCGAGGAGAATTTTCCCCGCATCGATGCGAAAAATTTGATCAAGGACTACAAAACCAAACTTCAAGAAATCACCCAGGCCAAATTCGCCCAAACGCCAGAATACGAGCTTTTGAGAGCCTTTGGACCCGATCATCAAAAAAGCTTTGAAATCGTCCTTAAAATCGAGGGCAAGGAAAGGGCAAGGGCCACGGCCAAAAGCAAAAAAGAAGCCCAGCAACTGGCTGCGAAACTGACCTTAGAAAAATTAGGAGAACTATGAACACCTTTGGAACGAAACTGAAATTTACGAGCTTTGGAGAGTCGCACGGCAGAGCGGTGGGGTGCGTTTTGGACGGGATGCCAGCGGGCGTGAGCTTTGATGAGGAATTTTTGCACCAAGAGATGCAAAAGCGCCGCGGCGGCAGCCGTTTTAGCACCCCGCGCAAGGAGGAGGATCGCGTGGAGGTTTTGAGCGGGATTTTTGAGGGCAAGACCACAGCCCAGCCCATCGCGATGGTGATTTTCAACGAAAACGCACGTTCCAAAGACTACGAGGAGCTAAGGGGCATTTTTCGTCCCTCGCATGCGGATTTTAGCTATTTTGCGAAATTCGGCCTGAGGGATCATCGAGGCGGGGGACGCTCAAGTGCTAGAGAAAGTGCGGCCAGAGTGGCAGCGGGCGCGGTGGCGGGGATGCTTTTGCGCGAGTTTGACGTCGTGGTGCGAAGCGGGATTTTTGGCGTGGGGGGGTGCGTTTCAGCCCTTAAAAATGAGGAATTTGACTTTGATTTTGCCGCAAAAAGTGAAATTTTTGCTCTGGATGCGGCTTTGGAGGGGGCCTTCAAGGCAGAAATTTTACAGGCAAAAAGAGACAAAGACAGCGTGGGAGCGGCGGTTTTCACGCGGGTGAGTGGCGCAGGAGCGGGGCTTGGGGAGGTGCTTTATGACAAGCTTGATTCCAAGCTCGCCCACGCTTTGATGGGCATCAACGCCGTGAAAGCCCTTGAAATAGGCTCTGGGATGAATTTAAGCAGGATGAGAGGGAGCGCGGCGAATGATAGGATGCGCGATGGGGGATTTTTGAGCAATCACAGCGGGGGGATCTTGGGCGGGATTTCTAACGGGAATTTGATCGAACTTAAGAGCTATTTCAAGCCCACGCCTTCGATTTTTTTGCCTCAAGAAAGCATGAACGAGGCGGGCGAAAATGTCCTTTGCGAGCTAAGAGGGCGGCATGACCCTTGCGTGGGGGTGCGAGGCAGCGTGGTGGCTACGGCGATGGTGCGGCTTGTGATGGCCGATGCTCTGCTTTTGAATTTAGGCTCAAAGCTTTTTTGTTTGAATAAAAATTTCTAAATCGAGCTTAAATGTTAATCATAAAAAGATAAAATTTTGCGTCTTAGAAAGGTGTCCGAGTGGTTGAAGGAGCACGCCTGGAACGCGTGTAAAGTGAAAGCTTTCGAGGGTTCGAATCCCTTCCTTTCTGCCATTTTATTTCGTTTTGATTCATTCTTTGCCAATCAAAAAACCGCAGTACATTTTTAGCTTATAGATTTATTCAGAAAAATTCTTTCACTAATGACAATATCTATCAAGTTTCTTTAAAAATTCAATCCCGCAAAAAGCCCGTCAGTGGTGAGCTGGCCCTGGCCCCTCCCACAGGGGCAAGTCCCGCCAAAAAAGCCGCCCTGCCTGCCTCCACGGCTAAGGCAAAGGCTCTTGCCATCTGCGGCGTGTTGCTAGCCTCAGCCAAAGCCGTATTGACCATCACTCCAGCCGCTCCCATTTGCATCGCCTCGCAGGCTTGCGCGGGTGTGCCAAGCCCCGCATCCACGATGATGGGCAGGTCAAATTCAGCGAGCAAGATCTCTATAAATTCCCTCGCGCACAGGCCTCTATTGCTCCCTATGGGTGCGGCTAGGGGCATCAGAGCCGCCGCGCCCGCATCGCGCATCGCCCTCGCAGCATAAATGTCCGCACTCATGTAGGGCAGTGGCGTGAAGCCCTCCTTGGCTAAAAGCTCCACCGCCCTGGCCGTTTCATAATTGTCAGGCAGCAAATATTTGCTATCGCGGATGACTTCGATTTTTATCAACTCCGCCCCGCAAAGCTCCCGCGCCAAAAGGGCGATGCGTAGGGCTTCCTCAGCCCTTCTCGCGCCTGAGGTGTTGGGTAAAAGCGTCACACCCTCGGGGATGAAGTCAAGGATATTCCCCATCCCGCCGGAATTCACCCGCCGCAGAGCCAGAGTGATGATTTGCGCTCCTGCCTGCCTTATCGCCGCATCGATGAGCTCTAGGGAGTATTTTCCTGAGCCTAGGATAAAACGGCTTTGAAACTCGAATTTGCCCAGTTTTAAGCTATCTTTTTGCATTGCATTTTTTCTATAAAAAACTTAAAAATTATAAATAATTTTATTGTGTTTTTGGAAATTTATCCATATTTTCAGTTTACTTTCAAACTATAAAATTTTAGCATCGCGTAAGCTTAAAAATTTAGGAAAACAAATGAGCAAAAAGATTTTATTGCCTTTGGCGCAGGGTTTTGAAGAGGCTGAATTCATAGGCGTGGCCGATGTTTTGAGAAGGGCTGGGGAGCTGAGTGGGGATTTGGAGCTTCTCATCGCCTCACTGGATAGTGAGCTTTTAGTGCGGGGAGCTAATGGAATTTACATCAAGGCCGATCGTTCGCTTGAAAGTGTGGAGGGTGAGGAATTTGACGCCATAGCCTTGCCGGGGGGTTTTGAGGGTATGACAAACCTTAAAAATAACGGCACGATTTTAAATATCATCAAAAAACTTCATAGCGATAAGAAAATCGTTGCGGCGATTTGCGCTTCTCCTATCGTTTTACACGCTGCTGGGGTTTTGAGTGAGGAATTTGCTTGTTATCCGGGCTGTGAGGCGGGACTTGGAGGACAAAGAGTTGAAAAAGCTGTGCTTGTAAGGGATAATGTCATCACAGCAGCAGGTCCTGCTGTGGCGATTTTATTCGGCTTAGAGCTTGTGAAAGTGCTTTGTGGAGAAGAAATTTATAAGGCTTTATATGAGGGTATGCTTGTGCCTTTGAGTAGGGCTTAGGCGGTTTGTTTTAAACCGCCTTTATTTTAAAAATTCATATTCAAATAAAACATCAACAAGTTGTTCTTTATAATATTCTTTTATTTTAACCTTAAAGGCTTTAATTTGATTATTTAAATCCCCATATTTAAAAGCCATTTTCGGCTCTCCGTTTGCATTGACACCTTGCTCTATTTTGATGTTAATTTCTTCATCGATTTGGTAAAGTCCGTATTTAAAATCGTCTCGGTATTCTTCGGTTTTTTTGACAAATTCTAAAATTTCATTAAATTCGTTCAAAAGGTCTTTTTCTGTATCGCTTAATTTATAACCTTTATCGATAAAATCTTGCATAGTTTTCTTTGCTAAAGTGTCCCCATCAAAACAAAGCTCGTTTTTATAAAGCCTACCATCACTTCCATAAAGACTTCTTAAATGCGGATAATGACTTAAACAAGTCCAAAACATCGTTTTAAACAAAAATTTATCTAATGCTCCACTTTTCACATCTTTTAAATACTGCTCTGCTTTGTCGGCTGATTTCATAATAAAACTCATCACTTTCCATTCATTGCAGTGGTCAGGATACTTAGAAGCGGCAAATATCGGTAATTTTTCTAAAAAATTATTACGGCGTAAGTAAAAGCCGTGTCCATTAAATTTAGTCCCTATGGTAAGGCAGGAGTGAAGCCTAGGATTATCAAGTCCAAAGCTATCAACGGCTAAATAGCCCATAATGCCATCTTTTTCATCATTGTTAAAATAAGCAGTGGCACTTAATTTTTTATTGTGTGAAGGGTCGCTTTCACGCCCATTTAAATCGCACAAAATCCCCTCACCCTCCACATCACTCATTCTATTTCCCTCGTAAAATTTAGAGCTGATTAAATGAAAGCACTTTTTAGCTTTTAGTTCTCCTTGATTTTCTAATTGATGATTGATAATATCCATAGCCTTTAGGGAAATTTCAGTGCTTTTAGTATCATTTTCATTAGCCCACCATATCAAACTCACACAAGCATCAGTTGGGGCGTGGAAATGTCTGCGATTTAAAGCGTAGCCGTCCATAAATTTTTTTGAAATTAAATGTTGTGATTTGTAATATTTTATCGGCGAAAAAACAATATAGCTATCAAGTTTATCGCGTAAAAAATATTTAAAAGCACTCCATATAAAGGCGTTGGCTAAATCATTTGTCGCAGCACCCTTAACCTCTTTTTTCATCTCATTAATGACAAAATTTTGCTTCCAGCTTGAGCTTTCTTTACCTTTCTTTTTCTTTTGAAATTCTATGCTTGTCGTTTCTGCGTAAGGGGGATTTTCATATAAGATGACTGCACATTTTGGATTATCTAAATATTTTCTAATTTCAGGATGATTAATAAGGTCTTTACTGAGTGCATTTGCACCGCTTAAAAAACCTTCATCGTTTAAATTTGGAAGTTTTTTATCTTTTGGGATAGGGGGTATAATGTAGCGAACGCGTCCTCCAAGTCTGTCTTTTAAAACCATCCATTCCTTTAGCTCATAAGTGCTAATGATAGTGTGGCTTAGTAATTCATCATCAAATTCTTGCTCCAAATTCCCACTGCCTGCACATCTGTCAATAATGACATAGTCGGTCTTCCCCCCCCCCCCATTGCTCTTTCTACGGCTTTTTTAACCAAGTTAAGTCCAAGTTTCGCATAAAGAGCTGGGGTATAAAAAGCTCCTAATTTTTTTTGTGTCATAGGGTCATTTAACATATCCATAATATACTTAAAGTCTATTTCTCGTCCTTGCCAAGCATTAATGTATTTTTTAAGGGTGCCTTTTGGCTCTTTAAGTTCGGCAAAAAATGCCTTTTTTTCGGGCTTTTGTTTAAAATTTAAAGCATTTTCGTAATAAAAATTTGCCCAGCCATAAACATTATGTTCGTTGATGTTAATTTTTACATTATGTCTTTGTTCTCTTACAAATTCTTTAATAGCTTTTTTGCCTTTCTCATAGCTTAGGTCAAATTCAATGATTTCACTCGGCTCATTTGCTTTAAAGTCAGCTATACCATCGCTTGCTTTTAAATTTGCGTAATTTTCTATATCGTTGATAATTTCAATATAATCAATCGTATCATAAATAAAACATCGGTTTTCATCTTGACTCACAAGGCAAATTTTAGCAGGTATAGGCACTCCGTCTCGGTTAAATCTAGCTAAATAAATCAAAGCTTGACTTAATGCCTTTGCCTTGCCGTAGCTTGTAACATTTTGTTTATGTTCAAAAATGATGTTATTTGTGTATCCATCTGTGTTTTTTGATATATTAACATCATAAAGTCCATTAGGAAAAATTTGTGTATAAAAATTGACTTGAAAGCTTACTTCATCGGTTTGGATTGTTGGCATTCATATCCTTTAGTTTATTAAAGCCCTTAAATTTAAGAGCTTTGCGCAATTTAGTTTTCCTTAAGAAGCTGACTGATTTCACCAACCTCAGGAAAACGCTCGTCTTTTAGAGCCTTTTTGGAAAAGATGATTTTACCATCACAATCAACGATAAAATCCCCCCTGCCGCCAACCTGCAACTCGACCTCCACGTCCTCAAAGTCCTTTTTTAATTCTTCTGCAACCCTTGCAGCTTGGGGTTTGTAGTTTCACATTTGGCAGTAAAAAA
>NZ_JAUMZG010000054.1 GCF_030528245.1 Campylobacter sp.
GTAAGCGACATCGCCTCCAACATCCTTGAAGACGTGAAGAAGAAGAGGTTTTAAAATTTCATGGACGAGAGCAAAAAAAAGTCCCTCGAAGCTGCCTTAAAGTCCCTAGATAAGGCCTTTGGAAAGGGGACGATTTTACGACTGGGCGATAAGGAGATCGAGCAGATTGATAGCATAGGCACGGGCTCTGTGGGGCTTGATTTGGCCTTGGGTATAGGCGGCGTGCCTAAGGGGAGGATTATTGAAATTTACGGGCCTGAGAGCTCTGGGAAAACAACCCTAACCCTCCACATTATCGCCGAGTGCCAAAAGGCCGGCGGAGTGTGTGCCTTCATTGATGCTGAGCATGCTTTGGATGTGAAATACGCCAAAAATTTGGGCGTGGATACGGATAATCTTTACATTTCTCAGCCTGATTTTGGTGAGCAAGCCCTTGAAATCGTGGAGACTATGGCAAGGAGCGGGGCGATCGATTTGCTTGTGATTGATAGCGTGGCAGCACTCACACCAAAGGCGGAAATTGACGGCGATATGGGGGATCAGCATGTGGGGCTTCAGGCACGCTTGATGAGTCAGGCCCTTAGAAAGCTCACGGGCATCGTGCATAAAATGAACACCACGGTGGTTTTCATCAATCAAATTCGCATGAAAATCGGCGCTATGGGTTATGGGACGCCTGAGACGACAACGGGGGGTAATGCCCTGAAATTCTACGCCTCAGTGCGCCTTGATGTGCGTAAGGTGGCCACGCTTAAGCAAAATGAAGAGCCCATCGGCAATCGCGTCAAGGTCAAAGTGGTCAAAAATAAAGTCGCTCCGCCGTTCAAGGTGGCGGAATTTGATGTGATGTATGGGGAGGGATTGAGTCGTGAGGGTGAGCTTATCGATTATGGCGTGAGGCTTGATGTTATCGATAAAAGCGGGGCGTGGTTTTCCTACAAGGATAAAAAATTGGGACAGGGCAGGGAGAATTCTAAGGCCTTTTTGAAGGAAAATCCAGACCTTGCCGATGAAATCACTATGGCCATACAAAATTCCATGGGTCTAGAGGGGGCCTTGAGCGGCGATGAGGGAGAGGAATGATGCTGGTGATTGAGGATCTTCGCGCTTATGAGGTGCTTGATAGCAGGGGTAATCCCACCGTAAAAACCGAAATCACGCTCAATGACGGCTCCACAGGGACGGCCATAGTGCCAAGTGGAGCAAGCACGGGCTCTAAGGAGGCTTTGGAGCTTAGAGATGGAGGGGCGCGATTTGGCGGGAAGGGCGTTTTGAAGGCTATTTCTAATGTCAATGAGAGCATAGCGGATGCGATTTTGGGACTGGACGCCTTCAATCAAACCCAGCTCGATGAGGTTTTGCGTGAGCTTGACGGAAGCAAAAATTACTCCCGTTTGGGTGCGAACGCGACTTTGGGCGTTTCGATGGCGACGGCGCGAGCGGTGGCAAATTCATTAGGGATGCCGCTTTATCGGTATTTGGGCGGGGCGAATGCTAGCGTTTTGCCCGTGCCGATGTGCAATATCATCAATGGCGGGGCCCACGCGAACAATAGCGTGGATTTTCAGGAATTTATGATCATGCCCTTTGGTTTTACGAGCTTTAGGGAGGCTTTGCGGGCAGTGTGTGAAATTTACGCGGCTTTGAAGAAGGAATTGGCGGATAGAAATCACCCCACTGCCCTGGGCGATGAGGGCGGTTTTGCGCCAAATTTATCGGACAATAACGAGCCCATAGAGCTTTTGGTGCGATGCATCAAAAAGGCGGGCTTTGAGGGTGCGGTCAAAATCGCCCTGGATGTCGCCAGCACGGAATTTTTCAAGGATGACAAGTATCACTTGGAGGGCAGGGCTTTGAGCAGTGAGGAGCTTATCGCGCGCTATGTGGAACTTTGCGCGAAGTATCCAATTTGTAGCATCGAGGACGGCTTGGCGGAGGATGATTTTGAGGGCTGGGTGAAGCTCACTGAGGCTTTGGGGCGTAAAATTCAACTCGTGGGGGATGATTTGTTCGTAACCAATGAGGAAATTTTAAAAGAGGGCATCGCGAAAAAAATGGCGAATGCGATCCTCATCAAACCTAATCAAATCGGCACTATCACGCAGACGATGCGCACGGTTCGCCTCGCGCAAAGGAATGGCTACCGGTGCATCATGTCGCATCGCTCGGGCGAGAGTGAGGATAGCTTTATCGCTGATTTTGCCGTGGCTTTGAATACAGGGCAGATCAAAACGGGTGCGCCAGCCCGTGCGGATAGGACGGCTAAGTATAATAGGCTGCTTGAAATTGAGCTGGAAAATGATGAATTTTTGGGAGAAAACATCTGAGCGATTTACTCAAAGAATATGACGAAAGCACGAAGAAAAAGAGCCTTTATGCGAGTATTTTGGCGACTATCTTCTGGGCGCTGCTTGTGATTGTGGGGGCGGTTTATTTTGGCAATATGTTTTTTGGGCAGTATTCTTTGGATACGATGCTTTCTTTGGAGGCCAATAAGGACGCATTAACAAAGCAAATTCTACAACTCAAAGAGCAAAACGCTAAGGCGCAGAAAGATTATTTCGAGCTGAAAGGACTCTACCCCGATGAAAGTTAAAATCATGGTTTTATTGCTGATGGGCGTTTGGGCTTTCGCAAAGGAAAATCCTTTCAGTGCTGAGGAAAATGCGAGCATCATCATGCCCCAACCCTTTCAAAGAAGCGATGTGAAATTCAACTCCAGTGCTAGAATTTTAAAGGGCGTGAGTTTTCATTATGTCAATCTTGACGGCACAGAGGATACATTGAATTTAGACATCAACAAAAGCATAGACTGGCACGACACCTACACGCTCACGCGCTCCAAAAGCCCCGAGGCCTCAAAGATTTTGGATGTGTCCGTGACCATACCCAAAAATAACGCTAGCGATGCGAATTCCTCTAGGGACTTTGAGCTCCCAGCTCAGATGGGTAAAATCGACACACTTTTGACCTACACGAGCTACAAAAACAAGATCAAAATCAACACAGATAGCGATTTGATTGCCGATTTTTCCATAGGAAACCCAAGCAAGATCGTCCTGGATTTCAAATCCGACAAAATAGCCCCAAGCAAGATCATCAGGCTCAAGGATTCCCTATTCAAGCGCATCGATTTTGGCTCACATAATGGCTATTATCGCTTGGTGTTGTATTTGGATGGAAAGTATAATTACAAAATAGAAAGAGAAAACAATGCCTACATCGTCAATATTTTCTAAAATTTTATTTTTGGTTTTTTTAAGCGCCTTCGCCTTTGCGAGTGAAATTTTACTTTTTAAGGATTTTAGCAAATCATCTCTCACTGAGCAAAACCTCACGGGCTATTTGATGAGTGAAAAGCTTGACGGAGTGCGAGGGCTTTGGGACGGGGTCGTGCTTAAAACGCGACAAAATCATCCCATCAAAACCCCAGCTTTTTTCACCGAGTCCTTTCCACCTTTTGCCTTGGATGGGGAGCTTTATATGGGGAGGGGGAGCTTTGATGACATTTCGGCGCTAGTGCGTAGCAAGGAGGGCAAAGAGGAGCTGTGGCAAAAAGTGAGCTACAATGTTTTTGATGTGCCAAGGGCCTGTGAGGAATTTAAACTGAGCCCCTGCAGCTTGCAAAAGCGCTTATCCGTGCTGGAGGATTACTTGGCGAAGCATCCTAGCCCCTTCATTAAGATCATCCCGCAAATTCCGATCAACAGTAAAATTCAGCTTGAAAATTTTTATCAAGGCATCATTCAAAATGGCGGGGAGGGCGTCATCGTGAGGAAAAATTTAAGTCCCTACGAAAAGGGACGCAGCGACAATGCCCTCAAGCTCAAGCCCTTTGAAGATGCCGAGTGTAGGGTCGTAGGCTACACGGAGGGCAGGGGTAAATTTGCGGGGAAGATCGGGGCCTTGCTCTGTGAAATGCCTAATGGAAAAACCATAAAAATCGGCTCGGGGCTCAAGGATAAAGATCGAAGCGATCCGCCGCCGATCAATTCCATCATCACCTATAAATTCAACGGCCTGACGAAAAACTCCCTCCCGCGCTTTCCCGTGTTTTTACGCATCAGGCATCTGCCTCAGATCGAACAATGAGGCTCGGTGGCAGCTTGAAAAATTTCACCAGCTCCCCCTCTTTTTGTCGCATTTGACCGCTATCCTTTTCATGGTCAAAGCCCAGCAAATGAAGCAGAGCATGGATGAAAAGCAGGGCGATTTCATCCTCAAGGCTATGCCCTAGCTCCCTTGCCTTGTCGGCGGCTCTATGTTTGTTAATCACCACAGAGCCCAAAGGCAGCCCCTCCCCCACATTCACCAGCGGAAAAGAAAGCACATCCGTGCTTTCATCCATGCCCCTTTGTTTTAAATTCAACCCTCGCATCTCGTCATCATCCACAAAAACGAGCTCCACAGCTCTAGGGCTTAATTTTGAAGCGATGGCTTCCAAAAATTCACATTTTTCTTCACAAATTATCATTCCGCTCCCCCCATTTCCCTCATTATATATAAATTTTTTCATCCTTTGGCCGATGTGGGTGTGAGTT
>NZ_JAUMZG010000016.1 GCF_030528245.1 Campylobacter sp.
ACTTAGGATCTGGTGCAGCAATGCGTGAAGGTTCAAGTCCTTTCATCCGCACCATTTTTGCTATTTCACCCCCCAAGCTCCAGGCTTAAAAAATACCCCGTATAAGAGCCGCTTTTTTTATGCTCCATAGCCACTTTTTTCACATTTCCCGTGCTGATGATTTTTCCCCCCTTGCTACCGCCCTCAGGCCCCATATCGATGATAAAATCCGCATTTTTAATCACATCCAAATTATGCTCAATCACAAAAACCGAATTCCCAAGCCCCACCAAGTGCTGCAGCACCACCACAAGCCTATCCACATCCTCAAAATGCAGTCCCGTAGTCGGTTCATCAAGGATATAAAGCGTCCTGCCCGTATCGCTACGACTGAGCTCTTTGGCCAGCTTTATCCTTTGCGCCTCCCCCCCGCTTAGAGTCGTGGCATTTTGCCCCAGAGTGAGATAGTCAAGCCCCACATTGACGAGGGTTTCAAGCTTCTGCTTGATTTTCGGCACGGGGGCAAAAAATTCCCGCGCCTCCAAGATGCTCATGCCCAGCACATCGGCTATGCTTTTGCCCCTGTATTTTATCTCCAAAGTCGCCTCATTGTAGCGCTTTCCCATGCAAGTATCGCAAACAACCATCACATCGGGCAGAAAATGCATTTCAATCTTCAGCTCCCCATCCCCGCTACATTTTTCACAACGCCCCCCCTTGACATTGAAAGAAAAGCGCCCCGCCTTATAGCCGCGCATTTTGGCCTCCTTCGTGGCGGCGAAGAGATTGCGAATTTCATCCATCGTGCCCGTGTAGGTGGCTGGATTTGAGCGGGGGGTGCGACCTATGGGGCTTTGATCGAGGTAGATGACCTTATCAAGCCGCTCCAGTCCCTCAAGCTTCACGCCGCTGAGTTTTTGAATTTTTTTCGCTCGGTTGAGGGCCTCTTTGGCAAAGGGCAGGAGGGTTTGCAGGATCAAAGAACTCTTCCCCGAGCCAGACACCCCCGTGATGGCGACTAAATTTTGCAGAGGAAAGGCGGCGTCTAGGTTTTTGATGTTATTGATGCTCACATTTTTGAGCTTCAACCAGTGCTTTTGGGGGCGATTTTTTTGGTGCGAAACGCTCTTTTTCCCGCTCATAAAAAGGGCGGTTTGCCCCTTGCTCTCAAGCAGGGCTTTAAAATTCCCAGCAAAAACGACCTCCCCGCCAAATTTCCCCGCCCGCGGCCCTATATCCACGATAAAATCCGCCGACTCAATGGTCTTTTTATCGTGCTCGACCACGATGAGGGTATTGCCCTTTTGCTGCAAATTGCGCAGGGTTTTGATGAGCTTTTGCGTGTCCCTCTCGTGCAGTCCGATGCTAGGCTCATCGAGCACATACATCACCCCGCTAAGCCCCGAGCCAATCTGCGAGGCGATGCGGATGCGCTGCGCCTCCCCCCCGCTAATGCTCCTCGCATCCCGTCCCAGACTCAAGTATCCAAGCCCCACATCAAAGAGAAAAAAAAGCCTTTCGTTGATTTCTTTTAAAATGGGCGTGGCGATGAGGGCTTCTTGCGGGGAAAGATGGGAGAAATTGTTTTCATTGGAGAAAAAATTCGCGCTATTTTCTATGCTCATGTCCAAAATTTCACCCAGCCCCTTGCCCGCGACCCTAACGGCTAAATTTTGCGGCCCCAAGCGATGCCCACCGCAGTTCTTGCAGGGCTTCTCGCTCATAAATTCAGCCAAGTCCTTCTCATCCTTTAGCATGTCGTAGGCGATCTTCACCACGCCCTCAAATTGGCGCTTCAGCCTGTGCCGCTTCCAAAAAAATTCCACCGCCTTAGCCGTGCCGTAGTGGATGAGCTTTTTTTGCTCTGCATCAAGCTCGGCGTAGGGAATTTTGGTCGGGATGTCGTTTTGCTCGCAAAAGGCAAGGAGAAATTTATAATAATAGCTTTTGTTAAAGCCATACATCACCCGCACGGCCCCGCCCTCAAGGCTTAAATTTTCATCGATGATTTTGCTCATGTCCAAAGTGTAGCGGATGCCCAGTCCGCCGCAGTCCTCACAGGCTCCTTTGGGGGAGTTGAAGGAAAAGCTTAAAGGCTCAAGCGGGGGGAAAGAAATTTTGCAGGCAAAACAAGCATTATGCTCGCTGTAATGATAATGCCGCTCAATGCCTAGCTCATCGGCGTTTAGCACCTCAATTTCCAGCGTCCCAAAGCTCTCCTCAAGCCCCCTTTCAATGTCGCCGCTCAACCGAGCCAGAAGATCCTTTTGGATTTCCAAGCGGTCGATGACGAGCTTGATGGTGTGCTTTTTGGTCTTGGAAAGCTCTATTTCTTCATCAAGTCGCACCAAAACCCCATCGATTTGCACCCGCACAAAGCCCTTTTGTCTCAAATTCTCAAGCAAATCCGCGTAAGAGCCCTTTTTTTCACGCACTAGTGGGGAGTAGATGATGATTTTAGCGCCCTCTGGGAGCTTTAAAATTTCATTCGTGATGTCGCCAACACTCATCGAGGAAATTTTTTCCCCGCATTGATGGCAGTGCTGGATGCCTATGCGCGCGTAAAGCAGGCGTAGATAATCGTAAATTTCAGTGATGGTCCCCACGGTGGAGCGAGGGTTTTTGGAGGTGGTTTTTTGATCGATGGCGATGGCGGGCGTGAGCCCTTCGATCTTGTCGACTTCAGGCTTGCCGACCCTGTCTAAAAACTGGCGCGCATAGGCGCTGAGGCTTTCTATGTAGCGTCTTTGCCCCTCGGCATAAAGCGTGCCAAAGGCTAGGGTGGATTTGCCCGAGCCTGAGAGCCCGGTGAAGACGATGAGCTTGTTTTTGGGGAGTTCTAGGTGGATGTTTTTGAGATTGTTTTCCCTGGCGCCGATGATTTTTATCGTGTCGTTCATTTTTTATCCTAAATTTTTAGTGGGGGTGGATTTTATCAAAATTGAGTGAAGCTAAAAATTTAAAGGATTTCTTTGCTGAGATACCGACTGAAATCATCGGCAAAAAGCGTTACGATGGTGGATTTTTCAACCCTCTCCGCAAGCTTCAAGCAGGCCCTCAGGCAGGCTCCGGATGAAATCCCCACCAAAAGCCCCTCATTTTTTATCGCCATCCTAAGCCCCTCATAGGCCTCCTCATCACTGATTTTTTCCACGCTATCGATGAGCTTTAAATTCATGGTGTTGGGGATGAAATTATTGCCGATGCCCTCGATGTTCATGCAGCCGCCCGTGCCACCTCCGATGATGGAGCCCACAGGATCGCAAAGCACGGCTTGAATTTTTTCATTTTGCTCCTTTAAAAATTTGACGATCCCGCTAAAACTCCCCCCGCTACCAGCGCCGCAGACGAAAAAATCAAGCCCCGGCAGGTCCGCATAAATTTCTCGAGCCGTATTTTCGTAGTGCGTTTTTGGATTTTCTGGATTTTCAAATTGATTGAGAGTGAGGGCGTTGGGATTAGCATCCAAAAGCTCCTTAGCCTTCGCGATAGCGCCCTGCATGCCCTCATCTTTGGGCGTGTTGATGACCTCAGCGCCCAAGCTACGCATGAGGGTTTGCTTTTCTATGGAGAATTTTTCTGGCACCACAAGCTGCACACGAAGCCCAAAATGTAAGGCCACAAAGGCTATGCCAAGCCCCATATTGCCAGCCGTGGGCTCAATGATGACGGAATTTTCATTCAAAGCGCCCTCGCGCCGTAATTTGCTCAAAATTTGAAAGGCGACGCGATCCTTGATGCCCCCGGCGGGATTTTGCGACTCCAATTTAGCAAAAATGCGGTTTTGGTTGGGAATTTTGATGCGCGAAAGTTCCACTAGGGGGGTGTTGCCTATGAGTTCGATACTTGAGTGGTAAAGCATTATTTTCTAGCCCTCTCAATGGCCCCCATCACATCATCCAGCAGATCCCTAGCATCCTCGATGCCCACAGAAAGCCGAATCAAACCATCACAAATTCCATTGGCCCTTCGTATGTGCTCGGGGATGGAGGCGTGAGTCATGCTAGCCGGATGGCAAAGCAGCGACTCCACCCCGCCCAGACTTTCGGCCAAAACGATGATTTTCGTGCTTTTGAGAAAAATTTTATGGTCATAATCCTCCTTCAAAACGAAGCTCAAAACCCCCCCCCCGCCTCCACGCGCCTGAGCCTTGTGCGTGGCGTAATCCTCGCTATCTTCTAAGCCGGGGTAATGAACCCTTTGCACGGCTTGGCATTGGCTGAGTTTTTGCGCTAAGAAGAGGGCGTTTTCGCAGTGTTTTTGCATCCTAAGTCCTAAAGTTTTCATCCCGCGAATGAGTAAAAAACTCTCAAATGGCGCTAAAATGGAGCCTATGGCGTTTTGCAAAAAGCCTATTTTTTGGGCTAAATTCTCATCATCGACCACCACAAGCCCCGCAATCAAATCGCTATGCCCACCCAGATACTTAGTCGCAGAGTGTAAGACTATATCGATGCCAAGCTCAAGCGGCCTTTGCAAATAGGGCGTCATGAAGGTATTATCCACGATGCTTAAGATGCCTTTTTTTTTACAAAGCGCGGCGACTTCTCTTAGGGGTGTTACTGTGAGGAGAGGATTGGCCGGGCTTTCGATCAAGACCGCCCTCACTTCCTCACTCAAAGCCGCCTCCAAAGCCTCCAAATTTCTCGTATCTACGATTTTATAATGCAGCTCAAACTGCGAAAAAACCTGAGCCAGAATTCTAAAGGTCCCCCCATAAACATTATGGGAAATCACCACGCTATCACCGCTTTTAAAAAGGCTCAAAATCGTGCCAATGGCCGCCATCCCTGAGGCAAAGGCAAAGCCGTATTTGCCCCCCTCGCACGCGGCTATGAGGCTTTCTATGCCGTCTCGGGTGGGGTTTTTTGTGCGTGAGTATTCATAGCCTGAGTGCTCTCCTAGGGCCCTTTGTGCGAAGGTTGAGGTTTGGTAGATGGGCACATTGACGGCTCCCGTTCTGGGGTCTGTCGTTTGCCCTCCGTGTATGAGTAGGGTGTCTGGGTGCATTTTAGTCCTTTTTATAAATTTGCAAATCGATGGCCTTGAGATTTTTAGCGGTGCAAAGGGCTGAGGTCATGGCGCCTGAGACATTGCTTGCTGTGCGCGCCATATCGACGATGGGATCTACGGCTAAAATCAAGCTTAAAAGCATGAAATTTTCTCCAAAGCCTATGCCCGCTAGCATGATGGAGGCTGCCATTGTCGCGCTGCCCGGGACCCCAGCGATGCCCAAAGAGCCCAAAACAGCCACCAAAACTATCATCAAAATGAAGCTAAAATCAAGCTCCACTCCCAGCACAGCCGCCACAAATACCGCCGCCATTGCGGGAAAATACCCCGCGCAACCGTTAAGCCCCGTGGTCGTGCTGATGGAGGCTACGAAATTTGCCACCGCTGAGGAAACCCCGAGCCTTTCTTGAAGGGTGGAGATGCTAAGGGGCAGGGTCGCCACACTGGAGCGGGAACTGAAGGCGAAAAGCCAAACGGGGAAGGCCTTTTTCGCGTAAGTGAGTGGGTTTAAGCCCTGAGAAAGTAGGAGGGCAAAATGCACCAGAAACATCAAAATCATCGCCGCGTAGGTGAGGATGATGAAGAGTCCTGCCGTTTTGATGGCCTCAAAGCCGTTGCTTAAAATCACATTAGCCATCATGCACACCACAGCATAAGGCATGAAACGAATGACGGCCGCGGTCATGTGCATCATGAGGCCGTAGAATGAGAGCACGAGATTTTTAAAGCTCTCAAAGGGCTTGGCGTATTCATCTTTTTTGCTGATATTTTTTGCGCAAATTCCAACAAAAAAAGCAAAAAGGACGATGGCGATGATGTTTTCCTTAGCCATGGCGTTGATGATGTTGCTGGGGATGAGATTTTTCAAAATGTCCGTAAAGCTTGAAATTTCCCTGATTTGTCGCGTCCCCTCAGTCTGGCCAAAGCCCTCTCCCAAGCCAAAACTCAGCGCCAAAAATACTCCGAGCATCGCCGCTAAAGCCGTGCTAAAGAGTATCCAAAACAAGCTCGTGCCTATGAGGGCTGTGATTTTCATGTCCTTGTCGATCTCTATGATCACCTTGATGATGCAGGCGAAAATGAGGGGGATGACGAGCATCTTGATGAAGGAGACGAAAACGCCGCTGAAAAATCCAAGCCAATGTTTGGCCTCGCCAAACCAAACGATGCTTTTTGCTTCATTGGCATCGGGATAGGCCGCCAAATGCTGCAAAATGAAACCCAAAAAAAGTCCCACAAAAAGGGCGAAGAGCATCCTTAGGGAGAAATTGATTTTTTTATCGCGCATCCTTTTGATGCAAAAAAATATCCCAAAAAGCACGGCGAAAATGATGAAAATTTGAGGACTGGAAAGTTTTAAAAAATGAGTGAAAAATTCTTGATTCATGGTGATCCTTTGGTGATTATAAAACGAAGGGTGTGGTTTGATAAACATAATAATTGAGCCAATTGGAAAAGATGGTCCCCGCATCCGAGCGCCAGTTGTATTTGATGCTGCCGTCATTTTTGTAGTAATTTTTGGGTCGTTTTATTTTGTGATTGAGTTGAAAATCTCTAATGTACTCGAGCTCTAAGGTTTCTCTAAAATACTCCAAATGCCCCAAAATAAACACATCTTGCCTGTCTCTAAGCATAGAAATTCCCACCTCATCGTTTCGCAGTAGGATTTGCAATTCTTTATTTCTTTTCAAGGCCTCCTCGTCGATGTGCGCATTCCTTGCGTGGGGCATTAAAACATGTTCGTTGAGATTGCTTAAAATCAAGTCTTGCTTGACCACCTCATGCTCAAAAACGCCAAAAGATTTTTCCCTCAAAGCATATTTTCCAATGCCGTAAAAATAATAAAGCGCCCCCATAGCCCCCCAGCAAATATACATCGTGCTGGTAACGCTTTGACGCAGAAAAGTGAAAATATCCTTAAGCTCATCCCAATACTTCACCTCTTCAAATTCCAAAAGCTCCACAGGCGCACCCGTAACGATGGCCCCGTCAAATTTTTTATCTTTGAAATTGTTGATCCCCTTATAAAATTTATCCAAGTGCTCCATGGGCGTATTCTTGCCCACATAGCTCTGAGTGGCGATGAGGGTGATGTTGATCTGCAAAGGAGAATTCGCCAGCAAGGATAAAAGCTGATTTTCTGTTTCTATCTTGGTCGGCATTAAATTTAAAATGACAATTTCTAAGGGGCGAATTTTTTGCGTATTCGCCCTTTGTGTGTCCATGATGAAAACATTATTTTTCAGGCTTTCAAAAGCGGGGATGTCCTTAGGGATGATCAGTGGCATCAAGCTTCTCCTAAGCCTCAATCGCTCGCTTCAAATCCTTTATCAAATCCTCCACATCCTCAAGCCCTATGCTAAGTCTTACCGTTTTTGGCGTGATTTGCGCTGAGTCGAGTTCCTTTTGACTGAGCTGGGAGTGCGTTGTGGAGTAGGGGTGTATGATGAGGGATTTGCTATCGCCTATGTTAGCGGTGATGGAGAAAAGCTCTAGGTTGTTGCAAATTTTCAAAGCCTGTTCCTCGCTTTTCGCCTCAAAGCTTAACAAACCACTGGCCAAACCATCTTTGAAATAAGTTTTCAAAAGCTTATTGTAAGGGTTTGAAGCAAGGCCCGGGTAACTCACCTCATCCACTTGGGGGTGCTTTTCTAAAAATTCGGCGATTTTTAAGGCGCTATCTGAGTGTTTTTTGATGCGCAGGTCCAAAGTTTCAAGCCCTTGCAGGATGATCCACGCATTCGTAGGAGAGATGCAGGCTCCCGTATTTCGCAGCCACTCAAGCAGGACCCGCGCGCAAAAATTCGGCAGGGGCAGCTGGCTATAAATCAGCCCGTGATAGCTCTCGTCTGGGGTGTTGAATTCTGGGTAGCGCGGATTGTCTTTGATCAACGCATTGAGTCCGTGGCGCTCTATGATCGCTCCGCCTAGGGCAGAACCTTGCCCGTTGATGTATTTTGTGAGGCTATAAACGACCACATCCACGCCAAAATCAAAAGAGCGGTGCAAGAAGGGGGTGGCGACTGTGTTATCGCAAATGCTGATGATTTTGTATTTTTGAGCAATTTGCGTGATGGTGCGGGTATCGGCTATGGAAATTTGGGGATTTGAAAGGCTTTCAAAGAAAATGGCCTTCGTCCTATCATCGATCAAATTTTCAAGTCCTTTCGCATTGTCAATGTCAAAAACCCTCCCCTCGATGCCAAAGCGCTTCAAAATGTGTGCCAGAAGGGTTTGAGAGCCTCCGTAAATTTTGTTAGAATAGATAATATTATCGCCCACAGAAGCCGTATTGACAAGGGTGTAAAACAAAGCCGAGGTGCCGCTTGCGGTGATGATGCTGCTAGCGCCGCCCTCGATGGCGTTGAGACGCTCTGCTAGCGCCTGTATGGTGGGGTTTGTAACGCGGGTGTAGATGTTGCCCAGCTCTTCAAGGGCGAAGCGTTTGCCTGCCTGCTCCAAATTTTCAAAGCTATAAGCCGTGCTTTGATAGATCGGGATGCTTAGGGTCCTTTGTCGGTCATACTCATAGCCTGCGTGCAGGGCTAGGGTGCTTGGGGTGAAGTTGTTGTGTGTTAAATTTGCCATAATAATTCCTTAAATCAATGCGTAATGAAATGTTTGAACTTGGGAAAAACCCTTGAAAACTTTAGTTTGATTGTAAATTTATGATAATGTTTAGAGTAGAAGTCAGGCGCACAAGGCGCACATTGGATAACATTTAAAAAAGTTGAGGAAAAATTTGCCGAGAGTTTCTTCAAACCGCACCATCTCATCTCCTTTTTTAAATTTCCCAAAATTGTAAGCAAAATAAGATTAAATTAGTCTTAATTACCCATGCAGTGCTCAAAAATAAAGCGATGCTCCTGTGGCAGCGCCTCAAACATCGCCCCCGCCAAGGCTCTAATCTCCCACAAAGCCGCCTTTGAACTGCGCAAAGAGAGGAAATTTTGCAAGCTTCTAGCATTAATGCTAAAGGTAAGCTCGGTTTTATAACTCTCAGGCAAGCAGTATTTGGCAAGGTCTAGGCTGATGCTCGTTTGCAAAATCGCGCGTAAATTCTCAAGCGCCCTAATGCTAGCATTATCCACCGCCTCATTGCCGCAAAATACCAAATAACGCCCAGCGCCCTCAAAGTCCCCCTCTCTAAATTCACCCTCGTTTCTCAGCTCCTTAAGCGTATAACGCGTGCTTTTGACGCTAAAACTCGCATGCCTATGGCGGGCTAATTCTTGCAAGCAGGCCCTTGAAATTTCTTGGATGTAAAAATTGTAATTCAAATGCTCCAAAGTGGAAGCGTGCTTGAATTTATTCCCCACCCTATCGATGAGCTCCTTGTCCTTCTCACCGCCGCAATCGCCCTTTTCAAAGCTCTGCCAACAGGTGCGCATCGCGTGAGAGCAAACAGAAAGCGGGGTGTGAAAAAGCAGGCTAACTCGCATTGTTTTCCTTAAATTTTTTCTTAAATTTTAGCCACTTTTTCTTTCCACTTTGTAATTTTGCTAAAAAAATTCCTCTTCTTCAGCGCCTGTTCTAGGGGCCTGATGTTTTCCAAAAGGGCGAGTTTTTGCCTCTTGATGGAGTTAAGACTCAAATCCAGCCACTGTAAATAAAGCCTTATCATGGCTAGAATTTTTTCCCGTTTTTCCTCCTCGCTTGAGGGCTTGAAGACAAAAATCCGCATGAACTCCAACTCAAATTCGTGCAAACTTGGACGCAAAACCTCCAGCAAGGCCCCGTTTTTGAGGATATTTTCCTTAAGCGCATCCAGCTTACCGCTTAAAATTTTCAAGGCCTCAAATTCTAAATTTTCAAGCTCCAAATTCGCAAAAAGCTCCCCAAGTTCGGCCTGCATTGCCTCGCACTTTCTCACCGCTAAATACACCTTAGCATAGGCCTTCAAAAGCCATTCGCTTTGCTTTTCATCCTCCGCCACCTCCAAAAACGGCAGGGGTTTTGCAATTTCCCCACCCAAAAGCTCCGCACAGCACTCAGCAAAGGGCTTTTCAACCGCCCCTTGTATCCTCACACCACCCTCCGTGGCGTTGTAAATTTTTATCCCTTCTTTTTGGGCCCTAGCGATGAAAAGCTCTAAAATTTGCTTAAAAAGCAGCCAAAGGCCATGCGTTCGCACCCAGCCCTCACCCCCGTAAGCTAGGGTTTTGATAGCCCTTTCCCCACTTTCAAAATCCGCTCTATGAAGATAATCCTTAGGATGCGAATTTCCCTCTTCATCAAAGGCCAAATCCTGTCCGATGAAGATGATGTTTTTAAATTCCAGCGCGCAGGCTAGCTCAAAGGCCATATGCGCCACACTGATGCAGTCTGTCGCGTAGCCAAAATCCTTAAAATCGCAATAATAAGCAAAGTCGTAATTGCGCGGCACGAGCATGTAGGATCGTCCCGTTTTTTCAAGGTAAGCAAGGGCGTTAGGATGCACCACAGCCGCACAGATGAAAAGCACCCCCGCGTCCATTTCTTTAAAGTCGTTGTTGAAAAATTCTGCCGTAAAATCCGTCCGCTCCACCATGAAAACAAAATCCGCCCTCACCCCTGCCCTTGCGAGGATGGCATAGGCGCTATCAGCGGAGAAAATGAGCGCCCTCTCCTGCACCTCCCTCAAAAGCGGAATTTGCTTGGTGAGGCTAGGACCTGTGCTAACGATGATGACCGTTTCATAGCGCTTTTTGTAGGCTTTTGTGAGGCTTTTGAGGCTAGGGTGGGTGAGCATTTTGGGGAGGTTGTGGGTGAAATTTTCAAGCCCCATCAGGGCATCATCAATGTCGTTTCCAAAGCGCAGGGTGCTTTTGTAAAACGCCTCAGTAAGAGCCTTATCAAGCCTTGCAAAATCCTCGCTAAATTTTTCATAAAACGCACACGAAAATTCCAAGCGGTAAATTTTAGCGAAGACATTAAGCCCCTCACAAAGTGCGTCCAAATCATCATTTGAAAGATTTGCCGGGTGAAAACAAAGCCTCTTTTCTCCAAGCTCCTTAGAAAAATCTAAAAGATGCAAGATGTGCCATAAAATTTCAAGCTCTTTTTCAAAAACGACGATGACTTTGTGGATGGGGTTTTGAAAGAGGATTTTGAGTAAGATCCCATTCCCCACGCCGTAAAAAAACAGCACGGGGTAAAGGGAGAATTTTTGCTGGTAAAAGCTGGCCTTGCTTTGGATTTCGCGCAAGGGATTTGCGTAGAGTTTACCCCCCCCCCCCCGCACTTGTAGATTGATATCAAGCGGATCGCTTCCGCAAAGTAATGCGTGATTTAGGCCCTGAATTTGCCCAAGCTCCGCCCTTAAGGCCTCGTTTTCAATCATCCTTAAATTCGTCTTGAAAATCGCTTTTTGCTGGGGACTGAATGGCATGGTATTTCCTTAAAAATTGTGCGGCGATTTTACTCAAAATAATAAAACGAAAACTTTTTATCGTTATAATCTCAAAAAAATTTAAGGCCTAAATTGCATGCAAGCGACCAAATTTATCTTCATAACGGGCGGCGTTTTAAGCTCTCTTGGCAAGGGCATCGCCGCTGCCTCCATCGCCACGCTTTTAAAAAATTCCAAGCTCAAGGTGAGCATTTTAAAGGCCGATCCCTACATCAATGTGGATCCTGGCACCATGAGTCCCTTTGAGCATGGCGAGGTTTTCGTTACAGAGGACGGGGCCGAGACGGACTTGGATTTGGGGCATTATGAGAGATTTTTGGACGAAAATTTAAGCCAAATCAACAACTTCACCACGGGCAGGGTTTATCAAAGCGTGATCGAAAAAGAAAGGCGCGGCGAGTATCTTGGCAAGACGATACAGGTCATACCGCACATCGTGGGGGAGATTAAGGAGCGCATCAAGAGGGCGGGTGAGGGCAGAGACATTTTGATCGTAGAAATCGGCGGCACCGTGGGTGATATAGAGGGTTTGCCCTTTTTGGAGGCCATCCGCGCCCTGCGTTTGGAGGTGGGTAAAAACGAAGCGATGAACATCCACCTCACCCTCGTGCCGCTCATCAAGGCCACAGGCGAACTCAAAACCAAGCCCACCCAGCACAGCGTGGGAGAGCTAAGGCGCATCGGCATCAGCCCTGACATGATCATTTGTCGCAGTGAAAAGCCGCTGGATAGAGATTTGAAAGACAAAATCGCCATCGCTTGCGGGGTGGAGCGCAACTGCGTCATTGAAAGCGTGGATGCGGCCAGCATTTATCAAATCCCCCTGAATTTTTTGAAGCAGGACATTCTAACGCCCATTTGCACGGCCTTAGGGCTTAAAAATTTAAGGCCCGATATGAAAAACTGGGACAGTCTGGTCAAGCGCGTCATCGCACCCAGCCATGAGGTCAAAATCGCCTTTGTGGGCAAGTATGTGGATTTGAAAGAGAGCTACAAAAGCCTCACCGAGGCCCTCATCCACGCCGGAGCCGCACTGGATACGCGCGTGAATATCGCGTGGATGGATAGCGAAAAGCTTGAAAGCTCAGATCTCGATACGAGCCTTAGGGATGTGGATGGCATTTTGGTAGCGGGCGGCTTTGGATGTCGGGGCGTGGAGGGGAAGATCAGAGCCATCACCCACGCGAGGGAGCGCAAAATCCCGTTTTTAGGTATTTGTTTGGGGATGCAGCTTGTTTTGGTGGAATTTGCGAGGAGGGTTTTGGGGCTTGAGGACGCGCATTCTAGCGAATTTGACGCGGGGACGAAAAACCCAGTCGTCTACCTCATCGATGCGTTCATTGATAGCAGCGGCAAAAAGCAGATCCGCACCGCCAAAACGCCGCTTGGAGGCACGATGCGGCTTGGTTCTTACGAATGCAAAATCAAAGACAAAACCCTGCTTTCTCAAATTTACGGGGGCAAAAAAAGCATCAAAGAGCGCCATCGCCATCGCTACGAGGCCAATCCAAAATTCCGCAAAGACTACGAGAGTAGGGGGCTTGTGGTGAGCGGGGAGAGCGAGGGGCTCATCGAGGCGGTGGAGCTTGCGGGGCATCCCTTTTTTCTAGCCGTGCAGTTTCATCCCGAATTTACCTCCAGACTCGAGCGGGTCAATCCTGTGATATTTTCCTTCATCAAGGCAGCCGGTGAAGCCCATCAATAAACGCATCTTGCAAGAAATTCTCGCCGCGCGCTTTGAAAATGACCAGCACAAGAGGCTTTGCGACCTGCCTCATCCCAGCGCCCTTAAAGACAGCTACAAGGCCGCTCACCGCATCAAAGAGGCTCTTGAGAAAAATCAAAAAATCGTCATCGTGGGCGATTATGATGTGGATGGGATCATTTCCTGCGTCATTGTGAGTGAATTTTTTGATGATTTGAGTTTTGACTACGAGGTGAAAATTCCTAACCGCTTCAAGGACGGCTACGGCTTAAGCACCGAGCTCATCGAGGAGCTGGATGCGGATTTGATCCTCACGGTGGATAATGGCATCGCGGCTCTGGATGCGGCCAAACTCTGCAAGGAAAGGGGGATCGATCTCATCATCACAGATCATCACACGCCCCTTGCCACCCTGCCTCAGGCCTATGCCATCATCAATCCCAAGCAAGAAAGCGATGGCTTCCCTGACATTGAAATTTGCGGCGCGCAGGTGGCTTGGTATCTGCTTGCTGCCCTGAAAGAGGTCTGCAAACTCAAATACGACCTGAGTAAATTCATCGAGCTTTTGGCCATCGCCATCATCGCGGATATGATGGAGCTTAGAGACCTGAATAGGGCCTTGGTGCGGCGGGGCATCGAGCGCATCAACCAATCCAAAAGAGCGGCCTTTAGGGCGATCAAGCAGCACTATCAAAAGGACAAATTCGCCATCGATAACATCGGCTTCCTCATCGCCCCCCTCATCAACAGCGCGGGCAGGATGGACGATGCGAACCTCTCCTATCGCTTTTTGCGCACGAAAAATTTAAGCGAGGCCCTGGGCTATTTGGAGCAGATTGCTAGCTTTAACGAAAGCCGCAAGGACGAGGAGAGGCAGCTTTTTGAGGAGTCCTTAAAGCAAGCCAACGCGCTAGGGCCCTGCATCATCGCTAGCGGCGAGGGCTGGCATGAGGGGGTGCTTGGCATCGTGGCCAGTCGCTTAGCAAAGCATTTTAAAAAGCCCTCTTTTGTCTTTTCTCAAAGTGAAAACAGGCTCAAGGGTAGCGCCAGAAGCGTGGGCAAAATCGACATTTTAAATTTAATCACCAAGGCTAGCACTTGTTTGCAAAACTACGGCGGACACAAGGGCGCGGCGGGGCTTAGCTTGGAGCTTGATCAATTTGAAGCCCTGCAGGAAATTTTGCAGACAGAGGGGGGAAGGATACCGGCGGAGGATTTTTTGGATAGTGATGAAATTTTGGGCGTTTTGGAGCCTGAGGATGTGGATTTTCAACTGCTTGAGCTTTTGGAAAATTTTGAGCCCTTCGGGCATAAAAACCCGCGCCCTTTTTTTGTCCTTGAGAATTTGAGGGTTAAAAACAAAAGGCTTTTGGGTAAGGAAGAAAAGCATTTGAAGCTTATTTTGACGAAAAAAAATAAGGTCGTTGAGGCCTTGTTTTTTCATTTTGACAAGGAGCCGCAGGTGGATGAGTGCATCAGTCTTGTGGGGAGCATTTCTAAAAATGAATTCCGAGGCCTCGTAACCCCGCAGCTCATCGTTAGAGAAATTCTCTAATGCAGACCCGTGCGAAAATCGCGATCCTAGCCACAGGCGGGACCATCGCAGGCCTTGCGCCCAGTGCGGTGGCCACGACGGGCTATGAGGCGGGGAGGCTTGGTGTGGAGGCCTTGATGGAGGCTGCGGTGGGGATCGAGCGCCTGGCGGACATCCAGGGGCGACAGATCGCTAATATCGACAGCGCCAATATGCGCGATGCGATTTGGCTAAGGCTTGCTGCAGAAATTCCAAAGCTCTTCGCAGAGGGTGTTGATGGCATCGTCATCACTCATGGCACGGATACGATGGAAGAAACGGCTTATTTTCTGCATTTAACCCTCAAAAGCGACAAGCCTGTGGTTTTGACCGGGGCCATGCGTCCAAGCACGGCGATGGGTGCTGATGGTCCCAAAAATCTCTACAACGCCGTAGCCCTCGCAGCGCACAAGGATGCCAGGGGCGTGATGATAGCGATGAATGATAGAATTTTAAGCGCCAGGGGGGCGACCAAGGTGCATTCTTTGAATGTCGATGCCTTCAGCTCATGCGAGAATTTGGGCTACATCGTGGACGGGAGGGTGCATTTTGGCGAAAAATGCGCCAAAATCCCCCCCTTTGATGTGAGCGCGCTCAGGACCCTGCCGCAGGTTGACATCATTTACACCTACTCAAACGATGGCAGCGGGGTGGCGGCACGGGCCTTTTTTGAAAACGGCACGAGGGGCATTGTCGTGGCAGGAAGCGGTGCGGGTAGCATCCACGAGGACTCAAAAAGCGTCTTAAAAACCCTGATGCGAGAGGGCTTGAGGGTGGTGGTAAGCTCCCGAGTGGCGGATGCTCGCGTGGTTTTGAGCGAGGAGGATGTGAGGCTGGGCTTTGTGGGTGCTGGGGATTTGAACCCGCAAAAGGCGAGAATTTTACTCATGCTAGCCCTCACAAAAACGAAGGATGTGGAAAAAATTAGGGAGTATTTTTTAAAATGCTAAAACGAGGCCTTTGGATCCTACCCCTTCATAAATTCATTGCAGATTGGGATTAGGTAGGGTTATTGAGGAGGGCTGTGGGTTTGGGGTGTTGATTTCATTAAGAAATTCCAAGGTCTGGGCTAGCTCAAAGCTTTCTTCAGGACTTTGCGTGAGGAATTTTTGCATAAAATCTTTCTTCGTAACCGCCTCATCGAGCTCTTTATCGCTGCCCCTTTGATAGGCCCCGATGCGAAGCAGGACCTCATTTTCTTTCAAAAGGGCATTCAGGCGCTTGAATTTCATAGCGCTCATCTTGTGCGCGGGGTCTATGATGTCGTTCATTACCCTCGAGGCGGAGTTTTGGATATTGATGGGTGGGTAAATTCCAAAGTCGGTCAGCTCCCTGCTTAGCACGATGTGCCCATCCAGTATCGAGCGGCTCTGATCGGCGATGGGATCGCTCATATCATCCCCATCGACTAGCACTGTAAAAAAGGCCGTGATCGTCCCCTTGCCCTCCTCTTTGCCCGCGCGCTCCATGAGCTGGGGCAGTAGGCTTAGCACACTTGGCGGATAGCCCTTAGTCGTGGGCGGCTCACCGAGGGCTAGGCCGATCTCCCTCTGTGCCATCGCAAAACGCGTAACGCTATCCATGATGAAAAGCACATCTCGCCCCTGCTCCTTAAAATACTCCGCCACGCTCATCGCGCAAAAAGCGCCATATTTGCGCATGAGGGCACTGTCATCGCTTGTGGCTACGATGATGACGGTGTTTTCTAGTTTGCCGCCGAGATTTTTTTGGATGAATTCAGGGATTTCACGCCCCCGCTCGCCGATGAGGGCTACGACCTTGACGGGGGCCTTGGAATTTTTTACGATCATCCCCATCAGTGTGGATTTCCCCACGCCACTACCCGCAAAAATTCCTAGTTTCTGCCCCACGCCGCAGGTTAGCAGGGCGTCGATGCTCTTGACCCCCACGGGGAAAATTTCCTCGATCAAACCCCGCTTCATCGCATCGATGGGGGGGCGCATTATGGGCATGAATTTGACGGGCTCGATGCCGCCCTTGCCGTCCTTTGGGTTCATGAAGGGATCCACCACGCGCCCCAAAAGCGCATCGCTGACGCCGATTTGCATCCCCGCATCGCTGATGAAGGCTCTATCATTTACCTTAAAGCCCTCGATGAAGGAAAAGGGGCTGAGGTAGCTGAATTTTTCCTTAATCGAAACGACCATGGCGAGGGTTTGTAAATTTTCATTGTCGTTAGAGACCAAGCGCACGATGTCGCCGATGCTGGTTTTAAGCCCTGAAATTTCTATGCTCGTGGCGGAAATTTTTGTGATTTCTCCAAAGGTGGCGCTTAAATTTTCCTTGCCGAGCTTTGAGCGAAGTTTTTCAAGACTCATCAAAAACGCGCCCCCTTGGGGGAGTTGATGAGGGAGAAAAATTCCCTGCGCGTTTTTTCGTTTTTGAGGAAGAGTCCCCGCAGGGCTGAGGTGGAGGTGGTGGAGTTGACCTTTTGCACCCCGCGCATTTCCACGCACAAGTGCCGCGCTTGGATGACCACGCCCACGCCTTTTGCGCCGACATTGTCCATGAGGGCCTGGGCGATTTGCTCGGTGAGCTGCTCTTGGATTTGTAATCTTCTTGAAAAAATTTCCACAAGGCGGGGGATTTTAGAAAGCCCCACGACTTTTTTGTCAGGGATGTAGGCACAATGCACCCGTCCAAAAAAGGGTAAAAGATGATGCTCGCAAAGGCTGTAAAATTCTATATCGCGCACTAAAATCATTTCGTTGTTTGAGCTTTCAAAGAGGGCGCCGTTGAGGATTTGGCCAGCGTCTTGGCCGTAGCCGCTGGTTAAAAATTCATAGGCCCTAAAAACGCGGGCGGGAGTTTTGGCAAGACCCTCGCGGGCGGGATTTTCGCCGATGATTTTAAGCATCGTTTTGACGCAAGTTTCGAATCGATTTTGCACGCGCACTCCGAAAGTTGATTTTTGGGCATTTTATCATAAATGAATTTAATGTTTGTGCAAGTGATTAAGGAAAAATTGCTACAATCCTTACTTAAAATTTTTAGCTAAGGAACGATGATGGAAGTGAAAACAGAGCTGCTCGATCTCATCAATGCGAGCGCTAGCGTTAAAATTTCTCCACAAGCGATAAAAAATGAAATGGAAAAGCTCGCAAAAAAGGCCTCCAAAACCATGAGGATGGACGGCTTTCGTCCGGGCAAGGTGCCCGTGAGTGCGGTGCTTAAGCGCTATGAGAAGGAGCTGGGTAATGATGCGGAGCAAAATCTCCTCAAAAGCGCGGTGGATAGTGCTTTGAAGGCTTTGAAAAGGGAGGCGAGAGAGCTTGTGGGTGAGCCGTATTTTGAGAGCTTTGAGAGAAAGGATGGGGAGATTGCGGCTGTGTTTGTGCTTTCGTTCAAGCCTGAATTCAATCTTGACGGCTATGAAAAATGCATCCCAGAATACAGCATTCCAGAAGCGGATGAGGGGGAGATTGATGCCAAAAAACAGGAGCTTTTGAGGCGATTTGCAAGCACGGAGCCCATTGGGTCAAAAAGGGCTCTGAAGGAGGGGGATTTTGCTAAATTTGACTTTGAGGGCTTTGTCGATGGTAAGGCTTTTGATGGAGGCAGGGCTGAAAATTATGTCCTAGAAATAGGCTCAAAGCAGTTCATACCGGGCTTTGAGGAGGGTATGGTGGGGCTTGTGCCCGGAGAGGAAAGGGAGATCAATGTAAGCTTTCCTAAGGACTACGCAGCGGCGCATTTGGCGGGGAAGGATGCGGTTTTTAGGGTGAAACTGCACGAAATTGAGACGCTTAAAATCCCCGAGCTTGACGAGACCCTGCTCAAAAAAATCCTGCCCAAAGAAGAAAAGCCCAGCCTTGAGCTTTTGGAGGGGAATTTAAGGGAGCAAATCAAAAACGAAAAGCTTTTCAAGCTTGTCAATGAGGAGCTTAAGGCTAAATTCGCCGATGCGCTTTTGGAGAATTTTGATTTTGATCTGCCAAGGGGTATTGTGGAGCAGGAGACGGACATGCAGTTTGGGCAAGCTTTCAGCACCCTTAGCGAGGATGAAAAAAAGGAGCTTGGCGGCGATGAGGAAAAATACAAGGCCAAAAGAGAAAGCTTCAAGGATGAGGCGATAAAGAGCGTGAAGCTCACCTTCATCATCGATGCCTTGGCTAAGATGCGCGCGCTGGATGTGAGCGATCAGGAGCTCGTTCAGGCGGTGTATTTTGAGGCTTATCGTTACGGTTTTAATCCCAAGGAGCATTTGGAAAACTATAAAAAGCGCGGCACCTTACCGGCGGTGAAAATGGCCCTGCTTGAGGAAAAGCTCTTCAAGGATATTTTCATGCCAAGGCCCGAAAAAGAAGCCAAAAAGGAGGCCTAATGTATATCCCCTATGTCATCGAAAAAACCAGTCGCGGAGAGCGCAGCTATGATATTTACTCAAGGCTTTTGAAGGATCGCATCATCATGCTAAGCGGCGAGATCAATGACGAGGTCGCCGCATCCATCGTGGCGCAGCTTTTGTTTTTGGAGGCAGAAGATCCGCAAAAGGACATTTATCTTTACATCAACTCGCCCGGCGGGGTCATCACCAGCGGCTTTAGCATCTATGATACGATGAATTATATCAAGCCCGATGTTTGCACCATCTGCATAGGGCAGGCCGCTTCGATGGGGGCCTTTTTGCTCAGTTGCGGCGCGACGGATAAGCGCTTCGCCCTGCCCAATTCTCGCATTATGATCCACCAGCCTCTAGGAGGAGCGAGGGGGCAGGCTAGTGATATTGAAATCCAAGCTAAGGAAATTTTAAGACTAAAGGGCATACTCAACGAAATTTTAGCCAAAAACACAGGGCAAAAAATCGCCAAAATCGCCAAGGACACCGAGAGGGATTTTTTCATGAGTGCGCTTGAGGCTAAAGAATACGGGCTTATCGATAAGGTCCTGGGAAAGAGCTTCAAATAGGGGGTTTATCTTGCTAAGAAAAATCATCACCTATCCCAACAAAAGGCTTTTTCTCAAATCCCAAGCCGTTGAGCGCTTCGACTCGGCGCTTCACACCTTGCTTGATGATATGTATGAGACGATGAGGGCAAGCAGCGGTGTGGGACTGGCGGCCATTCAGGTCGATGTGCCCTTGCGGGTTTTTATCGTCAATATTTTAAACGAGGACAAGGAGCAGAAAAAAGAGGACTTGATCGAGGTCATCAACCCCCACATCACCCCGCTTTCTGAGGAGCTCATCCTTGGCACGGAGGGCTGCTTGAGTGTGCCTGATTTCTTTGAGGAGGTGGAGCGGCATGCCCGCATCTTGCTGCGTTATCAGGATCGTTTTGGGGCGGAGAAAGAGCTTCAGGCGGAGGGTTTTTTAGCTGTAGCCCTCCAGCACGAAAACGACCATCTAAACGGCCATCTTTTCATAGAAAAAATTCCCTTCCTCAAGCGACAAAGATTTGATAAAGAATTCAAAAAAGCAAAAAAAGCACGATGAAAAAGCTCCAGTGCGTCAGTTTCAACGAAACCTTAGATCTCATTGATGTGGAGAGCGTTTTTACGAGGGGGCTGCCGAGCCTTAGCATCGTGGGGCTGCCAAATTCAGCCATCAAAGAAAGCATCGAGCGCATCAAGGCCACGCTTTTAAACTGCGATTTCACCCTGCCTGCCAAAAAAATCACCATCAACCTAAGCCCCTCAGGTGTGCCCAAAAAGGGCTCGCATTTTGACCTAGCCATCGCCCTTTTGATTCTCCTGCAAAATGAGGATTTGGAGGATTTTTTTGTCGTGGGGGAGCTGGGGCTTGATGGGAGTATCAAAAGCACGGGTGAGCTTTTTTCCCTCCTGCTTTTTCTCGGCACTAAGTGCAAAAAAGCTCGCGTTCTTGTGCCACAAACGATGGCCCCAAAGGCCTCGATGATACCCAATTTAGAAATCTACGCCCTTTCTCATTTGAGCGAGGCGATGGAATTTTTTAAGGAAAAAAACTATGAAAAATTCCGCTTTTGTAAAACCCACCCCCTCTTTGCCAAGCCCCTGCATCTTGGGGATGAGATCTTCATCCCGCATACCGAATTTGAGCTTGATTTTATCGATGTTAAGGGCCAAGAGCGCGCCAAAAGAGCCTGCCTCATCGCCGCACTTGGCATGCACAATATCCTCTTTGAGGGCAGTCCGGGCAGCGGCAAAAGCATGTGCGCGAAGCGACTTGTCGACATCATGCCCCCGCAAAATTTGGACGAAATTTTGCTCCAAAACGCCTACCTCTCCCTCGATGCAAAGGACTGCGAGCTCACCCAGCGCAGACCCTTCAGGCACCCGCATCACAGCTCCACGCGCGCTAGCATTTTTGGCGGTGGCACGGTCAATGCAAAGATCGGCGAAGTGGCTTTGGCAAACGGCGGCGTGCTGTTTTTTGATGAATTCCCGCATTTTTCCAAAACCATCATTGAAAGCTTAAGGGAGCCTTTGGAGGATCACAAAATCCAAATTTCACGGGTCAATTCCAAGATCACCTACCAGACAAAATTCATCTTCGCCGCCGCGCAAAACCCCTGCCCCTGCGGGAATTTGTTCTCGCAAAATTTAAGCTGCACCTGCACAGAGCTCGAGGTCAAGCGCTATAAAAATCGCATCTCAGCCGCCATCTTGGACCGCGTGGATTTGTATGTGGCGATGGATGAGAGCAGGATGGAGGATGGGCCCAGCTTGAGCTCGGGGCAAATGAGTGAGCGCGTTTTGGAGGCCTTTATTTTTGGCAAAAAGCGCGGGCAGAGGGAATTTAACGGCAAGCTTAAGGATGAGGATCTGAAGCGTTTTTGCGTCTTGGACGCGCAGGCGCAGGAGGCTTTGAATTTAGCCCTTTCTCGCTTCAAACTCTCCCAAAGGGCCTGCAATAAAATTTTAAAGGTCGCTAGGAGTTGTGCGGATTTGGACGCGAGCGAGCTCATCGGCAGGGGGCATATTTTGGAGGCTTTGAGCTTTAGGATGCAAAATGATTGAGCTCATCCTCATCGTGCTAGCGGGGGTGATTTTGCCTCTGCTTTTTTATCTTTACGCTAGGCAAAATCGCAAATTCCAGCAAGGATTGCAGCAAGATTTGCGCCAACTTTCTGAGGAAAAAATCCGCGCCCTCTCGCAGGTGGAATTTTTGCAAAAAATGCTCGAGGAAAAGGCCGCGCGCATCGAGGAGCTGGGGCGTGTCTGTGAGGATGAAAAGCAGAGGATGAGGGGGGATTATGAGCGGAATTTGAGGCATTTGGAGGAGAGGATGGAGCGGAATTTGCAAAAGCAAAATCTCAACTTCCTCCATCAAAATAAATTGATGCTAGGCGAGGATATTAAAAAGCTTTTAAATGATGTTTTCACCCCCGTCAAACAAAGCGTCAAAGAATACAGCCAGCGGCTTTTGGAAAACGAACTGGGGCTTAAAAATACGGTCAAAAATATCTTTGAATTTTCGCAAAATCTCAGCGCGGATGCGGACAAGCTCGCCAAAATTTTAAGGGGCGATAAAAAAATTCGCGGGAATTTTGCCGAGCTTCAGCTCAAATCCGTGCTTGAAAGCAGTGGCCTGATCCCGGAGAGCCAGTATAAACTCCAAGCGCATTTTAAGGATGAAGACAAGAGCTACAAACCCGATGCGGTGGTGTTTTTGGACCCGCAAAAAAGCATCATCATCGATGCGAAATTTTCCCTGCCGAGCAGCTTTGACTTTGAGGATTTGAGCGAGGGGGTGTGCCGGGATCTTGCCTTCAATCTTAAGGCGCGCATTGATGAGCTTTCCAAAAAGCCCTACGCGAAATTTGACCATCACAGCTATGATTTCGTCTTGCTTTTCATCCCCTATCAAAACATCCTTGATCTTGCCCTGAGCGTGGATGCGGGGCTTTATCGCTATGCTTATGAGAAAAAAATTTACCTCACCACGCCGCACACGCTTTTCATGGCGCTTAATACCATCAACATTTCTTGGCGGCAGATTAAAAGCGGCGAAAATGTCCTCAAGGCCTTCGACGAGCTGGGTAAATTTCACGATAAATTTGCGGGCTTTTTGGAGGATTTTGAAAGGCTTAAAAATGCGTCCAAAAATTTAAGCGCTAGCATTGAAACGATGCAAAACAAGCTTCAAAGTGGCACGGGGAATTTGAGCTCAAGGATAGCCAAGCTCAAAGAGCTCGGCGCCAAAACGCAAAAAAGCCTACCCAAAGGAGGGGAGGGATGAGGAGGATTTTTAACGCAGGGGAAATTTTAGACCAAGCGGCGATGAAAAAGGGCTTGGATGAGTTAATTTTGATGGAAAATGCAGGAGCGGCACTGGCAAGAGTGGTGCGCAAAAAAAGCAAAAAATTTAAAAGAGCGAGGGTGCTTTTTTTGCTAGGCGGAGGGAAAAACGCGGCCGATGGCCTGGTCGCGCTGCGGCATCTTTCTGGAGCGGAGGCTTATAAATTGGGCTTTAGGGAGTGTGGAATTTTTAAAAAGCAAGAAGAAATTTTAAAAAACTACGGCTTTGAATTTTTAGAAAAAGAGCCTGATTTTGAAAAATTTGACCTCATTGTGGATTGCATTTTTGGGCGGGGGTTTAGGGGGGATCTTGATGCCAAAACGGCCGAACTCATCCAAAAGGCCTCCTCTTGCAAGGCCTTTAAAATCGCCTGCGATCTGCCTTCTGGGCTTGGGAGTGGGGTTTGCTTCAGGGCGGATTTGACCCTTTGCATGGGCGCGCTCAAAGAGTCCTTGCTGGAGGACTTTGCCAAGGAAAGCGTGGGTCGGCTTAGGGTGGCGCATTTGGGCGTGGAGGAGCGCCATTTTGCCCCAAGTCCTGAGGGCTATTTGCTGCAGAAAAAGGACCTGCGCCTCATCGAGCGCAAAGGCTGCTCCAACAAGGGCGATTACGGGCATGTTTGTATCGCAGGGAGTGCGAGTGCGGGGACCTTGGCTGGGCTTGGGGCGCTGGAATTTGGAGCCGGGCTTGTGTCCTTAGTGGGCAACAAAAGCTTCTCGCCGCTTTTAATGCTAAAGGACAAGATCGCCGCTGATGCCAGTGCGGCGGCCTTGGGGATGGGCTTAGAGGATTTAGAGATTTTGAGGGATGGAATCTTGCAAAATATCCCTTTGGTTTTGGATGCGGCTTGTTTTTCCAGCGAGGAAATTCTGCCCTTTTTGAGGCGCCCCGATGTGGTGCTAACCCCGCACCCTAAGGAATTTACAAGGCTTTATCGCTTGTGTTTTGGGGAGGATTTGAGCGTGGAGGCGGTTCAGAAAAATCGTTTTTTTTACGCGAGAAAATTTGCCAGGGCCCACCCTTGCGTTTTGATCCTAAAGGGCGCAAATCCCATCATCGTCCAAAATGAGGCGCTTTTTGTGGTTGATTGCGGCACGGCGGCTTTGGCTAAGGGCGGGAGTGGGGATGTGCTAGCGGGGATGGTGGCCGCGCTTTTGGGGGCGGGTTTTGCCCCGCTGGAGGCAGCGAAAAATGCCGTTTTGGCTCACGCTTTGGTGGCGCAAAAATACCGCTTCAACGCCAATAGCTTTGACGCCTTAAAGCTGATAGAGGGCTTAAAATGCTTGTGAAACTTGCCGTGCTTTTTAGTGGGAATGGGAGCAATTTGGAAAATCTTTTGAAAAATTTGCATCAAAAAAGCTTCGGAGAAAATCGCTTTGAGGTGGTGCTGTGCCTGTGCAATAAAAGGGACGCTTTGGGGATAAAAAGGGCGGCGCGATTTGGGCTTGAGAGCGTGATTTTGGAGCATCAAAATTTTGCCAGCAGAGAGGAATTTGACCGGGCCCTGGTGGGAGAGATAGAAAAAAGCGGGGCGGATTTGACCATTTTGGCGGGCTTTATGCGCATTTTGGGCCCTGTTTTCACGCGAAGGATCAGGGCCATCAACCTGCATCCCTCATTGCTGCCCCTTTTCAAGGGCGCAAATGCCATAAAAGAAAGCTTTGAGAGCGATATGAAGGTCGCGGGGGTGAGTGTGCATTGGGTGAGTGAGGCGCTAGATGGCGGGGAAATCATCGCGCAGAAGGCTTTTGAAAGGGAGGGCTTGGATTTTGATGAATTTGAGGCGACAATTCACGCCCTAGAGCATGAAATCCTACCCCAGAGCGTGGTGAAAATTTTTGAAAGAGGGCTTTCAAACCACCGCGGGGCTGGTCGTTAGTTTTATCATAATAAAATGAGCTTTTGAAACGAGGATGACGATGTTTGAATGGATTTTTAGTCCGGATGCTTGGATGACGCTTTTGACCCTCTCGGCGCTTGAGATTGTGCTGGGCGTGGATAATATCATCTTCTTAGCGATTTTGGTGAGCAAACTCCCCCCGCAGCATCGCGATAAGGGACGGATTTTGGGGCTTGGCTTCGCGATGCTCACGCGCATCTTGCTGCTTTTGTCGCTTTTTTGGGTGATGAAGCTTAGCACGCCTTTGTTTTCTGTTTATTTTGGTGATGATGAGGAGCTTTTGAATTCCGCACTTTTTAGCCTTTCTTATTTTGCTTTTTTTGGCGGGGGCATTGGTGGGCATGGGGGGGTAATTTCAGGCAGGGACCTGGTGCTGCTGTTGGGGGGGCTGTTTTTGATCGCAAAATCCATCAAAGAAATCAAGGGGGAAATTTTCAGCCCGCAAAAAGAGGCCAACACCCCCGCGATGAGACTTAGCTCAAGGCTTTGGGTCGTGGTGGCTGAGATTGCCGTCATTGACATTGTGTTTTCGCTTGATAGCGTGATCACGGCGGTGGGGATAGCCGAGGATGTTGAAATCATGATCATCGCGGTGATTTTGGCGGTTTTGGTGATGCTTTTTGCCTCAAAGCCCATTGCTGATTTTGTCGAGCGCTATCCTAGCATCAAAATTTTAGCCCTAGCCTTTTTGGTGATGATAGGGGTCGTTTTGGTCGCTCAGAGTTTTGATTGGCACTTTAGCAAGGGCTATATTTATGTGGCGATGCTTTTTGCTCTAAGCACTGAAATTTTAAACATCATCGCCAGAGAAAGGAGAAAAAATGAAGGATGCTAACGGGGTGGCGCTTAGTGCGGGCGATAGTGTCAGCGTGGTGAAGGATCTGAGGGTCAAGGGGGCTAGCGGCACGCTCAAAAGGGGCACGACTATCAAAAATATCAAGCTCACGGCTAGGGAGGGTGAGATTGAAGCGAGGGTGGATAAGCTGGGTGTTGTGGTGCTGAAAACTGAATTTTTAAAGAAAATTTAGAGTTTTGTTTTGCGCGTTTTGTTGGTTTTGAGGGGGAATTATCACGCGGGACAGGAGGAATTCATCCGCAAAAATGCCCTCAAGGACTTCGTGCTAGATATGAACGGGCTTAGGGCCTTAAGCGCTAGAAACAGGCAGCTTTTGGGGGGGTATAAGAGTCTGGATTACAAAAACGACAACGAGCTCAATCACATTTTGCTTTATTTTCTAAAAATCAGGATGCTAAAGGGTGAGTTTTGCATCATCAATGCTTATAGTGAGACTCTCAAGCCTTTTAAGGATTTAGCCGATGCGCATCGTTATGAATTTTTTGTGATCGATTTTAGCGGAGCCTCCTTGGAGCAATGCCTGCAAAATAACCTCTCCCACGCGAAAAAAACGGGCTTTCTAACCCCTACAAAACTCATAGAAAAAACCGCAACCCTGCTAAGAAAAATCCCCAAAAAATACCGCATTTTAAGTCCTGATTCTTGGCAGGATTGTCTCTATGAAATGCCCGATTTGAGTGCTTATAAAAGGGTCCATCATATCGGCGATTTGCAAGGATGCTACTCGGTGCTGAAAAAATACCTCAAAGGCCTTAAGGACGATGAATTTTACATATTTTTAGGCGATTACATCGATAGGGGGGTTGAAAACGGCAAGGTTTTAAAATATCTGCTTAAAATTTGCAAAAGGCCCAATGTTTGCCTTTTGGAGGGCAATCACGAAAGACATTTGATAAAATGGGCAAACGGAGAGCTCACGCATTCTAAGGAATTTAATGAGCATACCTTGAAGGATTTTCGCGCAGAAAGACTCACTCCAAAGGATGGGCGGGAATTTTACCCGCACTTGAGGGAGTGCCTTTGGTATAAATACGATTCCAAGAGGGTTTTTTGCTCGCACGGCGGGGTCAATGTCCTGCCGAAAAAAGCGTCCCATTTGAGCTTTGTGCCCAGTTGTGATTTCATTTATGGGGTGGGGGATTATGAGGACAGTCAGAGGGTGGCGGCAGAATTTTGCGAAAATCATCCTGCGAATTTTTATCAAGTTTTTGGGCATCGTAACCGCACAAAGCTGGCGATGAGGATTGCCGAGCGGGTTTATTTGTGTGAGGGTAAGGTGGATGATGGGGGCTTTTTGCGCGTGGCGGTTTTGGATAAAAAAGGCTTCAAATGCGTGGAGGTCAAAAATGAAATTTACCGCAAAAAATAGTCATCTAAAAAATCTCAGCGCCACACTCAGCGCAAAACCCACGCAGGCTAGGAGTATGATGCAAGCGCCGCTTGAGAGATTGAAAAAATAGCTCACCAAAAGTCCGCCAAGGCAAAAAATCGTGCTTAAAAGCACGGAGATCGCCATCATCGCGCCCAGTCTTTTGGCGAAATTTTCAGCGATAAAGCTGGGGATGCTCAAAAGCGCCATCACCAAAATGAGTCCCACAAGGCGGATGGAAATGACGATACAAAACGCCATCATCGCAATGAGAAGATAGTAGAAAAAATTGGCATTAATGCCCTTGCTTTTGGCGAATTCGCTATCAAAGCTAAGAATTTCAAACTGCCGATAAAAAAGCGTTAGGAGTGTGATCAAAAACGCATCAACGCCCAGCATGAGCCACAAATCTTGGCTTGAAACCGCCAAAATACTGCCAAATAAATAAGCCATCAAATCACTTTGATAGCCCGGGCTCAAGTCGATCAAAATCACCCCCACTGCCATGCCAAAGGCCCAAATGACGGCGATGAAGTTGTCGCTTCTGTTTTGATAGCGCTGGCTTAAAAAGGCGATGAGAAAGGCCAAAAAAAGCGTCCAAATTCCCGTGCTAAGGAGGACGGGTAAGGAAAAATAAAAGGCTATGCCTATGCCCCCAAAGGCTGCGTGTGTGATGCCTCCGGCCATTGAAAAAAGGCGATTGATCATGATCAAAACCCCCATGGCCCCGCAGGCAATGCTGACTAAAACCGCGGCAAGAAGGGCGTTTTGGAAGAAGGTGTAGTTTAAAATTTCAAGCATAATTTTGTCTTAGGGGGGTGATGATTTTTGGAGGCTTTTTTTGCGCTCTGATGCCGCAGAGATTGAAATTTTCACATTGGACGCAATTTTTAAGGCTCATTTCCACATCGCAAAAGTGGGCGTGATTTTCGTAAAGATGCTTTAAAAATGCGCTTTTTTGTCCCTCTTTTGCGTTAGGATGTAAAAAAAGCTCTCCGTCAAGATGGGCGATTTTATCGCTGTAGGCTAGGACGAGGTTGATGTCGTGGCAAACGACGATCACGCCCATGCCCCTTTTATGCAGAGCGCTTAATATTTCAAAAATTTGCACCGCGCTCTTGCTATCCACGCTTGCGGTGGGCTCGTCCAAAATGAGGAGTTTGCACTCATCCACTAGGGCTCTGGCGATGAAGACCCTCTGCCTCTGCCCGCCGCTGAGACTGTCAAGCCCTCTGCCCCAAAAATCCTCCATCCCTACAAGCTTAAGGGCTTTGAGGGCTTTTTCTTTGTCCGACTTGCTGTAAAAACCAAAGCTCTTTTTGCGGATGAGTCCCATCAAAACGACCTCAAGGACACGGGCGGAGAAATTTGGATTGGCGAGAGTGTGCTGGGGGACATAGGCGAAATCTTTTTGGCCAAGATGAAAGAAACGAATGCCGCCCTTAGCCTTCAGAAGGCCTAAAATGAGCTTGATGAGCGTGGATTTGCCTGAGCCATTGGGGCCGATGATGGAGAGAAAATCTTTGCTGTCGTAGCTGAGGTGGATGTTTTTTAGGATGGGAATTTTATTGTAGCTATAGTGGAGATTAGAAATTTGGAAAAAAAGCATTCAAAACACTCCTTTCTGGGCACTGATGAAGATAAAAAAACCGAAAAAAAGCATGAGGCAAATGCCTAAATATTCTAAAAAAAATCTTAATCCCTTGAATTTGAAATGTATTTTGTTCGATAAAAGTGCCAGAATAAAGAGGATGAAGCACATCCCCAAACTCGTAAAAATGGCACTGATGGAGGCGGATATGAAGTTGATCTCATAGGCAAAGATGAAGAGCAAAAGTGTGCCCGGACAAGGCACGATGGCAGCGGCGCTGATGAGGGCCCATTCGCTTAGGGGTGAGGGGCTTTGATGGCAGCAGGAGCAGTTGTGCGGGTGCTTGGGACTTAGAATTTTTTTACCCAGCATGAAAAGGGCGATGAGTATGATGAGGACGCTAGAAATTTGAGTCAAAATGAAACTGGCATCCTTGCTGAAGGAGCGCAAAAAAACATCGAGAAACAAGAGGGCAAAACTCACGAGCAAAAAGGCGCTTAGGGTGTGGATCAGTGCTATTTTGAGGCAAAAATATAGGATTTTTTTGTTCGAGCTTTTGTGCGTCAAAAAATAAGAACTCGTCAAAGTTTTGGCGTGGCCCGGACCTGTGGCGTGAAAAATGCCGTATCCAAAAGAAAGTAGGGCGAGTAGGAATAGGGTTTTTGCATCCGTATCTTTTTTCAAAAGTTCTTTGAGTGAGGCAAAAAGAGCGTTGTTGAAATTGGCAAAGCTATGTTTTAGGTTCTGATCCTGCTGGGCGGGATTTTGTTTGGAATTTTCTTTGATTTTACCGCTTAAAATTTGAAAAAAGACAAAGTCTAAATTGTCATTGGCACTCAAATAAAAATTCTCGTTCAGTTGCAGTTCTTTGGGATTTTGAAAAATGAATTGAAAAAAACCGTTGGGATCGTGAATTTTAAGATGAAAGATTTTTTCATTCTCCAAGCCCACTTCGAAAAACGCTTCATAATGATAGAAAAATTGGGAATCTTTAAAAAGCAATTCTCCCGGCCGGAATTGCGTTTTTATGGCGCTCATTTTGTCGTTTTGATGCAGTGAGAGTTCTGTGAGAAATTCGTTGGGTTTGAGATAGTCAAGCAAAGCCGATTCGATCATTTCAAGCTCTTCTGCGTCAAAATTGTCGTTGTAATTCAAATCGTAATTTTCCAAAAGCGTTTGGGTGAATTCTTTGGAAAATTCCCATTTTATGTTTATGGATTGAATTTTGTCGCTTGTGGCGTTGAAGTCAAAATTCACAAAGGTCGTCGGCGTGTAGCTTGCGCACAAGGCACAAGCTGACAGTTGGACGCTCATCCACAAAAAACAAAAAAGAATTCTCATTTCAAATTCAGTTTTAAAACCTCAACCGTTTTTAAAAGCTCCTCATCCCAATTTTGAGCCAAATGATTGATGGAAATGACCTTCGCACCGCACTCTTTCGCTAGATTTTTTGCCGCATTTTCAGGAAAGCCCGGCTGCACGAAAATCGCCTTGATTTTTTCTTTTTTAGCCAGAGCGATAAGCGCTTGCAAATCCTTTGGTTTAGGCTCTTTCCCGTTGATTTCAACAGGAATTTGCTCCAAATTATAACGAGTGGCAAAATAGCCCCATGATGGATGATAAACGATGAATTTTCTATTTTTGATGTCCTTAAATTCGCTTGATATTTGTGCATCAAGCGCGTCGAGCTCTTGGTGGAATTTTTTGAGATTTTCCTCGTAGAGCTTCGCATTTTTTGGATATTTTTTACTCAAAACCTCAGCGATATTTGTCGCTATGCTCTTAACCAAAATAGGATCGAGCCAAGTGTGAGGGTCATCCTCCTCATGCGAATGCGCCCTCATATCCTCAATGATGTCTTTTTCCTTCATCGTAGCAAGGTAGAAGGTCGGCCAATTTTTCACCTCTTCATTGAGCTTATCAAAACCCTCATTGCCCATATAAATGTGAAAATGATTGACCTTGTTCGGCTTGATATTGTGGTCGCTAAATTGTATGAATTTTGGAGCTTGCTCATCGCCACTTATGGCTTCAAATTGATACCTCACGCCCCTTTTGCCCGACTTGTATTGCAAGATTTGATAGCCCTTATAAGCATATTTTGCGCCGTATTGCTTTCCCTTGCTGTAAAATACAAAACCCCCATCCTTGCTGATTTTTATCTTATCCACATCGCTTTTGTAGCCTGTGTTGTAGTATTCTAAAACCTCTTCATAGCTCTTATCCTGAGCCTTAGCTTTGGACTGCAAAACCTCCTTCAGTGCGCCACTTTGCAGCGTGGGATAAACGGAATTGAATTCCCCAACCCAATCCTCAATCGAGCGATTTTTCACATCCTCATCCGCAAAGCCCTCATCGTGATCGTGATGGTGCTCAGAATGTGCCAAAGCAATGCCCTCTTGCATACTAGCAAGCTCCAGCTTGGGAAAGTTTTGCTTGAATTTATTTTTGAAAACCTCTTCAAATTCTAGGCCCATCGTGAAATAAATATCGCTTTTTTCAAGCGTTTTCATCGTATCGATTTTGAATTCAAAATTATGCTCGTCCGCATTTTCAGGCAAGATCACATTGACGTCCAAATCATTCCCCGCAATTTTCTTCACAAAAAAGGCCTGAGGCGCTATGCTAACGCTCACGCGGGGATTATCCTTAACCTCCGCTTGCAAAGCGAGACAAAAAAACGAAAGAAACAACAAGAAGACTTTTTTCATGGCTTTTCCTTTAAAATTTTTTGCTAGTTCTTTATTTTACAAATATAAGTTTAATGATAAATAAATTTTTAATTTACATTTGGGCAATCGGTCAAAATTTTCACCATCCCAATTTAAAAACGCGCATTTAAAAACGCGTAGCATTTTGTGATAGAATCAAAACAAATTTTTGGAGAGATTGAGCGATGAAAAGTGTCAAAATTAAAGTAGCCTTACTTGCAAATCTGGTAGCGGTTTTGTGTTTGATTATCTTAGGAATCACCACTTTTATATTCGTCAAGGATGCGATTTCTACGGAGGTTGTCAATGCCCAGACGCATTTTGTCGAAACGGCTAAAAATTCTATGGAAAGCTTCAAGGCCAGAAATTCCGCCGCGGTTGAGAGTTTTGCGAAAAATATCCTCAAACATCCGCTCGGCAATCTTGACCACCAAGAAGCCCTCGAGCGTTTTGTGGGGCGCGATTTGAAGACCTTTAGAGATTCGGGGAGATTTTTAGCTGTCTATATCGCCCAGCCTAATGGCGAGCTTGTCGTTAGCGACCCTGACTCGGATGCGAAAAATCTTGACTTTGGGATTTATGGCAAGGCGGATGATTACGATGCGAGGACGAGAGAATACTACCAAGAAGCGCTGAAAACTAAGGACATCTACATCACACCCTCCTACATTGATGTTACCACAAAACAGCCCTGCTTCACCTACGCGATCGCCCTGCATAAGGATGGAAAATTCATCGGCGTTTTGGCCGTTGATGTGCTGGTGGCCGATTTGCAGCAAGAATTTGAAAATTTACCCGGTCGCGTTTTCGCTTTTGACCAAAACCATCAAATTTTTGTCGCTAAGGACAGGGAAATGCTGGATCCCAAATTCGACATCACGGCCGTAGCCACCATAGCCAAAGAAAGAGCCGGCTATGAGGTTTTCACATACACCAGAGCCGAGGATGGGAATGAAAGATTTGGAATTTGCACTCAATTCACAAAAAACTACACGATTTGTATCGGTGAAAATATGAGCGAAATCAACGCCCCCGTTTATAAAATCGCACTCATACAGGCCATGATTGTGATTTTTGTGAGCTTCATAAGCATCATTTTGCTTTATTTTATCGTCTCGCGTTTTTTATCCCCCCTCTCCCTCATCCTTTCAGGGCTCAACTCCTTCTTCGACTTTCTCAA
>NZ_JAUMZG010000017.1 GCF_030528245.1 Campylobacter sp.
AGCAAAATGTGCTCAGACTCCTCCAGTGAGGCTGGGATTTATTTTCTGCTGCTCTTAAATTCCCCGCGTTCTTAGCCTTAGCCATTCTAAGGCTTTTGGCTCATCTTGCAGATGCGGGGCGAGTTTCTCAAACACCTCCTGATGGTAGGCATTAAGCCAAGCTTTCTCTTTGTCATCAAGCAAATTCGCATCGATGCAGCGTGGTTCAAAGGGACAAAGCGTCACAGGCTTGAAGCGCAAAAATTCCCCAAAGGCTGTATTTTTAGGACTTTCCACCCTAGCGTTGATCACCAAATTTTCAAGCCTCACACCCCACTTACCTGCCTTATAAATTCCGGGCTCTATGGAGCTTAGCATCCCCTCCTTGGCCCTCGTTTTTTCAAGCACGGGCGCAAAATACGAAAGCACTTGCGGGCCCTCGTGGACATTGAGAAAATAACCCACCCCGTGTCCTGTGCCATGCATGTAGTCAAGCTGCTCCTCCCACAAAGGCGCCCGAGTGATGGCATCCAGAAGCGGCATGGCGATATCCTTAGGGAAAATCGTCCGTGAAATCGCAATGTGCGCCTTCAAAACCAAAGTATAATCGCGAATCTGCTCCTGGTTTAAATTCCCCACAGGCACGACCCTCGTGATGTCCGTCGTGCCGTTTTTATACTGACCGCCCGAGTCGATGAGCAAAAAGCCATCGCCTTCTATCTTCAGGCACTTCCCCCTTTCTGCCTTATAATGCGGGAAGGCGCCATTGCCCTTAAAGGCCGCTATGGTCGCAAAACTATTGCTGATATAATGCTCGCCTCTAGCCCTGAATGCGCTGACCTTCGTATCAATATCCACCTCATCCACGCTCTCACCTCTTGCCAAAGCCTCCTCCAGCCAAGCAAAAAAGCGGCACAAGGCCACCCCGTCCTCGATCATCGCCCCCTCGATGTGAGCGATTTCTTTCGCGCTTTTGATGGCCTTCAAATGCGTGCTGGGATTGATTTCCTCCACCAGCTCCACACTAGAATTTAACCCCCCCACGAGCAAGGCCGTCATCTTGGACGGCTCGATCAGCAGGGTGGTGTCTTTTAGCTTTTCAAGCTCACAAAGCACCCCATCATAGGGGGCCAAAAAAATGCCCTCACCCTCAAGCCTGGCCCTTAAATTTTCTGGCACCTTCGCCCCATCCACAAAGAGCAAGGCTCTATCCTGCTCTATCAGCAAGTGGCTCAAAAAAACGGGATTATACTCCACATCGCCGCCGCGTAAATTCGTAAGATAAGCGATGTCATCAAGGCTTGAAATGAGATGATTCAAGGCGCCAAGCTCACGCATTTTCTCACGCACGAGGGCGATTTTCTCCCCAGCGCTTTGGGCGCAGTACTCCTCCTCGTGAGCGTAAATTGGCACCCTAGGAAGGGGGGGGCGATCCGGCCAAAGAGGGGCAATTAAATCGCAATGCTTCAGGGTGCAAAAAGGATCAAGCTCTCTTTTTAGCGCTAAATTCAGCACGGAAAAATCACTGCCTAAAATTCGATCCTTGTCTAAATTTTTCTTGATCCAATTTTGAAAAGTGTTTTCCCTATCTTGTTTTTGCAGAGCTATGCCGCTTCCCTCAAGCTGCTTTTGCGCCTGCAACCAATAGCGCCCATCTGCCCACAAATAAGCCTCTTTTTGCGTAAAAAGCAGGGTCCCAACCGAGCCCTGAAAGCCGCTTAAAAAATCCTTCACCTTGTAATGATCGCACAAATATTCACTCAAATGCGCATCCGCACTCACCACAAGATAGGCATCCAAGCCGTTTTTTCGCATGGCCTCTCGCAGTTTTTCCACCCTCTTGGCAAACGCACTCATCACAAACCCTCCAAATTACTTTTCTAATTTTTTTATAAATTTTTTAAGGATTAAAAGCACCACAGCCACGCCAAATAAAATCCACACGCATTGATAAAATAAATCAGGCAGGGTGGCTAAATTTTCTTCATTAGCATGGCCGCCGATGAGTCCGGCTAGGACATTGCCCACCGAGATGCTTACAAACCAAAGTCCCATGACTTGAGATTTGATGATTTTTGGGGCGATTTTTGTCATTATGGATAGTCCCACAGGCGAGAGACAAAGCTCACCCAGGGTCAAAAACAAAAGGCTCACCACCAGCCACCAAGGGGATGCCAGGGCTGCATTTCCAGCGGCTATAGCGCTTGTGGCACTCTCGGCACCGCCATTATTTGAAAGTAAAGATGAAGTCGCTAAAGCCATAAGCAAAAAGCCCATCCCAGCACCAACAAGGCCTAGAGAAAATTTAGTTAGTGATGAAAGCTCTAAATTTTTCTTCGCTAAATAAACCCAAATCGCCCCAATCACAGGCGCTAAAAGTATGATGAAAAGGGAGTTAATGGACTGAAACCATACGGTTGGAATTTCATAATTAAAAACCATTTTGTCGGTGAGCCTATCGGCGAAAAAATTATAAGTAGTGTATTGTTGCTCAAACACCGACCAAAACACGGCCGCAGCGAAAAATAACACCACAAAAAGCACTAAATTTTTCTTTTCATCTTTTGTAAGAGAGGTCAAAAAGAAAAGATAAAGAAAATAAAGCCCAGCACACCATAAAATCACCATGGTCATACTTTTTGCAATGGCGACGGGATTGAGATTTATCGCACCACTTATACTTAAAATCGCAACTCCCACAAGTACCACAAAAAACACAGCGATGAAATAAGGGGCATTTTTATTATATTTAGTCGCTTTATCCCAAGCCTCGTCCATTCCGACTTTTTCGTTAAATTCCTTAAAATCAGGCACGGCCTTAAAGGCAAAAATTACTAACGCAATCAACATGCCAATGCCCCCAGCGCCAAAGCCCAAGTGCCAGCCGTATTCTGTCTGCAAAAAGCCCGTCACCAAAGGCGCCAGAAAGCCGCCGATATTGATCCCCATGTAAAAAATGGTAAAGCCCGAATCGCGTCTTGGGTCGTTCTTATCATACATCATGCCCACCATCACAGAGGAGCAGGTCTTAAAAAGTCCCGTGCCAAGCACAATCAAAGCAAGTCCCACAAAAAATAAGGGAGCGTTAAAATACGACAAGGCGATACTCAAATGTCCCAAAGCAATGAGAATGCACCCGATAAAAACCGCCCTTTTTTGCCCCAAAAAATTATCCGCAATCCAGCCACCCGGCAGGGCCGCCAAATAAATACAGCCTCCAAAAATTCCAGCGATGGCCGCAGCTTCTTCCTTACTCATACCAAGTCCGCCGCTTAATAGGGTCGCGCTCATAAAAAGCACGAGCAGGGGTCTGATGCCGTAGAAGGAAAAACGCTCCCAAAGCTCAGTGGCTGAGAGGGCAAAGAGTGGCTTAGGATGTCCTAAAAATGCCCGATCAAGCTCTTGATTTTTTTGTTTTTCTTGCATGTTTTTCCTTTTTTTTAAAATTTGAGGCTGATTATAGTGCAAAAATTGTATCTTTTCGTAATGTTTGTATTAATTCTGGCTTAAATCTTAGCACCCTCGTCACTCCTGCTTAGCCCCTCAAAAAGCGTCATTTTAGGACTACGAACTGCAAATTCAAATGAAGGCTTAGGGCTAGGGATTTTGTGTTTTGAAATTTGATGCTTTCAAAAACAAAAACAAGGTGTGAATTTTCAAGCTCTTGGATGAAAAATAAAAGCTCAGAAAACTCTCCATTAAGCTCCAAATTCAAGCGATGTCTTTGGAAGAAATCGCCATCTTCGTAAGAATTTTGCAAATTTTTAAGAATCAAGCCGTATTTTTTACTCAAAAGCTCTATAAAATCCAAGTAATCCTCATAATTTTTAGCAAAAATCATCAAGCTTTTTTGATGATTTCTAAGGCTTAAATTTTGCGCATCAATCTCGATTTTTAGGTCATTTTTTCTTCGCATCAAATCATTGATCTGTGCCTTTTTTTCCTGTAAATTTTCAACATTCAAGCTAGCAATTTCCTCCACAAAATGCTCGAAAAAATTCTCATAAAATTTAAGGGCTAAAAAAATTCCCAAGATCCCCATCAAAATCGCGAAAAAGATCTTTTCTCTTAAATTTAAATTCTCCAAATATGTTACAAAATTACCCATCATCAAACTCCAATTTCAGGCTTTTGCCCTCAGCGTTTAAAAGCTTAAGATTCTTTCGTTTTTCTAAGCCCTCCAAGGCTTTTTTGTGATCCGTTTCTGTATTGAAAACAAGCTCGATTTGTTGATTTTTAAGCTCAAAAAAAGAAATTTTAAGCGCGTTTTGCTCTAAAAAATCAAAAACACTCCAAAGCCTGCGACTCTCCTCCTTGCTCGGCTTAAAATGCGCAACCAAATCGCGCAGGATTTCTTCATTTTGCCCTAACAAAAGCGTGTTATTTTTATGCGTCCTGTTGAGCTCTTTTAAATTTTCTTCTAAGATTAGAACATCCTCGCTGAGTTTTTTCAAATCCGTCCTTAAATTTTCGTTATTTTGCTGAGTGATTTGATTTTGCACATATTGCGGATAATCTTTCAAAAACAACCCACCCAAAGTGCCTAAAAAACACATCAAAAACAAAATGATGCCCCCAACGATGGGCCCCAATTCCCAGCTTTTTTTGATAAAATTGGCCTCATTATTCAGGTGCTTCAGGCTTAGAAAACAAAGCTTTTGCAGAGCCTTATCCTCCCTCAAAACATCCTCAAGTCTCAAATGAGGGCAAAATTTCCCCTCAAAAAATCCTCCAAAATCAAAAACATCATTGAAGGTTAAAAAAATTTCGCTCTTATGCAGCTTTAAAAACTCCAAAACATGCCCCTTAGAGCCCAGAATCTCACCAAAAAATTCTTCCCTATTTTCCCTCAAGGCCAAGGCTTTGAGATTGAGTCTTGGTAGATTTTTTATGCCCCTCAGTCCCCCCTCATCAAAAAAGCAAACATAACTCAGCTCCTCGCCAAAAACCATCACGGCAAAATTCTTTTGCGGGATGAAATTTTCTCGGCTCAGCGCCCAAAAAATCAAAGGCTCAGGGTAGGCTAGGCTGAGTCCGCTAAGATTTTTGATGTGAGTGGTGAAGATGTGCGTTTTATCCCCGTGCCTGAAAATAGCGATTTGATAGTTAAAAATGGGGCTTAAATTCAGCTCATTCGTTACGGTTTCAAGCAAAAATTGCTCCTGCAACACCCCACTTTTTTGAGTGTAAAGCAACGCATCAAAGCCAATGAAGCTCTTATTTTTTTTCATCGAGTAAATTTTTTATGAATTCTTCATCTTTTCGCCAATGCTTTCTCACCACAACAAAAAGCCTTAAAAAAACCTTCACGCCCACGAGCTTGGCGATTTTAAGCCGTGCATCTCTGCCGATGCGCCGTATGCTGGAGCCGTTTTTGCCGATGATCATCATTTTGTGCGAGTTCGTGCCTGTGATGATTTGCGCCTCTATGCTCAAAAGCCCCGCCCCCTCCCTCACACTTTGCAACAAAACCTCGCTATCGTAGGGCAGCTCATCGCTTAAATTTTCATAAAGACTCTCCAAAATAAAGTCCCTAAAAAGCTCTTTTTCACTGCTGGGCGTGAGAAAACTGGGATCATAAAAATGCTCGTGCTGGGGTAGAAATTTCACCAAGGTATCCAAAAGGGGCTTTTTGTAGCTTTTTTGCTTGCAAGAATAGGGCACAATGGCCTCAAAATTCTGGCTGAATTTCGCATAAAGGGCGAGTTTTTCGAGCACGGTTTCGTTTTTAGCCAGATCGACCTTGTTGAGCACGATGATGTGGGGAATTTTAGGCTTCAGGGCTAAAAATTCCTCGTAAAATTTGAGCCCGTCAAAAACACTCGCCACAAAAACGATCACATCACAATCCCCCATAGCCTTCATCGCGCTTTGTCTCAAAAGCTGATGAAATAGCGCCTCATTCTCGCAAAATCCCGGCGTATCGGTGAGGATGATTTGATCATCCCCCCGCATCACTATGGCTTTAATCTTGCGTCTGGTGGCATTTTGCTTGTGGGATACTAGGGCGATTTTTTCCTCAAGTAAAGAATTTATCAGCGTGCTTTTGCCAGCATTTGTTCGCCCCACAAGGCTCACAAAGCCACTCCTCACAAAATATACCTCGCCAAGTCTTTATTTTCCACGATGTCGCCAAGTTTTTCATCCACCATTTTTTTATCCACAACAAAGCTCTCCCCCGCATGCTCATCCGCCTCAAAGCTCAAATCCTCAAGCAGCTTTTCTATCACTGTGTGCAGTCTCCTAGCGCCTATGTCTTGCATTTCTTCATTGGCACGGGAGGCAATGGTGGCGATTTCTTTGATCGCCTCATCCTCAAAGGAAAGCTTTAAATTTTCGGTTTTTAAAAGCTCCTCATACTGCCTCAAAAGTGAATTTTTAGGGCGGGTCAAAATGGCATACAAAGCCTCACCATCAAGGCTATCAAGCTCCACTCTAAGCGGAAAGCGTCCTTGCAGTTCTGGAATCAAGTCGCTAGGCTTGCTAAGATGAAAAGCACCCGCCGCGATGAAAAGAATGTGATCGGTCTTCAAAGTGCCAAGCTTGGTTTGCACGCTAGAGCCCTCCACGATGGGCAGCAAATCCCTCTGCACTCCCTCCCTGCTAGGATCCTGTCTGGTAGAATTCCCACCAGAAACGACAATTTTATCGATCTCATCGATGAAGATGATCCCCTCGTTCTCCGCCCGCCTCAAGGCCTCATCCTTCATACCCTCCGCGTCTAAAATTTTATCCACAGCCTCGCTTTTCAGGGCATTTTTGGCGTCCTTAATCTTCATTTCTTTTTTGACTTTTTTGCTGCCCACGCCTATGACCTTAACGATATCTTGCATAGCATTCATCTCTGGGGGGAGGTTGGGGTTAGCGTCAAACATATTTTGCGAAAGCTCAAGCTCGATCACACTCTCGTCCAAATCCCCATTTTGAAGCTTGGTTCGCATTTTTTCCAGACTATTTTTATACTCCTCTTGCTTTTCCTCGCTCACGCCCTTAGGAAGCGGGGGGAGAAGCTTTTCTAAAATTCTATTTTCTATAAATTCGTCAATTTTTTCTCGATTCTTTTCTCTCTGCTCATTTTTGACCAAATTCAAGGCAGCATTGGCCAGATCTCGCACCATACTTTCCACATCACGCCCCACAAAGCCCACCTCGGTATACTTACTGGCCTCTATTTTGATGAAGGGAAAGCCCATCATTTTAGCAAGGCGCCTGGCTATCTCAGTCTTTCCCACGCCTGTTGAGCCTATCATCAAAATATTTTTAGGCATGATGTCATCTTGAAGCTCAGGACTCAAAAGCATTCTGCGATAGCGATTTCTTAGGGCTATGGCGATGATTTTTTTCGCCTGCCTTTGCCCGATGATGTAATCGTCTAAAAATTTCACAATCTCTTTTGGGGTTAAATTCATCACTCATCCTCTATCGCGTAAGTTTTAATGTTTGTATTGGTATAAATGCAAATTTCGCCCGCAATCTCAAGACTCGATCTCACCAGCTCCTCTTCATCAAGAGCGGCATGTTTTTTCAGGGCTCTGGCGGCGGATAGGGCGTAGTTGCCTCCGCTACCGATCGCGGCGATTTGCCCGTCCTCTGGCTCCACCACATCACCCGTGCCCGAGAGTAAAAAAATGTGCTTTCTATCCAAAACCAGCATCATCGCCTCAAGCTTACGCAAATACTTATCTTTACGCCATTCTTTAGAAAAATCGATCGCCGCTTTAAGTAGGTCGCCCTTGGAGCTTTGAAGCAGATTTTCAAACATATCGAAAAGATTGAAGGCATCCGCCGTGCTACCTGCAAAGCCCGCCAAAACTCTGCCACCATCGAGCTTTCTGATCTTCACAGCATTGCCCTTAAGCACGGTGTTTCCAAAGCTCACCTGCCCATCGCCACCAATGACGGATTTGCTCTTGCCCTTGTAGGCCAAAATGGTCGTTGCGTGAAACATCACTCCGCCTTCACTTCAATCCTAAAGCGGCCGTGTATGGCGTGCCCCAGCTTCACACCCACCTCGTGCAATCCTAGCGTTTTGATGGTATCGCACTCAAGGCTTTTTTTATCCAGCTCTATGTTTTTCTGATCTTTTAGAGCTGTGGCGATGTCCTCTTTCGTAACCCCGCCAAACAAAGCACCTTTCGCCCCCACAGGCTTTTTAAGCTCCAAAATCACGCTCTCAAGCTCGCTTTTGAGTTTTTCTAAATTCGCAAGCTCAAAGCGCAAATTTTCAGCCTCTTTTTTCTTATCACTTTCATACTTTCTCAGCACTTCAGTCGTGGCCGCTTTTGCAAAGCCCTTAGCGATGAGAAAATTCTGCCCGTAGCCGTCCTTGACCTCCTTAACCTCTCCAGCCTTACCCAAAGCTTTCACATTCTTGATGAGCAACACTTTCATTTTGATCCTCTTAAACTTAGGTTGTAAAGATTTGTATTTTATCAAATTAAAATATATAAAATTCATAAATTTAATAATTTCAGTATCTTTGCGGATAATTTATTCAAGTTTGAATAAATTTTTTAAGTATTTTAATATTTTTGAATGGTGCTGTAAAATATAAGGAGTAAATTTTTATGAACAACATGGGAGAACCGAAATTAAAAATAGTCGCTATGCCAAGCGATACTAATCCTGCGGGCAATATTTTTGGCGGCTGGATCTTGTCGCAAATTGACCTTGCTGGAGCCATCGCCGCAAGAGAACTCGCGCCAGAAAGAGTCGTAACCATCTCAATGGACAAGGTCGTTTTCAAGCAGCCTGTTTTTGTGGGCGATATACTTTCTTGCTATGCGAAAATTCTCAACGTAGGCAACACCTCCATCAATGTCCGAGTTGAAGTTGTCGTCCAAAGGATCGATGAGCTAGGCTGTGCCTCCTGCATACGCGTAACCTCAGCTCTGGTAAGCTATGTGAGTGTGGATAAGGGGGGCAAAAAAAAGCCTATCAGTAGTGAGCTAAAAAAAATTCACGGCTTTTAGCTCAAATTGTCCAGCGAAACCTCCGCTCTAAAAGGCTATCAGCACTTCTTCAAACCCCCGCTACCATACTTTTTATCCAAGCATTCGTTGAAAAATTCCCCACGACTTTTGGGGACTTTATCGGGGTGATTTTTTCGCATATGCTCTAAGTATTTGTCATAGCTTGAAAGTCCCACCAAGGGGTGAAAAAACCTCTCGGCTTTTTCATAAAAATTTTTTATTTTTTCAAGCAAGGCACTTCGTCCATCTTAACATAAGAACTTTCTCTGAGTGGAATCTTAATCCTACCCAAAGCAATTCCAGCGCAAGAAATGATGACAAACAAAGTCGTCAGCATAAAAAACACGCACAAAACCGCATCCAAGGCATTGGCAAATTTAGCCTGCGTAGCGACCGAAATATCTTTTTGTATTTTAGCCCTTTGTGCTTCATCGGCACTGGCTAAATTTGCTTCTAGGGTTTTGATCTTTTCACTTTGAATGTGCACAGCCGCCACGTGGCTCACCGCATTACGCACCCTATTTCCCTCTTCGTAGGGTAGAATTTTTTGAATACCCCCGTAAAGTGTTGCTATAAGGACAAAGGTGGAGGGGACGAGCGTTACCCAGGCATATTTTGCCTTACCCATTTTGACTAAAATCGCCGTTACTAAAAGCAAAGCCATACCTGCTAACATTTGATTGCTCACGCCAAAAAGCGGCCAAAGCGTGTAAATTCCGCCCTTAGGATCGATCGCGCCCTGATAGAGAAAATACCCCCATCCCGCAACACTCAAGGCCGTAGCCAAAACCCCCGCTGGAATGCTATGGATATTTCCCAAAGGCTTGTAAATATTACCTAAAATATCCTGCACCATAAAACGGCAGGCCCTCGTGCCAGCATCCACGGCCGTTAAAATAAACAAAGCTTCAAATAAAATGGCAAAGTGATACCAAAACGCCATCAAATCCACACCGCCAAAAAGCTCGTGCAAAATCAAAGCCACGCCAATGGCAAAGGTCGGCGCCCCGCCTGTCCTTGAGAGTATGGTATCCTCGCCTATGCTCTTGGTGAGCGCTAAAATATCATCAGGGCTGACGGTGAAGCCCCAGTTTGATACGGTCGCGGCCACGGTAGCCACATCCGTGCCTATCAAAACTCCGGGAGAATTTATAGCAAAATAAAGTCCCGGCTGTAAGATACAAGCGCAAATCAAAGCCATGATCGCCACCGCACTTTCCATAAGCATAGAGCCATAGCCAACGGCTAGAGCGTGGGTTTCGTTTTCTAGCATTTTAGGTGTCGTGCCGCTGGATATGAGGGCGTGGAAGCCACTGATCGCCCCGCAGGCTATAGTGATGAATAAAAAAGGATAAATCGCCCCCGCAAAAACAGGTCCCGTGCCGTCAAAATACTGAGGATTCGCCTTAGGCATTTGTAAGTCGGGCGCAACCACTACAATCGCCACCGCCATCAAAACGATGACGCCAATCTTCAAAAAGGTGGAAAGATAATCCCTAGGTGCGAGCAAAAACCACACAGGTAAAACCGCCGCTACAAAGCCGTATATCATCATTACGATGGCTAAAGTCGGTGCGTCAAGGGTGAAAAATTCTTTCCAGTAGGCATCGGCTGTAATCACACTTCCATAATGGATGGCCAAAATCAAAAGCACAAAGCCGATAATAGAAGCCTCGCCCACTCTACCCGGCCTCAAAAAACGCATATAAATTCCCATAAAAATCGCAATGGGAATGGTCATCGCGATGGTGAATAGGCCCCAAGGCGACTCCGCTAAAGCCTTCACCACAACCATCGACAAGATGGCGATGATGATGAGCATGATGCCAAAAATCGCCATCATAGCCACGCCGCCTGTGAAATTCCCCATCTCGTCTTTGATCATCTCGCCCAAGGAGCGGCCATTGCGCCTTGTGGAGATAAAAAGCACGACAAAATCATGCACAGCGCCCGCCAAAACGCCGCCAATCAAGATCCAAAGCATGGAGGGCAAGTATCCCATCTGGGCAGCCAAAATGGGCCCAACCAAAGGACCAGCACCTGCAATAGCGGCAAAATGATGGCCAAAAAGGACAATTTTATTCGTAGGGACGAAATCGCGTCCGTCATTTTGCGTAATAGCAGGGGTCGCACGAGACTTATCAAGCTCTAAAACCTTATACGCCACAAAACGCCCATAAAATCTATATCCTATCATATAGATACACACCGCAGCGACCACAAGATAAATCGCCGAAACGCTTTCGCCATTTTGCAAAGCTAAATAGCCAAAACACACGGCTCCCAAAGCTGCTACAAAAAGCCATAAAATTTTTGTAGTAAGAGAATTCATAAAGTCGTCCTTTTGATTTAAAATTTACGAAGTGTAACAAAAAATAAGGGAATTTATAAATTATGGATATTTGAATTTTATATTTTGTAAAAAATTTAAAATTTTGTTTCGTTGGGTTACATTTATGGCAAATAGCTACCTCAAAAATTGTAAATTTTTTAACATATAGATTCTCATTTTTGAACATAACAGCATTCATGCTCAAACTTGTTTTAAAGCTTTTTATAAGTTTTTATCACATCATATTTTATAATGCTTAGACGCAAAATATCGCAAAGATAAAGATTAAAATCCATGGTTGTTGAATTAATTGATTTTTACATCACACAAAAAGCGAATTGACGCTTTCATTATGATAAACGCGGCGTATCACCTCAGCAAAAATCGGCGCAACGCTCAAAACTTTGATATTGGGCAGGGTTTGCCTCAGGGGAATGGTATCGGTTACGACCAGCTCGTCTAAAATTCCTTGAGCTATGTTTTCATAAGCCCTCCCGCTCAGCACAGCATGAGTGCAGCAGGCCATCACGGACTTCGCGCCCTTATTTTTCAGCGCCTGAGCCGCCTTGACGATGGTGCCAGCCGTGTCGATGATATCATCCACTAAAACCACATTTTTATCCTTCACATCGCCGATGATGTTCATCACCTCGCTTTCATTCGCCCTCTCTCTGCGCTTATCCACGATGACAATATCAAGCCCCAAATTCTTAGCCACACTCCGAGCCCTAGCGATACCACCGATATCCGGACTACCCACAACAGCGCTTTCAAAATGCTTAGATCTAATGTAATCGTTAAAAACGATGCTGCCGTAAAGATTATCCACAGGAATGTCAAAAAAGCCCTGAATTTGCCCCGCATGCAGATCGATGGTCGCCACCCTATCGATGCCCGCTGCCTCCATCAAATTCGCCACAAGCTTAGCGGTGATGGGCACTCTGGGATTGGCCTTCCTATCCTGTCTGGCATAGCCAAAATAGGGAATGATCGCTGTGATGGAATTCGCACTCGAGCGGCGAAGGGCGTCGGTTAAAATCAAAAGCTCCATGAGGTTGTCATTAGTAGGGACGCAGGTGCTTTGTATGATGAACACATCCTTACCGCGCACACTTTCATCGATTTGAACGCTGATTTCACCATCGCTAAACCGCTTAATCCCAGCATCGCTCAAGGGGAGAGAAAGATACTTGGAAATTTGCTTAGCAAATTCTATATTGGCCGTGCCTGAAAAAATTTTATAACCGCGCATGAAAAGCCTTTGTCAAAAAATGAAGGCAAATTTTAATGAAACAAATGTAACGAAAGTTAAAATTTCGGGCAATCTAGTGGACGTAAGAAGTTTTTTTAGCATAATACCTCACCGCCATTGAAAGCGAAAAGCATATGATGAAATAAATCCCCGCCACGAAGGCTATCATCAGTAAAATTTCCTCAAAACTTTTAAGACTTGCTAGGATTGTTTTGGATTTGTAAGTGAGCTCAGCGATGCCAAGCCCTGCCAAATAAGCCGTATCCTTAACCGTGGTGATCACCTGAGAAAGCATCGAGGGGACGACGCGCCTGAAAGTTTGCGGCAAGATAATGTAAAAAAGCGTAAAAAACGGGCCAAAGCCTTGAGAATAAGCCGCTTCAAACTGCCCCTTTGGGATGGAATTGAGTCCCCCGCGGATGATTTCAGCCATGACCGAACTGGTATAAAGTGAAAAACCCACCGTCCCCCAAAAAGCTTGAGGAAACTGCCCAAAAAACACAGGCAAAACAAAACAAGCCGCAAGCATCCAAAGAAGCAGAGGAGTGTTTCTAAAAATGTCGATATAGGCACTGGCTAAAAATCTGCTCATCTTGTCGCCGTAGTTTTTCACCACTGCCAAAAAAGTGCCCCAAACGATGGAAATCAAGCAGGTCGCCAAGGCGATTTTAATCGTAAGCATCAAGCCCTGCAATAAAAATTCAACATTACCAACGCTAAAAACCTCCATCACTCACCTCGCCAAATGGGCTTTTTTTAGTTTTTCTTCGTAGAATTTTGCAAAATACGCCAAAGGATAGCAAACGCTAAAATACAAAAACGCCGCAAAAATGTAAGCTGGAGCGTAGTTTCCATAGTCTGCTGCGTAACTATCTGCGCTACTCATAAGCTCTACACCGCCGACTATGAGTAAAACTGAGGTGTTTTTGATCAAATTTATCATTTGATTACTCATCGGCGGAAGGATGATTTTGATGGTCTGGGGGATGATGATGTAGCGCATTTGTTGCGTGTAGGTAAAGCCTTGAGCTGCTGAGGCTTCAAACTGTCCGCGCGGCACAGACAAAATCCCGCTGCGAACCACCTCGCTCACATAGGCTCCGTGATAGGCCCCAATGCCCAAAACTCCGATGGTAAAAAGATCCAGATGAATGTCCAAATGCGGCAAACCATAATACAAAAAGAAAATTTGTATGACCAAGGGCGTGTTTTGAAAAAGCTCCACATAAATTCTCGTGTAGGCCCTAAGGACGGTTATCTTGCTCGTAGCCATCACTCCGCCGATCGTCCCAAAGACGACAGCGATAGTCAGGGCAAAAACGCTCACGCTCAAGGTGTATAAAAAACCATCGATGAACATTTGCGTATGCTCTAAGGTATCGAAAAATTTCCACAACGCGAAGGGACTTATGCTGTCCTCATCATAAATCCCCCAAGCAGTGAAAAGCTCCTTCAGTCCATCCATTAAAATTCACGCCCTGTTATAAACCCCATTTTTTCGCTAACGCTTCAATGGCTTGTTTGTTATTTTTGATGAAATCGTCAATATATTTTGCAAATTCGGCATCATCTTTTTTGCTCGCTATCCCATAGGACTGCGGCTCGAAAGAATCGGGTAAAATTTCGCTCTTTTCATCGACATAGCCTAGCAAAATCGACTTATCCACAGAAAAGGCATCCACCCTCTTCGCATCAAGAGCTGCCTTGATGCTAGGATAATCTGGAAATTCATTGAATTTCACATCAACACCCGCCGCTTTAGCCGCCTCTCCTATGACCTTCTTCGTTGTGGCCGCTTGGGCAACACCGATGGTAGCACCCTTCATATCAGCTAAAGATTTATAGCCCTTTTCTTTCAAAACGAGCAAACCCACAGCGTCCTGATAATAAGGCTCAGAAAAATTATAAATTTTCTTCCTTTCTGGAGTGATCGTGAAGGTCGCAACCACCGCATCGATCGAGCCATTATCTAGCAGAGGCCCTCTGGTTTTTGCATTCACCGCTACGAGCTTGATTTTATTTTCATCGCCCAAGATGCTCTTAGCAAGCATTTTTGCGACATCCACCTCAAAGCCCTTAATCTCGCCCGTAGTTTGATCAAGCAGGGCGTAGTGAGGGACATCGTTTTTGACGCCCACGACGAATTCACCCTTAGCCTTGATGTCCTCGATTTTACCTGCATTGGCCGCGGTCAAAGCCACGCCCACACCGACAGCAAGGGCTGCCAACCTCAACGAAAATTTTTTAAAAACCATTTTTTCTCCTTTCAAATTTGGTTCAGTGTTGTAAAATTTTTCCCAAAAAGAGTTTCGCTCTTTCTGTTTTGGGGCTTTTGAAAAATTCGGCCGGGACATTCTCCTCAACAATGGCCCCATCCTCCATGAAGATAATCCTATCCGCGACCTCTTTAGCAAAGCCCATTTCGTGCGTTACCACCACCATAGTGGTATTGCTTTGATGGGAAATTTCCCTCATCACATCCAAAACCTCCTGTATGGTCTCGGGATCCAAGGCCGAAGTGGGCTCGTCAAACAAAATGTAAGGCTTTTTTGTGCATAGGCTCCTGGCGATAGCCACTCTTTGCTGCTGTCCGCCTGAAAGCGTGGCAGGATAGACCTTAGCCTTATCCACAAGCCCCACGACCTTGAGATAATGATAGGCCGTTTCTTCGGCTTCTTTTTTGCTCTTTTTTTGAAGCTTGATGGGGGCTAGGGTTAAATTTTCCAAAACGCTCATATGCGGGTAGAGGTTGAAATGCTGAAAAACCATAGCGCAATATTTCCTGCAAATTTCAATTTTGTTTTTGTGGGTTAGGACAAGATTATTCACCACAACCTCGCCAGAACTCACCTCCTCAAGCCCGTTCATGCAGCGGATGGTTGTGCTTTTCCCACTGCCACTAGGGCCTATAATCACAAGCTTTTCGCCCTCTTTTATGGTGAGATCGATATCTTTTAAAACATGGTGCTTGTCGTAGTATTTATTGACTTTTCTTAGCTCGATCAAAAAAAATCCTCACAAAAACAATTAATGATTAAAAATCATAAATATAGCAAAATCGTAACATTTTTTAAAGCATAAAAAACTTAAATCAAAAATGTAGAATTTAACATGTAACTTTTAGTAACAACAAATCCGCGAAAATCAACAAAATTTCATTGCTTTTCATAATATATGCCTCTTGGAGAAAAGACTTTTTTGAAAAACACATTTTCGGGGACTAAATCCGCACTTCCCACATAAAGTCGCCCATCGTCGGCTAAAATTTTATGGAAACGCTCGAGCAATTTGAGCCTTGAGTCGTAATCAAAATAAATGATCATATTCCTAGAAACGATGATGTCAAATTTACCCAGCTTCAAAAACCTATCCTCAAACACATTGCAAAGGTCAAATTTACAAGCGCACAATTCGCTTTTGTTGATGAGGCAAAAATCATCTTTTTCTGTAAAAAATTTCCTTTTCTCCATCTCGCTAAGATTCTGTATGCTTCTACCCCTATATTCTCCTCGCTTAGCCTTATCTATCACGCCAGAATTAATATCTATCCCCAAAATATACATATCCTTGATAAAATTTTGCGCCCCAAGTATTGCCATCGAATACACCTCCTCACCGCTACTACACGGCGCGCTCAATACGCTCACTCTTCGTTCCAAATTTTTCACATAAAAAATGATTTCCCTCAACTGAGCCAATTCTCTAAAAAAATAAGTTTCACCAATCGTAACAAAATTCAAGGTCTCCTGCCTCAAATTTTTATTTATTCTAAGCTTTGCTAAAAAATCAGCAAAAGTACCCACATTCAAACTCTCGACAAATTTTGTCAATTTTATCGATAAAATGGCCCTTTTGTCATTCAAATCCATCCCGCTTAATTCATTAATAATTTTGATAAATTCATTAAATTCGGCCTCGTTGAAACGAATTTTTTTATCCATATTATCCATGACTAATGCCCCGTTAATCTTCTTCAATAAAATTTGAAATTTCAGCCTTGATTTCTTTAAGGCTCATCGGTCTTAGGCGTGGATTCAGATCTTTGGCTCTTTTTGGCATACCATAAACCACGCTGTCAGCTTCGTTTTCGCAGAGGCATTTAGCCCCCGCCCTATAAAGCTCCAGTAGGGATTTGGCTCCATCATCCCCCATCCCTGTCAACACCACGGCCAAAATTTTATGCGTCTTTGCTAAAGAAACCGCTGATTTAAAAAGTAAATCAACGCTAGGCTTGAAGCTAGTTTGGACATTTTGCCACAAGGCTGTGATGCTAAGATTTCCCGTTAAAATGGTATTTTGAGGACAAATGTAAATTTTATGACTCAAAAGCTCTCTGTCATTCAGCAAAACGACCTCACTCAAAGCCTCCTGATTGAATTGATTCACAAAGGAAGTGATATAACCACTACTCATGTGCTGGGCTATCACCACGCATGTATTTTTCACATCAAGATCTTTAAGCAAATATTTGAGTTGATTGGGTCCCCCTGTCGAAGAGCCAATTAAAAGCAACTTCATCGTAATATCCTACAAATAAATTATAATCCTTGAAATATAAGCTATCGTGCAGGGGAAAGTCTAACATATTTATGACAATATAAAGATATCAATTTGTCATTAAAGCAGACTGCGTGGTATTTTTTCAATCGTTTTAAAAATTCAAATCACATCACCCAAGCAGTAAGGGACACGACAATCGTGTCCTCAATTCTAAGCCTGAAGATTAAGCGTTTTGCCGCCGAGTTCATCGATGCGTTTGCTCACGCTTTCTATGGCTTGGTTGATAGTATCTTGGCTGATTTGAGGAAGCTTTCCGCCCCACAAGTTTTTTGCTTGCTCAAATCCCCTCTTCATCCCCTCAAAACCCTTTTTAAGCTTTTCAGGGTCCTCACCCGCTCCTTGCACTACGAAATCTGCAATGCGTTTTGCCGTGTTACCCACGCCGAAAAATCCCTTTTCGCTAATGAGAAAATCAAGCTCCTCTTTATTCATGCTTAGAGGATTTTTACCCTGATAACCCAAAGCTGCAAAATCAATTTTTGAAAGCAGTGAGCTGGCCAGTTCAGCGTCATTAAAACTCTCCCAAAGACCACTTTGGGCGTTTGCGTTGCTAGAAACCACGCTCATGCTTTGCTTTGCAAATTCCATAAAATAGAGCTGCGTCATACCCTTCCCGCCAAGAGAACTTAGCTTTTTGAGGGTATCTTCGTCCTTAAGATTAGCGCTTTGCAAATTTGCCGTTTGCGCGCTACTCGTTTCTGCCCTTTTATTGCTAACCTGCATTATGCTAGCGACATTCGAATAGATATTCACTTGCATCTTTGCTCCTTTGTAAGTGGGGGGCGTGGGCACATCGGCTTTTTCATTATAAAATTTAGTGATCTTTGAAAATTTTGTGAATTTTTGGAGCGATCAGGGCTTGGCAGTAGGCTTGATGGGGGTTTTTGTCAAAATAATCCTGATGATAATCCTCAGCCCTCGTGTAAAATTTCAGCGGCAAAACCTCAGTAACGATGGGCTTGGCATAGTTTTTTTGTGCTTTTTGTAAGAAATCTTTAATGATTTTCGCGTCCCCTTCATCCCTGTGAAAAATCACAGAGCGATACTGCACACCGACATCTGCGCCCTGTTTGTCCCTACTCGTGGCATCGTGAGCGTGGAGAAAAATTTCAAGCAAGGACTCAAGGGCGATCAGTCCCTCATCGTAGGAAATTTTAACAACCTCCACATTCCCATCGCCCCCGCAGACGCTTTCATAGCTTGAAAATTCCCACTCTCCAGCATAGCCCGCCTCAGTGCAAAGCACTCCCCTCACGCGCTTGAAAATAGCCTCAACGCACCAAAAGCAGCCCCCGCCTAGGATGATTTCTCTCATTTATAATTTTTAATCGCCCTTTCTAAAATTTCAATGGCAGCCTTTGTATCCCTAAAATCCTGCACCTTGATCCACTTGTCCTTTTCTAGCATTTTGTAGGTTTCAAAGAAATTTTTGATTTTGTCTAAGGTCGCTTGGGGCAGATCCTGCAAGGTTTTAACATCCTTATACCTCGCATCGATCTTATCCGCTGGCACGGCTAGGAGCTTTTCATCCATGCCGCTTTCATCCTCCATGATCAAAACGCCTATCAAGCGGCATGGCACGACAGCCCCCGCTTGGATGGGGTATTCATTAAGCACCAAAATATCCACCGGATCGCCATCATCGGCTAAGGTATTGGCGATGAAGCCGTAGTTTGCAGGGTAAAAAACCGCACTCGCCATCACCCTATCGACAAAAACCGCCCCGCTTTCTTTGTCGAGCTCATATTTGACACTCGAGCCGTAGGGGATTTCAATCACCGCGTTGATTTTGTTTGGGATTTCCCCGACTTTGATTTTGCTTAAATTCATTGTTTCTCCTTTAAATTTAATATGACGACCGACTTGTTTTGCAGCACTTTTCTTGTGAAGTTTTGAGGGCAAAACCGCACCCTTTGCTCATTTGCTATTTTTAGCGCATGGAAATTTTTGAAATTCCACCTTTGGTTTGCGCATATTTATATGCTTTGAATTTTCCCAATCAATTCCCTAATATCCGCAACGATAGGCTCGATAGCCCTCTCCCCATCGATGATAAAATGCAGCCTCTTTTTTTGATAAAAGCTAAGAATTTCCTCCAAAGGCTCGGTATAAACCTTCATCCTATTGTAAAAAACCTCCTCATTATCATCCGCGCCGCGATTCCTGCCCAAAACCCTCTCTTTTGCGACCTCCTCACTCACCCTCACCTCAAAAACGCCCTTGAGGCTCACTTCATTTTGCGCGCTTAAAACCTTGTCAAATTCAAGCATCTGCTCCACGCTTCTGGGATAGCCATCGATGATGATGGTTTGAGTGGGAGCGGCCTTGAGCGCCGAAACGATGGTATCGATAACCACATCGAGCGGGACAAGATCGCCCTTAGAAATGAAGCCATCGATGGTTTTTCCCAGCTTGCTGCCACTGGCCACCTCCTCTCTTAGCAAATCACCCGTAGAATAGTGCGTGATCTTCACATCCGCCCTTGCGATGAGGCTAGCGTCTGTCGTTTTGCCGCTGCCCGGCGCACCTATAATTAAAAACAATTCCTTCATTTTAAATTCTCCCTTAGTTTGATTCCAAGCTCTTTAAGAGCTTCACCGCTAGCCTTTGAGGGCGCTTGCGTCATTAGGCACTGCGCCCTTTGCGTTTTGGGAAAGGCTATGACCTCTCTGATGCTGCTGGCCCCGCTTACTAGCATGATGAGCCTATCAAGTCCTATGGCTATGCCCGCATGAGGCGGCGCACCAAAGCTCAAAGCATCGAGTAAAAAGCCAAATTTCTCCCTCTGCTGTGCCCCATCAATGCCCAGTTTTTTGAAGACCTTCTGCTGGATTTCATTTTTGTGAATTCTCACACTACCCCCTCCAAGCTCCACGCCGTTTAAAACGACATCATAGGCCACAGAGGAGATTTTTTCCAAGTCCTCCTCGTCGATATTTTTAGGCATGGTGAAGGGATGGTGCATCGCCGAATAAGAGCCATCGTCATTGCGCTCAAACATAGGAAAATCCACCACCCATAAAAATTCCAAGCGCTCAGGGTCGATGATTTGCAAATTTTGCGCCAAAAAAATTCTAAAGCGTCCCATATAATCAAGCACGACCTTTTTCGCCCCCGCGCCGAAAAACACCACATCGCCGACCTCAAGCTCGCACCGTTTTGTAAGCTCCCCCAAGTCCGCCTCGCTAAAAAATTTGCAAAGCGGACCCTTTGGCCCCTCCTCCTTAGCCTGTATGAAGGCTAGGCCCTGCGCGCCGAATTTGCGCACGAATTCCTCAAAGCTTTGCATCTGCCTTTTGGAGAAAATTTTATCGCCCTGCGGGACCCTGAGGGCCTTGATGCGATTTTTTTGGCCGTCCCTTGCAAGGGAGGCGAAAATTTCATTGCTGGAGCGCTCAAAAATGTCCCTCACATCGATGAATTTCAAATCAAAGCGCAAATCGGGTTTGTCCGAGCCGTAATTTTCCATCGCTTCGTCGTAGGGCATTTGCCTGAAGGGCGTTTTTATTGGCTTGCCACAAGCGGCGAAAATGTCTTTCAAAAAGCTCTCCGCCACAGCGATGATGTCCTCCTGCGTGCCAAAGCTCATTTCCACATCGATTTGTGTGAATTCTGGCTGCCTGTCCGCCCTCAAATCCTCATCCCTAAAGCATTTCGCGATTTGAAAATAGCGATCAAAGCCCGCGCACATCAAAAGCTGCTTGAAAAGCTGCGGACTCTGCGGCAGGGCGTAAAATTCCCCCGGATGCACTCGCGAGGGCACGAGATAGTCCCTAGCGCCCTCAGGGGTGGCCTTTGTCAAAATCGGCGTTTCAAGCTCCAAAAAGCCCATGCTGGCTAAGGAATTTCGCGCCGCAATGCAGGCCTTAGAGCGCAGGGCGAAATTCTCATAAAGCCTAGGACTTCTCAAATCCAAAAAGCGGTATTTGAGCCGCAGCTCCTCCCCCACGCTCTCATCATTTATGCCAAAGGGCAGGGCGGCACTTTCGTTTTCTACAATGAGCTCCTCCACCAGCACCTCGATCGTGCCCGTTTTGAGCCTGTCATTCGTGAGCCCCTCGCCGCGCAAACGCACCCTGCCCCTAGCGATGAGAACAAATTCACTCCGCACACTCTGGGCTATCTTGTGGGCGTTTGGGCTATCTTTGGGATCGCACACAAGCTGGATCAGCCCGCTTCTGTCCCTCAGATCGATGAAAATCACCCCGCCGTGATCGCGGTAGCTATTGGCCCAGCCGCAAAGCCTCACTTCCTTTGAAACGAAGCTTTCATCTAGGTCTGTGTTGTAATGACTTCGCAATTCTTGTCCTTAAAAATTTAAAAATTATGGCGAGGATTATAATATCTTATTCTTTTGTTTTGCTATAATTTTCATCATGCAGGATGGAATCGATTACAAAAATATTAAAAAAATCGGGCTGGTCACCCGACCCCTTTCCAATTTGGACGCAGAAATTTCAAGCCTGAGGGCGCTTTTGGAGGCTAGGGGCGTTGAGCTTTTGCTTTTTAGGGAGAGCTCAAAGCGTGAGGATTTGGTGCGCTATGACTTGGATGAGCTTTTTCAAAAAAGTGATTTTGTCATTTCTCTGGGGGGGGATGGGACGCTGATTTCGCTTTGTAAAAAGGCCTTTGAATTTGACAGGGCGATCTTGGCGATGAATGCTGGCAAACTCGGCTTTTTGACGGATTTTTGCGTGGCGGAAGCGGGGGAATTTTTGGGGGCATTTTTTGAGGGGGATTTCAGGGTGGAAAGGCCCCTGATGCTCGAGCTCATCCTCGAGGATGAAGGGGGGCGAATTTGGCAAAAAAATGCCTTCAATGATGCGGTGTTTTTTAGAGAGCTTTCCCACTCCATGGCGCACATCGAGCTTTTTAGAGAGGGGAAAAAATTCAACGAATACTTCGGCGATGGGCTCATTGTCGCCACCCCCATAGGCTCCACCGCGTATAATCTAAGCGCCAATGGCCCCATCATTTACACGCTAGCTGAGGTCTTCGTCCTCACTCCCGTTTGCTCCCACTCACTCACGCAGCGCTCGATCGTCCTGCCTCAGGGCTTTGAGCTTGAGGTTCGGGCGAAGGACTGCGTTTTGTGCGTGGATGGGCAGAAAAATTACGCGGTCAATGATTTTAAAAGTATTAAGGTTCGTTTAAGCGACAAGGGCGTCCGTCTCATCCGCCCTAAAAATAGGGATTATTTTCAAATTTTAAAAGAAAAATTAAGCTGGGGAAAATGATGATCAAAAGAATTTTGATGAAGAACAATTTAAGCTTCAAGCAAACCGAACTTGAAATTTCTGGCGGACTGACCGTTTTTACGGGGCTTAGTGGGGCGGGCAAATCGATACTTTTTGGCGGGATACTCGCGGCCCTCGCGCTGGGGGAGAGCGGGGCGAAATTTGTAGAGCTTGAGCTTGATGATGCGCTGGATTTGGAGGGTTTTGGCATAGAGCTTGAGGAGGAAAATATTTTTAAGATGCTGCGGGAAAAGGGCACGAAATATTTCATCAACAATCAAGCCATCGCAAAAAAAAATTTGCAAGCGCTCACCAAAGGCTTTGTGAAGCATCTGGGTGCGCGAGAAAGCGATGAATTTGGCCATGAAAAATTTTTGACGCTTTTGGATGCCTTGGCGGCGGAGAAAAATCCTAAATTCAAGCAGGCTAGGGAGGAATTTACGCAGGATTTTAGGGCCTGGGAGCAAAAGGTGGGTGCGCTGGATAAAATTTTAGAGGAAGAAAAAAGGGTGGAGGAGCTCAAAGAACTCGCCGCCATTCAAATCGAAAAGATAGAAAAAATTCATCCCAAAGTGGGCGAGTATGAGGAGCTTCTGGGTCTAAAAAAAAGGCTTTCTAAAAAGGATAAAATCGAGGAGGCTTGGGCGCGGGCGGCGGCGATTTTTGAGTGTGAGAGGGCTGTGCTGGAGGCGCTTCATCTTAGCGAGGTGGATGGGAGCTTTTTTAGTGAGTGCCTCAATGAGCTGCGCATCATCGCGGAAAATCAAAAAATGGAGGAGCTTGATTTTGACATCGAGGGGCTTTTGACGCGCATTGAGGATTTGTCCTCACTCATGCATCGCTACGGGAGCATAGAGGGGGCCTTGGAATTTTTAGAGACGAAAAAGAAGGAGTTGGCGCACTATGAAAATTTGAGCTTTGAGAAAAAGGAGCTTGAGGGCGCGGTGGAAAAATTGGGGCAAAAGCTTCAAAAAACGGCCGCGTTTTTGAGTCAAAACAGGGCTGAAAATTTAGAAATTTTAGAGGGGTTTTTGAACGACTATCTTAAGAAACTTTACATGAAGGATCTGAGGCTTGATTTTGCGCAAAGCGAAAGGCTTTCAAGCTGGGGCAAGGACGCGGTGAGGCCCCGCATCAGTAGCACGGATTTGAGGCATTTAAGCTCGGGCGAGCTCAATCGTCTCAGGCTTGCCTTCATCGCTACGGAGTGCAAAATTTTAAATGCGGGTAGGGGGATCATTTTTTTGGACGAAATCGATGCCAATTTGAGCGGGAAGGAGGCGATGAGTGTGGCAAAGGTGCTTGAGGAGCTTGCAAATTTTTACCAGATTTTTGCCATTTCGCATTTGCCACAGCTCTCATCCAAGGCGCAAAATCATTTTTTAGTGGAGAAAAAGGGCGAGGAGAGTGTGGTGAAAAGGCTGGATAAAGAGGAGAGGGTGCGGGAGCTAGCGCGGATGGTGAGCGGTGAAAATGTCAGTGGTGAGGCCTTGCAATTTGCGAGGACCTTGTTTGAGGATTAAGCTAGATTGTGGGTAAGTTGGCTATAATCGCGGCTTAGTTTTATCAAATTTTTAGGTGGATTTATGACAGGGAGAAAAATTTTAATCGTTGAAGACAACAAGATGCTAGCAAAGCTTTTGGCGAAAAAAATTCAAAATGTTTTAAGCTGTGAGGTGGAGCTTGCTTTTTCGATGGCTGAGGCGAGAGCCATGCTGGAAAATGGCTATTTTATGGCCTTTGTGGATTTGTGCTTGCCCGATGCTCCTGATGGCGAGGTTGTGGATTTGGTGGGGGAGAAATTCCCAACCATCGTCCTGACGGCTAGCAATGATGTGGCAAAACGCGAGGAATTCATGCACAAAAATATACTCGATTATATTTTTAAAGAAAGCGATGACTGCATCGATCAGGTGCTCAATTCCATCGACAAACTCAATCGCTATGCGAAGACCAAGGTTATTTTAGCGATGGCAAAGCTCCCCGAGCGCAATGCGCTTAAAAAATACCTAAGCCAGAGGCTTTTTCAGGTTTTTGCGGCGGCACACGGTGAGGAGGCGAGAAGCTATTTGCAGGATAATAGCGACACGAAAATCATCATCGCCGATGCGAAGATGCCTGTGGTGAGCGGTGAGGAATTTTTGGCTGAGGTGAGGGGGGATTATAATGATGATGATCTTGGCGTCATAATTTTGGGCGATAAGGACGATAGCATGGAGGCTAGGGTGCTGAAAAATGGCGCCAATGACTACCTCATCAAGCCCTTGAGCAAGGAGCTTTTCAACTGCCGCTTGGATAGGTGCTTGGAGGATATGCGAAGCAAGAAAATCATCAACTCCTACAACAACCTTGACAGGCTCTCAGGGCTTAAAAATTATTACACTTTTAAGGCTGAGGTTGAGGATTATTTGGACGAGATTGCGGACAAGGATGAGGAATTTGCCTTTGCTTTTTTAAACATCGACGCGCTCAAGCATCTCAATGACGAGTATGGTTACAATGTCGGCGATGATGTGATTAAAATTTGCGCCGATGAAATGAGGGCAGAGACGAAGGGACGGGACATTTTGGGGCGATACAGCGGGGTGGAATTTGGAATTTTGCTGAAAAACATCAGCCAAGAGAGGGCAGCCAAAATCCTTTCAAGAATACGCGTCAATATCAAAAATGCCGGCATTTTAATCAACCTCAACGAGCTTTTTTTTACGATTTCTATCGGGGTTGTTTTCGGGCATTCGGGAATGGAATTTGACGATTTGGTGCAAAAAGCCAGCGCAGCGCTTTCGCAGGCTAAGAGCAATGGCAGGGATAGAATCGAAGTATGCGTTTGAATTTTGACGATGGGTGCAGGATTATCGACACGCATTGTCATTTGGACGATGCGCGATATTTTGATGATTTGCCCGAGCTTTTGAGCCATTCTTTTGCCAATGGCATTGAAAAAATCATCATCCCCGCAGCAGACCCCAAGGACCTGCCAAGAGCCAGAGAAATCGCCCATCGCTACGAGCGCGTTTTTTACGCGGCTGGGGTGCATCCCTACGAGATAGAAAGCTTTGATGAGGACCTTTTGCGTGAATTTTTGCAGGATGAAAAATGCATAGCCGTGGGAGAGTGCGGCTTGGATTATTATCGCTTGGGGGAAGGGGCGGATAAGGAGGCGCAAAAGCGGTGTTTTGCTGCGCAGCTTGAGTTGGCCTGTGAGCTTAAAAAGCCTGTGATCATCCACTCCAGAGAGGCGAATGAGGACACCTATGTGCTTTTGAAAAAATACGCTAAAGACTTGTGCGGTGGCGTTTTGCATTGTTTTAATGCCAGCAAACTCCTGCTAGAGCTTGCTAACGATGGCTTTTATTTTGGCATCGGCGGGGTTTTGACCTTTAAAAATGCTAAAAATTTGGTTGCGATTTTGCCAGAAATTCCCAGAGAAAGGCTTTTGATCGAAACGGACGCTCCCTACCTCACGCCCGAGCCTTTTAGGGGCAAAAGGAATGAGCCGCTGATGACGCATTTTGTCGCGCAAAAAATGAGCGAACTTTTAGCCATGCCCAAGGACGCACTCACGAGGCTTTGTTTGGAAAATTCTGAGCGTTTATTTTTTAAGGATTAAGATTGAAGAAAATATTTTTGGTTTTATTGCTTAGCGCGGCTTTTTCTCAGGCCCTGAGTCCCGAGCATTATCAAAAACAAGTGGAAATTTTGAGGAATTTGGACATCGATCCTAGCTTTATGAGCGATTCGATCTTTGTGTGGCAAAGGCAGGAGCTAGAATCCAAGCACGCTGGGGTTTTGATTCGCGCGATGGGGAAATTTTCTCAAATCACCCCCATGATACGCAAAATTTTAGCCCTCGAAGAAATCCCCGAAGAAATTTTGTATCTGGCAATGGTAGAGTCGGGCTTGGAGGTGAGGAGCGTTTCCAACGCTAAGGCTGTGGGCGTGTGGCAGTTTATGAAGCCCACGGCAAATAAACTGGGCCTGCGCGTGGATGCCTATGTGGATGAGCGGATGGATTTGGTAAAGTCTACCCACGCCGCTGCGGCTTATCTTAAGGAGCTTAGGGCTGAATTTGGCAAGTGGTATTTGGCACTTTTGGCCTATAATTGCGGTAATGGCAAATTGCGAGCGGCGATCAAGCGGGCAGGTGGCGATGATTTGGCGCTTTTGCTGGATGGGGATAAAAAATACCTTTCTTTGGAAACGCGTAATTTTATGAGAAAAATTCTCACCCTAGCTTTTTTGGCAAATGACAGGGATTTTTTACTGCAAAAGGACGCGTCCTTGATGAATTATGCTCTGCATAATGACTTTGTCAGGGTCGACATCCCCTCATCCGTGGCGCTTAAGGATTTGGCGCGGGGTGCGGGGATGGATTTGGCGACTTTGAAAAAATACAACCCGCAGTTTCGCCACAGTTTCACTCCGCCGGGCGAGGGCTATTACATGTATATCCCGCTGAGCAAGGTCGCTTTTTTTGAAAAAAATTTCAAAAATCTTAAATTCGCCAAGGTCGACACGCGCATACCAAGCACACGAATTTATGTCGTTAAAAGCGGCGATTCGCTTTATAAGATCGCCAAAGCTCACAATGTCAGCGTCGAAAATATCAGGGAATTGAATAAAATCAAAAAAAATCATCTCAGCATCCATCAAAAACTCATCATACCCATCAAGGAGAGCAAAAATGCAAAAACCAAAATTTCTTACGCCAAAATGCGTTCTTATTAGCCTAAGCACCCTGTTTTTCACGGCTTGCGGGGGTATTTTTTCGGAGTGGAGTGGGGGCAGCTCTCAAATTTATTATCCTAGCAATGACTTTAAGAGCTCCCCCAGTGGCTCGGGTACTAGGGGGACGATGAAGCCCTACACCATCAACGGTAAGACCTACTATCCGACCGTCGTGGAGGTGGGTGAGATGGCCGATGGGATTGCGAGCTGGTATGGGCCAGGCTTTCACGGAAAAAAGACGAGCAATGGCGAAATTTATGATCAAAACGCCCTCACTGCCGCCCACAAAACCCTGCCGATGCATACGATTTTAAGGGTTACAAATTTAAACAACAATCGCCAAGTTACCGTGCGCGTCAATGACCGCGGACCCTTTGCGCACAACCGCATCATTGACCTTTCTAAGGGGGCGGCTGGGCAGATTGATATGATCCATGCGGGCACGGCGCCCGTGAGGCTTGAGGTGATAGGCTTTGGGAGTAAAAATTCGGGCAATGAGGTGCTGCATTCTAATGCAAATTACGGCTCTAGCGGAGGACTGACGCACAACGGGCAAAGCTATGAGGGGGGGAATTTCATGGTGCAAATCGGAGCCTTTAGGAATTTATCCGGCGCTGAAATCACCGCTTCCAAATACAAAACCTACCGCTCTTACAGCTCGACCATTCGCACAAGCTCCACAGATGGGCTAAATCGCGTGTTTTTGACGGGTTTTAGAAGCGAGGATGAGGCTAGAGATTTTGCCTCAAGCGGGGCCTTTTCGGGCGCCTTTGTGGTGAGGGAGTGATGATAGAGTTGATTTTTTTGGATGTGGATGGCTGCCTGACTGATGGTGGCATCATCTACACCTCGGAGGGAAAATTCATCCAAAAATTTAATGTCAAGGATGGCGCAGCGATCGAGGCTTGGCTGAAGCTTGGTAAGCAAATCGCCATCATCACAGGGCGCACTTGCCCCTGCGTCAAACAGAGGGCGGAGGACTTGAAAATCTCGATTTTAAAGCAGGGCGTGAGGGACAAACTGGCCTGCGCGGAGGGGATTTTGCGTGAGCTTGGCCTTAGCTTTGAGCGCTGTGCAGCGATTGGGGATTATTACAACGATCAGGCCCTGCTTGAGGCGGTGGCCCTGAGCTTTAAGCCTAAGGATGCCTGCGAAGATTTAGCGGTGGATGTGAGGCTGGGTAAAAAGGGCGGGTGTGGGGCCGTGGCGCAGATGATAGAGAGCATCATTCAAAAAGATGGCTTGAAAGCGCAGTGGGATGAGCTTTGGCGATAAAAATTTTTGGCATCTTGCTCGCACTTTTTAGCATTATTTTCACCTTCGTTGGGCTGCAGGAGCCCTTTGTTTTGAATTTCAAGTCCTACGCCTTGGATTTTAAAAATATGGAAGCGAAAAATTTAAGCGTCCATGAGCTCGATGCCAGTGGGGTCAAGTCCTACTATCAAGCGGGATCCTGGGCGCGCTATGCGGGAAGGGATGTGCTTGAAAATTTCATCAATCACAACGCGGACTTTAATGTCAGTGCCGATACCTTAGAGCTTGTGGGAGAGGAGCGGGTGATTCTTGAGGGTAATGTGAGCTATGTCGGTGAGGGGCTGCGGTTTAGCAGCGCTAGGGTGCAGTACTACCCTAAGCAAAGGCGCATTCATAGCGATGCGAATTTTAGGGCCTTGGTGGATGAAAATATCATCGATGGCACTCGTTTGGATTATGATATGGAGCGTAAAATTTTAGAGCTTGAGGGGGTGAGTGCGTGGCTTGCAGAGCGTTGATTTTGTTTTGGATCTTTTTGGGTGCGGTGATGGCGGATAAAATTGAGGTGAAGGCTTTGAATTTTTACTGGGATGAAAATGCGGGCAAAAGTGTGCTAAGTGGCGCTGTGGTGGTGAAAAGGGATAGGGACATTTTAAGCTCGGATGAGCTTGTTATCTTCATGGATAAAAGCCGCAAACCCGTGCGCTATGAGGCGCAAAAGAACGCTAAATTCAACATCAAGCTCAAAAATAAAAATTACAAGGGTAGCGGGGATAAATTCATCTACATCGTGAATGAGGATGTTTATGAGATTGTGGGAAATGCCTTCATCCACGAGCTTGAAAGCGGCAAAAAGCTCTATGGCGATAGAATCATTGTGGATAGAAAGGCCAGCGTGTATCGTGTGCAGAGTAAGGACAACAAGCCTGCGCGTTTTGTGTTTGAGCTCAAGTGATGATTGTGGGCGCGAAATTCATCACCTCCTTGCCCGGCTTTGATGTGAATTTTGAGGCGCGTTGTGCTGAAATAGCCTTTTTGGGCCGCTCTAATGTCGGCAAAAGCTCCCTCATCAATGCCCTTTGCCAACAAAAAAACCTCGCCAAATCCTCCTCCACGCCCGGAAAAACCCAGCTCATTAATTTTTTTGAGCTTGATTGCAAAAAGGGCGCGGATGAGTTTAAAATCCACTTCATCGACCTACCCGGCTTTGGTTATGCGAGGGTTTCAAAAAGCCTCAAAGCACTTTGGAATAAAAATTTGGACGAATTTTTGAGGCTTCGCGACTCCATCAGGCTTTTTGTGCATTTGATCGATTCAAGGCATACGCATTTGGAACTGGATGAACGGGTTGTGGCATATTTACACAGCATCAAGAGGCCTCAGCAGCAAATTTTGCGCGTCTTCACCAAGGGCGACAAGCTCAATCAAAGCCAAAGGACGAGGCTTAAAAATACCTTCAAGGACTGCATTTTGGTTTCAAATCGTAACAAAAGCGCCCTGGAAGCGCTTGAAAACATCATCATCAACAAAGCTTTGGAGCATCAATGAGACGGGCGGGGGCTAAAAATTTAAGCTTGGCTTATGGGCTGCTTGGCCTTTGTTTTTTCATTTACGAAATTTTAACCTCGGTTTTTAGCTTTTTGCCCCTGCTTTATGGCTTCTTTTTTTGCTACGCCTTTGTCCTTTTGAAAGAACAAGAAAGGACGCTTTTGCGGCTTGATTTTCGGTGGTTTTTCACCCTAGCTTTTTTGTTGTTTGCGGACATCACGCATGATTTTTTTCTCTTTTCTTCTTGGTTTGCATTTTTTATTTTTTACTATGTCCTAGCCGATTGGATTCGGGGCAATTTCAAAATAGCCAGATCCATACCCATCATTTTTATTTTGAGCGCTTATGGTCTCATTTTTGTCGGTGATTGGGTGCTTTCTTATGTGAATAACCAAAATGTCAAAATCATCCACCTCTCATACGCCCTCCCCATCTGTATAGAAGCCTTGCTTGGCTATGTGTTTTTCAAAGGGAGGATTTGAATGCGAATGCGTTTTGTGGTGGCCTTTATTTTTTTGTTTTTTGTGCTTTTGCTCAGTAGAATTTATTATTTAAGCATCAAATCAAATGTCTATTATGAGGAGCTTGCGCGGCAAAATTCCATCAAAACCGACTACATAGCGCCCATTAGGGGGCAAATTTTAGACAGAAACGGCACGATTTTAGCGATGAATGATTTGGGTTTTAGCATCAAAATCAAGCCCTACCTCAGCATCAAAAAGTCCAATCACGGCATACTGGAAGCCGAGCTTGACAGGCTCACCGCTTTCTTCCCCGACCTCAATGCCACCTTGATGGCTAGAAATTACAAGCGCAACGACTCCTATTACAAACAGGACTTTATTGAGGTTGTGGATTTTATAAATTATGATGCGATGATGCGCCATTTCTCACAGCTGAATTTAAACAAAAATCTCCGCATCGAGCCAACGGTAAGGAGAAAATACCCCTACGGCAAACTCGCCTCGCACATCATCGGCTACACGCAAAAGGCCAATTTGCAAGATGTGAGTGAAAATGAAATCGCCAAGCTCACCAACCACACGGGCAAAAGCGGGATCGAGCGCTATTATAATGAGCTTTTGCAGGGGCAAAGGGGCGAGCGCGTCTATAAGGTCAATGCCTTCAATCAGGTCCTAGAGGAGCTGTCCTACACCCCGCCCCGATCGCAGAATTTGCAGCTGAGTTTGGATATGAGCTTGCAGAGCTTTTTGAGCGAGCTTTTTGCGGATAATACGGGCGCGGCGGTGATTATGGACGCTAGGAGTGGTGAAATTTTAGCGGCGGGGAGTTTCCCTGAATACGACCTCAATCCTTTCGTGCAGGGCATCTCGACCAAAAAATGGAAAGAGCTTTTAGAAAATTTAGACCATCCCTTCACCAATCGCCTAGTCAACGCCAACTACCCCCCGGGCTCGGTGGTGAAGATGGGCGTGGCGCTTTCTTTTTTAAATTCCAAAGCCATCAATCCCTCCACGCCTTTTTTTTGCAGTGGGGGCGTGGAGCTTGGGGGGAGGAATTTCCGCTGCTGGAACCGAAGCGGCCACGGCGCGATGGATCTCAAACACGCCATCAAGCAAAGCTGCGATGTGTATTTTTACGAGGGGGGCCTGCAGGTGGGGATAGACCAAATCGCCTCCACGCTCTCGCGTATCGGCTTTGGGAGCAAAACGGGCGTGGATTTGCCGCACGAATTTGTCGGCGTGGTGCCGAGCAAGGAGTGGAAAATGCAGCGCTACAAGCAGCCTTGGTATCAGGGTGAGACGCTCAATACCAGCATAGGGCAGGGGAATTTTTTGGTCACGCCCATGCAGATTGCCAAATACACCGCCCAGCTTGCCATGGGTAGGGAAGTGGTGCCGCACTTCATCAAGGAGAGCAACGCCAGCAAGGCAGCGGGGGAGGTTTTCAGCCTTTTTGAAAGATCCCAGCTTCCTCACATCCGCAACGCCATGTATGCCGTAGCCAACGAGCAGGGTGGCACGGCCTATCGCTACCTGCATCATCTCAAGGTCAAGGTAGCGGCAAAAACGGGCACAGCGCAGGTCATAGGCTTTTCGCAGTCGGACAAAAATAGAGTCGATGAGGAGCAGCTAAAATACTACACCCGCTCCCACACTTGGCTCACCAGTTACGCGCCCTACGCCAACCCCCGCTATGTCGTTACCGTGCTTTTGGAGCACGGCGGCAGGAGTGCGACGACGGGGGAGATTGTGGCGCGCATTTATGAAAAAATGCAAGCGCT
>NZ_JAUMZG010000018.1 GCF_030528245.1 Campylobacter sp.
TAGAGTAAGGAGGGTTTGACACGATAGCGTCAAAGGGCTCATCATCTTTATGCTTTGGCTCTAGGAGTGTGTCGCCTAGAGCTATGTCAAAATTCTCAAAGCCTACATTGTGCAGCAGCATATTGATACGGCAGAGATTATAACTTGTGGGATTGATCTCCTGCCCGAAAAAGCCTTGCTTAATGTTGTCAATGCCCAGCACTTTGGCAAATTGCAATAGCAGCGAGCCTGAGCCACTAAGGCCCCACGCTGCCGTCCGCGGTTTGTCAATCGCACCGCCGACGCTGTGTGGCGTTCGTTTTTCCTGCATACCAACCTTTTAAAATTTGAGGCTCACACATCCAGATGCTTGACATCCTTGGCGTGAGCCTGGATGTATTCGCGGCGGGGCTCGACCTCATCGCCCATGAAGAGATTGAAAGTGTCGTTAGCGCGTTGGGCGTCCTCGATGGTGATCTTCAAAAGTCTGCGGATGCTAGGATCCATAGTCGTCTCCCAAAGCTGCTCAGGGTTCATCTCGCCTAAACCTTTATAGCGCTGGATGTAGGCGCCTTTTTTGGCATTTTTCTCCACTTCATCCAAAATTTCCAAAATATCGCGGTCAAAATTCAGCTCCCGCTCTTTAATCTTGGCAAAAATGTAAGTCGCCTCAGTGTAGAGTGGGTGGGAAAAAAGCTCGTCATTGATGATAAGCTCCTCAAGGCCGCTTTCGGTTTGGACATAAATTCTAAGCGCATCCTCGCTGAGATAGGAATTTAAAATGTTATGCCCCCGCTTTTCTAAAAAGGCCTTGATGACTTCAAAAAGCTCGGCATTAGAGCCCTTGATGAGATCGGGATTTTCTATCAGATAGCGGATAACGGAGATGACATTGAAGCGTTTTTCTAGATCCTTAAGCACCGAGCGATAGGCTGCGACTATTTTTAAAAAGTCTTTGAGGTCATTAAGTCCTATGCCCTCGTAGTTTGAATTTTCAATGCCCACCTCAATCAAAAATTCATTCAAGGCGCGCTCGTCCTTGAGGTAAATTTCTCGCTTTTGTCCCTTTTTATAGCGGTAGAGTGGGGGCTGGGCGAGGTAAATGTGGCCGCCAGCTACCAGATCGTTCATAAAGCGGAAAAAGAAAGTTAAAAGTAGGGTTTGTATGTGAGAGCCGTCCACATCGGCATCGGTCATAATGATGATCTTATGATAGCGCAATTTTGAGAGGTCAAAGTCCTCACCTATGCCGCAGCCAAAGGCGGTGATCATGTTTTGAATTTGCTCACTTTTTAGGATTTTATCCAGGCGGGCCTTTTCGACATTGAGAATTTTACCGCGCAGGGGTAGGATGGCCTGAAAGGTCCTCTCACGCCCCTGTTTGGCCGAGCCTCCCGCACTATCACCCTCGACCAAGTAAATTTCACTCTCGCTCGGATCCTTGCTTTGGCAGTCGGCGAGTTTGCCCGGCAAAGTGCCCACGCTTAGGCTTTCTTTTTTGCGTGTGAGCTCTCGCGCCTTTTTCGCTGCCTCCCTGCCTCTGGCTGCCATTAGGGCCTTATTCATGATGGCTTTAGCATGGGTGGGATTTTCCTCAAAATACTTCGTAAGATAGTCAAAAGTGGCCTTATTCACGATGGGGCGCACATAGGAGGAGCCGAGCTTGCCTTTGGTCTGTCCTTCAAACTGTGGCTCTGGCACCTTCACGCTGACGATGGCGATGAGCCCCTCACGCACATCCTCGCCGGTGATTTTGTTGTCCTTTTCCCTTGCGCTGGCGTTGGCCTCGACATAGTTGGTGATGACGCGCGTGAGTCCCATTCTAAAGCCTGTTTCGTGAGTGCCGCCATCGGGGGTTTTGATGTTATTCACAAAAGAAAGCAAATTTTCATTATAGCTGTCGTTGTAAAGGAGAGCGACTTCGACATTGACATTATCCTCATCGGTGCTAAAAAAGATGGGCTTGGTGAGGGCTTGTTTTTTGTTCAAATCACTAACAAACTGCGAAATCCCGCCGTCAAAATGAAAGCTCTCGTTTTTGCCCGTGCGGTTGTCTTTGAAATTTATGGTGATTTTGGGATTGAGATAGGCCAATTCCCTGAAACGTTTGGCTAGAATTTCATAATCAAATTCCGTAACCTCAAAAATACTTTCATCGGGCCAAAATTCTATGCTTGTGCCTGTTTTTTCACTCTTGCCTATACTGCCAAATTCGCTGGCAATTTGTCCCCTTGCAAATTCCTGACGGTAAATTTCTCCTTCCCTTTGCACGGTGGCGACGAGCTTTTTAGAAAGGGCATTGACGACTGAAACCCCCACGCCGTGGAGGCCGCCTGAGACCTTGTAGGTGTCTTGGTCAAATTTACCCCCCGCATGAAGCACGGTGAGGACGACGGTGAGGGTGGGGATGTTTTCCGTTGGGTGCATGCCTACAGGGATGCCGCGGCCATTATCGCTTACGATGCAGCTGCCCTCAGTGGTAAGCTCCACTTCAATATGATCACAATACCCCGCCATAGCCTCATCGATGGAGTTGTCTATGACCTCGTAAATCATGTGGTGGAGCCCGCCGATGTTGGTATCGCCGATATACATCCCAGGGCGCTTCCTGACCGCCTCTAGACCCTTTAGGACCTTGATATTACCTTCGCTGTAATTTTTTTGCATGATTTTCCTTAGATGATGACGGGCATGATGATCATTTGCAGTCCGCCGGAATTTAGCGTGAAGGGCAAATTGGATTCATTGACATCGAGGGTAAAATTTTCCTCTTCGATGGATGATAAAAAGTCAAGCCAATGCTTGATGGATGTGGTGAGGGTGAATTCCTCGCTGAGGTTGGTTTGGCACTCAAGTTCTGTTTTGGCTTCCATATTATCAAGGCTGATGCCCTCAAAAATAATCTTGTCTTTAAGAAAGTGGAGTTTCATTTTTTCTGCGATGACGCTGATTTTTTTCAAGGAGTCGGTGAAATCTTCGGTTTGGAAAACAAGCTTTTGCTTGGACTGGCTTGGGATAGCCGTTTCGTAGTTAGGATAGCTGTCGTTGATGAGCTTTGTGAAAAATTCAAAATTCTCGTTCTTTGCGATGAGCATATTTTCATCGTAAAAAATTTCAATCTTTTCATAAAAAAGCTTTTGCATTTCCATGATGGCTTTTTTGGGGATGTTGATTCTAAACGCATCGGGACTGGCTTTTTCTAGGGTGTAGATGGCAAGGCGCCTCGTATCTGTGCCGATGAAGTTGATTTTGTTTTCTTTTATGTCCAAAAGGGCTCCGTGAAGAGCGTATTTTGGATTATTGGAATCAATACTTGGGAGAATTTTCTTTAAGGACCTGCTCAAATCACTAGAATCAATGTCAAATTTATCTTTATTTTCCACGCTTGGAAAGGCTGGAAAATCTTCATAGTTAAACATAGGAAGCTTGTATTTTGTGCTTTTTTGTCTGATAAAGAGGGAATTATCGATGGTCTCAAGGGTTACTTCTTCATTGTTTAAATTTTTGATCGTATCGGCGATGCTTTTTGCATTGACGGTGGCAAAGCCGGGATCATCCACGCGAATTTTTTTTATTTTATAATTGATCCCTATTTCATAATCGCTAGCCCTTATGATGAGCCTATCTTCTTCAGCCTGAAAGAGCAAGTGGGAAGTGATGGCGCTTGAGTCCTTTTTTTCTGTGTAGGCACTGCATAGAAATATAGCGGATTCTAGAGTGTTTTTGTTGATATTTAACTTCATGAAATTTTCCTTTCGTGGATTAAATTTTTATTTCATCATAATAATAAGCCCATTGAAAATGTGAAAAATCGCTTCAAAAATTTATTCTATCATAGTTTTAGTTTCTATAATTTTCATTTTTTCTTCACAATTTTTCACATTTTAGCTTTGATTTTTGGTCAAAATTTTGTTTTTCAACTCTTCAATTTTACTCTTCAATTCCGCTTTTTCTAAAATCAATTCGTTGATTTTTTTGATATTGTGTGAGATGGCGGTGTGATCTTTCATTTCAAAAAACATCGCAAGCTGCGGCATGGTGAGGGTTGTAAGCTCTCTGGCTAAAAAGATAACGATGCGCCTAGCGGTCACGATATTTTGCGTTTTTTTGTTGGACTTGATGTCGCTTGTTTTGATGTTAAATTCTTTGCTGATGTGATTTAAAATCTCCTCAATAGTAATGTTTTCCTTTTTTTCTTTAATGTGATCCTTCATCATTTCCTTGGCAACTTCAAGACTTATTTCTTGATTGATGAGCCTTGAGTAAGCGTTGAGGTTGGTGATCATGCCCTCGATTTCACGGATATTATCTCCCATTGAAGTAGCGATGTAGGTGATGATTTCATTGTTAAGATAGACTTCGTTGAATTCGCATTTTTTGCGGATGATGGCGATCTTTGTTTCAAGCTGCGGCGGGGTGATGTCCGCGATGATGCCGTTAGCAAAGCGTGATTTTAGCCGCTCTGTGATGCCCTTTAGCATATTGGGTGGATTATCAGAGGTCATGATAATTTGCCCCGATTTGTCGCGGATTTCGTTGAAAATGAAAAAAAACTGCTCCTGAATCTTATCCGTGCGCCCCAAAAATTGCACATCATCTATGAGCAAAACATCGCAGCTTCTATATTTTTCTTGAAATTTACTCATGGTTTTGTTGAGGATGTGTGCGTTAAAATCATTGATAAAATTCTCACTCGTGGCGTAAATGACCCTTTTTCCCATCTCAAGGCAGACATTCCCCACAGCTTGGAGCAGATGCGTTTTCCCCAGTCCTGTAGGCCCGTAAATGAAGATAGGATTGTAAAGTTTTCCCAGCTTGTCCTTAGAGCTAGCAGCCTTGCAAGTGGCATACGCGTATTGATTGGAGTCGCCCACCACAAAGCTTTCAAAGGTAAAAGATGGGTTCAAAATCGTGCTTTGCATTTTGATGTTTGCGATGTCGATTTTGTGATTTTTACCCGAGCCCTTTTGTGCTGAGCCTTGGATGAGTATTGTGGCCTTATTGCCGCTTTGGGCTTCGTAAAAATAACCAATTTTTTCCGCGTATTTGGTTTGGATGAATTTGGCCAAAAATTCATTCGGCGCGTTGAAGATCAAAAAATCTGCCCTGCTCTGCTTTTCGTTAAATTTCAAGCAAGAGATGTAATTTTCATACTCGTTTATAGAAAGTTTTTTTTGAAAGTACTTCAGTATTTCACCCGCGTCCATTCGCCCTACTTTTGAAAATTTTAAGCGGGGATTTTATCTTTAAATTCCATAAAAAAAGTTAAAATTCACACTTTTTCACACTGTGAAATTCTTTAAAAGGCTTAATATGAAAATTTTAGGGATCGACCCAGGCAGCCGATTTTGTGGTTATGCCATCATCGAGGCGGATAAAAATAAAACCCAGCTCATCGAAGCTGGGCTTATTAAAATCAAACCCAGCATCCTGCAGTATCAAATCGCCGAGCTTTGCGAGGGGCTTGATTTGATTTTCAAGGCGCATCGTTTTGATGAGGTGGCGGTCGAGGACATCTTTTTCGCTCACAATCCCCAGTCCGTCCTCAAGCTCGCCCAATTCCGCGGCGCGCTTAGCCTTAAAATCCTCCAAATTCACGGCAATTTCGCCGAGTACACCCCCTTGCAGGTTAAAAAAGCCATCACGGGCAAAGCGAAGGCCGACAAGGAGCAGGTAGCCTTTATGGTGAAAAGATTGCTTGGAATTTCAAAGGACATCAGGCCTCTAGACATCACGGACGCCATCGCTGTAGCCCTAGCCCACGCGGCTTACCTACGCGTGAGGGTTTAAGGATAAGTTCAATCCAGTCTACTCAAATTTTCAGGTTTCCACCGTCTACCAACCTTCAATCGTAAAGACTAACGCTATATTCTAAGAAACCCAAAGCCAACCTAACGAAAGGTTTTAAGCTTTTTGAAAAGAAACGCCCAGCGTTTGGCTTCAAAAGTGCCTCAAAGCGCTTGAGTTAGCGGTTTAAACTCACTCTTAAATTTCACCCCACAGCAAACGCCCAGGCCACTTCACTCCCCCTCAAAACGAGCGCCTAAAAATACCACGCCCTTAAATTTTCTAACCCTCAAAGCCCCATCCTTCGTGCAAACGACAAAGCCATCCGCATCCACTTTCACAATCTCCCCCGCCTTGCCCTTAAAATTCTGGCTTAAAATTTCACTTTGATAAATTTTAACCAAAGATCCCTCGATAAAAGCCGAAGCGCCAAGGTCTGGAGCGTTTAGCGCGCGGATGAAGTTAAAAATTTCGCGCGTGGATTTACCCCAGTCAATCCTCTCATCGCCCTCTTTACGGCGTGGGCAGGTAAAGCCGCTCTGCGCGGTGGCTTTCACGGGCGGGTTTAAAAACAAAAGCACCGCCTCATAAAGCAGGAGGGCGCATTCTTTAAAAGCGCGTTTTAAAAGGCTGGTATAATCGTCCGCATCGCTGATGGGAAAGCATTTTTGCAAGATGATGTCGCCCGTATCCACGCCGCTGTCGATAAAATGCACGGTGATGCCAAATTCTTTTTCATCATTGATGAGTGCCCAGTTTAGGATATTACGCCCCCTGTAAAAGGGCAGTTTCCCTGCGTGGCAGTTAATAATGCGCTTCGCATAAGCCTTTAAAAGTGAGGCTTTAAAAATTTGGTCAAAACTCATAGAAACGAGCAAATCGGGCTTAAAATCCGCGATACATTTCAAACTCTGCGGGGCGTTAATATCCTCAAGCACAAAGCAAGGGATGGCAAATTTTTGCGCGAGTTTTTGCAATTTCTCGTCCTTTTTCACTCTCAAAACGACAAAGACGACTTTCAAATTTTCATCATTTTGAAATTTCAAAAGCGCCCACCTGGCCCATTTCCCATCGGCAAAGTAGCCTATCCTTAGGCCACTCACGCTGCCACCTTGGCGGGAGGTCTACCCCCCCCCCCCCCCCCATGTGAGGCCTCAGAGCCTAGTTTGTGGTAGTAAATGGACCCTTCCCCTAAAATTTGCTGATGCCTTAGGTGGGTGTTGGAGCCCACAAAGCTCCCCCGCTCCACGATGCAATCACCATTCACCACCGCCGCTGTGGAGATGTGGCAAAAGTCCCCCACGCGTGCGCCGTGCTCGATGAGGGCTTTGGAATTGAGGATGCAGGCCGCGCCCACTTTTGCGCCCGCATTGACAAGAGCGTGGTGCATCACGATGCTGCCCTCGCCCACAGAGGCATTTGCGGATACATGGGCTAGGGGGGAGATGATGGTGGGCAGGGCAAAGCCCAGAGTTTTAAGTCGCCAAAAAAGCTCCATCCTACGCTGCGCGCTTTTGATCTGCCCCAAGGCCAAAAAGGCGAATTTGTAGCTCACAAAAAGACTCCTCAAATCCTCATCCGTGCCTAAAATGGGCAAATTCAGCTCATTGCATGCGTTAGTATTTTCCAAAACCACGCCCGCGATTTCAAATTTCCCCTCAAGCCCTATCACATCCACGCAGGAAAGTGCATGTCCGCCAGAGCCTATGATGATGAGCTTTTCTTTCACCGGGCTAGCCTTGGGGAGCTGGGTAAATTCACCAAGCTTTTTTCTAAAATTTTCGTATTTTTAAGGGCGTCCTTTTGACAATGCCTATAGGGCCTAAGCGTGGCTAGGCTTTTGTAAATAGGACGCACCAAAATGCCCTCACTCCAGCACTCCTCAATGAAACGCTCCCGCCATTTTGCTCTTTTAAATTTCAAGGCACAAAGCCAAAAATTACTCCGCTCCTCCGCTTTTTCTCGCACAAATTCACAACACTCCCCCCCCTCAAAAAAGCTCTCATAAAGCCGCGCGGTCGCCCTTTTATCCTCCAAAAGGCGCGGCATTTTTTCAAGCTGGGCCAAAAGCAGGGCGGCGTTGAGGTTTGCAAGGCGATAGTTATAGCCCACGCGGTCATGGCTGAAGCGGTAAGGGTGGGGAATTTTAGCCGTGGTGCTTAGGTGGCGTGCCTTTGCGGCGATGGATTTGTCGTTGGTAAGCAGGGCGCCGCCAAGGCCTGCGGTGATGATTTTATTGCCATTGAAGCTTAGAATTCCTACTTTGCCAAAGGTGCCTAAATTTTTATTTTTAAACAGGCTTCCCAAGGCCTGGGCAGCATCTTCTATGAGTATGATGCCATGCTTTTTGCAGAGTTTTTTAAGCGCCCTCACCTCCCCAGCAAGACCAAAGGTATGCATCACGATCAAGGCCTTGATGCGCCTACCTCCCGCTTTTTCAAAGCTTTTACCCTCTTTCAAAAAGCTGTGTTTTTCTAAAAATTCCCCAACCGCCGCCGCGCTAAGGCTCAAATTTTCAAGACTAGAGTCCAAAAAAATCGGCTCGGCGCCCGTATAAGCAATGGCATTAGCCGTCGCCACGAAGCTCAAAGCTTGCGTGATGACTGCATCTTGCGCACCCACACCGCAGGCTAGCAGTGCGGTGTGAAGGGCTGCCGTGCCGCTGCTCGTAGCCACGGCGTATCTTGCGCCCGTAAAGCGCGCTAGCTCCTCCTCAAGTCGCTCTACAAATTCCCCCGCGCTAGAAACAAAGCCGCTTCTAAGACACGCGCTCACAAGCTCCTCCTCACGCGCGTCAAAAAAAGGCTCGTGGAGGGGGATTTTCTCGCGCTTGGGGTAGAGGCTTTTGATGAAGGCGATTTCTTTTTCAAACATTATAAATTCCACTTTTATAGCTATCTAAATTCGCTCTGATGTAGGCGATGGTCTCATCCAAACCCTCCTCAAGGCTAACCCTACTCTCCCACGCGCTGATGGCTTTGAGCTTGGAGCTATCGCAAAGCAGTCTTTGCACCTCGCTTTTTTCGGGGCGGATGCGCGCGGCATCCTCTGTGATTTTGACCTCGCATTTTAAAATTTCACACACCCGCTCTAAAACCTCACGCATGCTGTATTCTGCGCCGCTGCCAATGTTATAAACCTCGCCGTTCTTGCCGCTTTGAAAAATCGCCCAAAAGCCCCAGCAAGTATCGCGGACGAAATTCAAGTCCCGCTTGGGACTGAGGCTGCCCACCTTAAGCTCTTTGGCCCCGCTTAAAATTTGACTGATGATGCTGGGGATGAAGGCCCTCGCGCTTTGGCGGGGTCCGTAGGCATTGAAAGGGCGGGCGATGCAAACGGGCAAATCGAAGCTGTGAAAATAACTGAGCGCCATCATGTCTGCGGCGATTTTGCTAGCAGAATAGGGGCTTTGCGGCTGCAGGGGATGCTTTTCATCGATGGGCGTATAAAGCGCAGAGCCGTAAACCTCGCTGGTGGAGGTGTGGATGAATTTTTTCACGCCTTGAGTTTTGGCGGCCTCGAGGAGGTTGAGGGTGCCTAGGATGTTGGTATCGGCGTAGCTTTTGGGCGCGAGGTAGGAGTGGGGGATGGCGATGAGGGCGCCTAGGTGAAAGATGGCCCCAACGCCCTCGCAGAGCCTTTGGCAAAAAAAGGGATCGCGCAGGTCGCCACTGATGATTTCAAGGGCATCTTGGCAGGGGATTTTTTCCAAATGTCCCCAGAAATTGAAGGAGTTGTATTCATTCAGGGCGCGGATTTGAAGGCCCTTTTCGTGCAAAAGCTCGCACAGATGAGAGCCGATGAAGCCATTGGCGCCGGTGATGAGAATTTTTTCAGGCATCCTCGCATCTTTCTTTAAGTCTTTTGTAGGCTTTGCTTAAATTTTTCTTTGAAATTTCTTTTTCCAATTGTAACAAAGCTTGATTTACAATTTGCTCCTGCTCGCCCAAAATTTTGCAAGCAAGCTGGGCTAGCTCCAAGTACTCCTGGACGATTTTGAGGCTTTTGTTGAAGCGATCTTCTGGGGTGAGGGGGATGAGGACGCGTAGTTTTTGGATGTTGATTTCAAACTGCAAAAAAAGCGGATCAAGCGGCGAGAAAAAGGCGTTTTTATGCGGTGCGTCCCTGAAGCCCTCCATCCACGCCTCACAGCGCTCAAGCAAATTTTCCAAAAGCCTCAAGGCCGACCCAAGCTCTAAATTTTCGCATTTTAAATGCGCATCAAAAAGCTCTTGATGAAAATCAAGGCTTTGGGCCTTAAATTTTCTCGTAGTCCTCAGGCTTATCAGCATCTTAAAGCAGGCGCGAAGGAGGAATTCCTTTTGCTTTGCCTCGCTGGGTCCTTCAAGGGGGGCGAAATTCTTAGAAAAAGGCTTGGAAAAATAGCGCTTGCAAGCCTTTTTAAAGGGCATTTCTATGCTGCCTGCGATGCGCACGCCGCCCTGGGTGGCGTTGATGGTCTTGATTCCCTTCGCATTAGCGATGCTCTGCTCCAAAAATTCCTTAAAAAGGCGCCAATACCAACTAGAACGCACCACGCCCCTGCCACCGTAGGCCTCGAGGGGGACATTTTCCTTGTGCTCTTGCGCCTCATCCATATCATCGACGCCGTAGAGATAGCCCTCGGGATGGCTGGTGAGATCCTCAGCATAGGCTAGGTCTTGCCCGATGAGGATGATGTTTTTGATGCCAAGCTCGAGGGCTAGGTTGTAATTAGCATTACTCACGCTAGGCCCCATAAAAAGGTAGCCAAAGGCCCTTAGAGCAGTGTAGAGGATGAAGTGATTATCCTGCGCGCAAAGTAGAAGGTAGTTGCGCCCATTACGCTCCAAATACTCCACCGCGCTGGGGTGGGCTAGGCTTTTGACGATGAAAAGGATGTCTTTGTCAAAATCTCCAAAGTCGTTGTTGAAAAATTCTGCCGTGAAATGTGTGCGCTCTAGCATGAAGACGAAGTCTGGCTTGATGGCGTTTTCATACAAAATTTTATAGGCACTGTCCGCGGCAAAAATGAGCGCCCTCTCCTGCACCTCTTTCAAAAGCGGCAGTTGCTTGGTTAGGCTTGGGCCTGTGGAGACGATGATGGCACTTTCACAAAGCCCCTTTCTCTTGGCTAGGAGCTCCTTGAAGGTAGGGCGCGCTATCATCTGGGGGAGGTTGAGGGTGAAATTGCGCACACCCTCCAAAACATCAAGGGGCATATTTCCTCGCAGTAAGATTGCGTTTTTAAAGGCGGCCGCCAGCGCGGAATTGATCCTTAAAATTTCTTGCTCAAACTGCGCGTAATAATCGCTCATAAGCTCTAAAAAATAAAGCCGCGCGTAGATTAAAAAGTCTGAGGCTAGATTTTCAAGGGTGCCGTCCTTAAGCCCGCAGGGGTTGAAAAACAAAACCTTTCCCAGCCAGAGTGAAAAATCAAAATGATGAAAGAGGGTATGAAGCAACTCCAAATCACGCTCAAAAACCACGATGAATTTGAGCTTGGGGTTTTCCAGCAGGGCGGAAAAAAGCAGCCCGTTGCCAAAGCCGTAAAAATAAAGCACAGGATAGAGGGTGTATTTTGTGCGGTAGCGCTCAAGCATCGCTTCTAGCTCCTCTTTGGGATGGGCGTAGAGTTCCCCCCCCCCCCCCGTGTCAAGCACATTGACATCAAGGGCGTGCGCGCCTTGCAGGATGCGAAAGCGTGAAAATTTTATGCTCCAAAGGGCGGCTTTTAGGCCATCATCATTCAAGGCGGCTAAATTTTTTTCAAAAATACTCATCAAAACCTTTCATCGTTTGGCATTCTCAGGCGGCTTTTTCTCTAGAAAAAGGCACGAATTCTACCCCCCCCCCCCCCATTTTGATGGCGGTATTTTAGAAAAAAGTTATTGTCAAATCCTTGTGAAAGTGCGCGGTAAGCCTCCTCATCGCACACCAAACCCCCAATGTGAAAATGCCCAAAAAGTGTCGAAAATCTCTGCTTGAAATAAAACAAATCATCCCCATCGCTCACGCCCCCACCCAGCAGGGCAAAGGCTATGCCCCTTTGATGGCAAAGCTCAAAGAAATAATCAAGCAGGGCAGCATTGGCGTTTTTTTGATGCGAATTAGCGCTTAAATGATAGTAAGCAAAGTTCCTCCCCATAAAAAAACTCGCATAGGCTAGAATTTCGCCCTTAAAAGAGGCTTTTAAAAGTAAATTTTGCTCCAGCTTTAAAAGCCTTTCAAAATAAACCCGATCAAAAAAATAAAATTCCCCCGCTCCTGTGCGCCGCATCGTCTGCGTGTAAAGGGCGTGAAAGCGCTCAAGCTCATCCCACGCTTGGCCCTGCTCCACAATGTCAAGCTCAAGCTCGACCCTAGCCTTTCGCACATAGCTTTTGATGCGGGGGTTGTAGTCCCTCCTTATGTGCGCGAGGGGCCTTGCGGTGGGGACGATGACGATTTGACGCTCTTTTTTGAAAAAATTTAAATGCTTTTGATAGAGGTTTAAATTTTCATCAAAGGGATGAAAGCGGATGAAAAAGGCGATTATTTTTTGCTCTATAGCTTTTGATTTTAGGGCGTTTAGGGCCCTTTGCAAAAAGCCCTCATCGTTTGAATTTGTGCTAAATCCTCCGTAGCCATAGGGCGTTTGCAAGTCAAAAAAGGGCGTGTTTGCGACCGATGTTTTCACCGCTAGGGTGTGAAAAACCCTACCCCCCTCGCGAAAGCTAAATTCAAAAGCCTCACCATAAAGTGCGGCATAATCAGGCTTAAAATACACATCCCCGCTAAAATCCCGCGGCGCCAAATTCTCCCGCTCTAAAAAATGATCAAGGCTTGTCTTACTCATTTTCCACGCCCTTATTTTTGAGAGGGTTACCCCCCCCCCCCCCGTGTGAAGCTAAGCATATCTTTGCCCCTCAAAAATGTGAATTTTATCGATGATTTGCCCCCCGCTTTCTAAAATTTGCGTGCTGAAATTTCGCACCTCAAAGCCCTGCGCCGCATAAAGCTGCTTTAAACTCGCCTCATCATCAAAGCGCAGTTTCCCCACGCCCGTATAAATGCCCTCCTTAGGCTCGAAAAATCCCTCACCAGAGCCAAGACTCCCCAAGCCAAGAGCCGTGGAGAAAAATTTCCCCCCGATTTTGAGTTTTTTGAAGGCTTTTTGAAAAATTTTTTGCGTTTTTTTATATTCATTACAACAAAGCGAGGCGACATCCAGCACAGCATCAAAGCCCCCATCCTCAAAACAATCTAGCTTTTCTAAATAATCCCCCACCTCAAGCTGCCCGATTTGCCCGGCCAAACCCTCCGCCTCAAGCCGCCTTTTAAAGCGCTCCACGCCCGTCCTGCTCCACTCCACGCCACTCACGCCAAGGCCCTCGCGTGCGCAAAACCAAAGGTTAGCCCCCGTGCCAAGCCCAAGCTCTAAAATGCGCACCTTTGACCTATCGGGCGCGTTGTAAAAATGACGCGCGATGAAGCGGATGAGGCACTCGGGCGGATACTTCCCCCACTCTCTACTTGCAAAAATCCCCTCCCACAACTCCATCATAATTTCACCCCCTCGACGATATAAAGCTCATTAAGTTGCTTTTCTAGGCTTTTATTGATGTGAATTTTTATATCGCTAATCCCAAAGCCCTCCCCCTCATAAAGCTCTCGCAAATCCGCCTCATCGCAATAACGGATCACACCCGTGAAAGCATCGCTCCCTTGTGTGGGCTTAGTGCAGTGGTGTCCCAAATTTTCATCTTTCACAAAGCCCTCATTATAAAAGCTGGGCGTGATGGAGAGAAATTTCCCGCCGGGCCTTAGTTTGGCCATAGCCTTTTTGATGATCTTTTTGCTTTTTTCAAAGTCATTATAGGCTAGAGAATAGCTATCAAGCCACGCATCAAAGCCTTCGTCCTTAAACTCATCAAGTTTTTCTAAATAATCCCCCACTTCAAGCTGGCAAATTTTCCCAGCCAAACCCTCCGCCTCAAGCCGCTTTTTAAAGCGCTCCACGCCCGTCCTGCTCCACTCCACGCCACTCACGCCAAGGCCCTCGCGTGCGCAAAACCAAAGGTTCGCCCCCGTGCCAAGCCCAAGCTCTAAAATACGCACTTTTGACCTATCGGGCGCGTTGTAAAAATTGCGCGCGATGAAGCGAATCACCGCTTCGCTAGGGTATTTCCCCCACTCCTTACTCGCGTAAATTTTTTCCCAAATTTCTGCATTGGAGCCTTGATTATCACTCACTTCTGCATTGGTGGCATAGATTTTCATTTTTTGTCTCCTTTTCTTAATGTTCTTTTTAGCGGACGGAGTAAATTTATCCTAAAAGAACCAAAATTCTAAAGCCCCCGTCCCGCAAGCAAGAGATGCACCGTCCGCGTAATCTGCTGTCTTGTTTGAAATTTCAACAACGCACTCCATTTGTCTTCAAAAAGTCGTGTAGTTTTTCATACTCGCTGCGTTTTAAAAAGCGGTGTTTTCCTGCTTTGAGCAGGCCCAGTTCTAAAATTCCAAAGGCGACCCGCTTCAATCCCACCACCTCCAAATCAAAATGCCCAAAAAAGCGCCTGAGCTCTCTGTTTTTGCCCTCGTTTATCACGACCCTTAGCTTCGTGTAACCCCCACTTGAGCCGAAAATTTCAAAGTCCAAAAAGGGAGCAAAGCACATTGTGCTGATCTTGCTTTTCGCGTGAGCGCCCTTTTTGGAGTCAGAAATTTCAAGCCCCTTTTGCATAGCTTCAATGACTTTTTTGTCGATGCTGCCGCGCACTTTGAGGTAATACTCTCGCTCCAGATCGCTATGCATCAAGGCATGGGCTATGGCAGGCGCATCGGTGAGAAGTAGCAGCCCCTTGCTGGCAAAGTCGAGCCGTCCCACGCTTGGCCAAGTGCTAAATTCCTTAGGCAGACTGTGGTAGATGGTCCGCCTGCCCCTGTCGTCCTTGCGGCTTACGATTTCGCCTTTTTGCTTGTGGTAGATGATGACGCTAAATTGCGTTTTTTTGTGAAGAGGCTTGTTTTGGATGAAAATTTTATCCCCCCTTTTGACGATGTCGCCCGGCTGGGCGATTTTATGGTTGATTTTAACCAAGCCTTGCTTGATGAGCGTATCGGCTTGGCGGCGGGAGTGGGGGCCGTTGTGGGATATGAATTGATTGATTCTCATCAACTTCCTTAGAAATTCAAAACTCAAATTCTACATCACAAAAATGGTTGGCACTATGGTCGGGTATTTTTTGATTTTTCTAAAAATGTGCTTTCTGAGCACGGTGCGGATTTGATTTTCCAAAAATCTAGTGTCGTTGAACCACTCATCCTTGGCGCTCGTGAAAAATACGCTCAAAACATCGGCCATTTCTTTGCTGAAGGCGTGGTCGTGCTTGTCGGCGACAAGCCCGTAGCTGAAGACTCTTGGCTTGTTGATGAGGGTTTTGCTTGCCTTGTCAAGCTGCGCGATGATGACGACTATGCCGCTATCGGCTAGCCTTTGGCGATCGATGACGACATCATCGGCGATTTGCTTGTTGATTTGATTATCCACGAAGACCTTGCCCGTTTTGACGGTTTTGATGCGCTTGATGTATTTTTGGCAAATTTCCACCTGATCGCCATCGCTCATGAGGTAGATATTTCTCTCAGGGATGCCGCACTGCATTGCTGTTTCTTTATGCTTGGTGATGTGATTATACTCACCATGCACGGGCAGGAAAAATTTAGGCTTCACAAGGGCTAGCATGAGTTTTTGCTCCTCCATACTCGCGTGCCCACTCACATGAATTTCGCTAAATTCTTGGTAGGCGACCCTAGCGCCTGCCTTGAGAAGGTAGTCGAGCACGGCTGAGACGCTAGCCTCATTGCCGGGGATGGCCTTGGCGGAGATGATGATCTGATCCGTGAGCTTGATTTTGATGAATTTATGCTCATCGGTTGCCATCCTGTAAAGTGCGCTCATCGTTTCGCCCTGAGAGCCTGTGGTAACGATGAGGACCTCATTGTCCTTATACTTGCTAACCTCATCGGCATCGATGAAAATTTTCCTATCCAGCTTGATGTAGCCCAGCTCCATGGTGGTGTAGAGATTGCGCTCCATGCTACGCCCGATGACGCAGACCTTTCTGCCGTATTTTAGCCCGTAAGTGATGGCCTGATAAACGCGGTGGATGTTGGAGCTAAAGGTACTCATAATTACCCTGCCTTTTGTTCTGGCAAAAATTTGATCAAAAGTAGGACCCACGGAGCTTTCGCTTTTGGTGTAGCCCTCTTTGTAGGAGTTGGTGCTGTCGCTTAAGAGGCACAAAACGCCCTCCTCACCGTAGTGTGCAAGGCGGCTTAGGTCGGTGGGGTAGCCGTCAATGGGTGTTTGATCGATTTTAAAATCGCCTGTGTGTATGAGGGTGCCGGCCCTTGTTTTGATGGCGAGGGCGGAGGCGTCGATGATGGAGTGCGTGATGTGGATCCATTCTATGTCAAATTCGCCGATTTCATAGACCTTGCGTTTTTCTACGGGGCGGAACCATTTGCGCTCAGCTTTTAAGCCATGCTCTTCAAATTTATTTGAAATCATCCCCAGCGCTAGAGGCGTGGCGTAAATAGGAAACTGAAATTCCTTGAAAAAATACGGCACCGCACCGATATGATCCTCGTGAGCGTGTGTGATGATGATGGCGCGAATTTTGTCCTTAATCTTACGCACATAGTCAAAATCGGGGATGATGATGTCCACCCCGTGCATGGTCCCGTCGGGAAAGCTCATGCCTAAATCCACGATAATCGCGTCGTTGTTGGTTTCAAAAACGCTGATATTGCCGCCGATCTCACCCAGTCCGCCGAGGGGGGTGATGAGAATTTTGTGCTCGCTTGAGTTGTTGAATTTGAGAGGGTGGAGCCTCATTTCGTGCGAAAGGCGATTGGCTTCAATGCACTCTGCAAGGGCGATTTGCCAGTCTTCGTTGCCCACGAGCTTGGAGGGGAGGTTGCGATTTCTCCTTTTTTTCTTCACTTCGCCAGATCCTGTTTGCTGGGGATTTTCGCTATCTTGTGCGCTGTGAGCGTCTAGGGAGTCGGCGAGCTTTTTTCGGCGGTTTTTGTATTTGTAGCGCTTGTTGTTTTTGGAATTTGAATTGGGATTTTCACCATTTTGCTCTATTTTTTCGTTCATAATTTATCCTTTAATTTTTCATAAATTTTAAGGTATGAGCTAACGCAAAGCTCGTGCGGTCTAGCATTTTCTTTTAATCCTAAGGCTCTTAAAAATTCCAAAACCTCAGCCTTGTGTGCCTTTAAATTGCTCACGAGTTGTTTTCTTGGAGCCTGAAAGCAAATTTTGAGAAAATTTTTGAAAGCGTTTGGTTCGCAAAAATCCTTAAATTCTGCTTTTTTAATCAGGCTCATTACCGATGAGACAACTTTTGGTTGGGGATTAAAACACAAGGGACTGACATCAAAAAGCAATTTTCTTTTGCAAATCATAGCGCTCAAAGCACTCAGGGCTGAAAATTCGCTATTTCCGGCATTGGCGCAGAATTTTAACGCCACTTCTTTTTGCACCATCACAATAAGACCCGAGCAATTTTCATCCTCTAGTGCCCTTAAAATGAGGTGGCTTGCGATGTAATAAGGCAAATTTGCAACCAAAAAATACTTTTTGTTATCAAGGCTTAGAACTTCACTAGCATCTTGATGGATCAAATTTAATCTTCCACTTTCAAGCTCGTTTTGAAATTTTTTTTGTAAAAAGGATACCAGCTCATCATCAATTTCATAAGCCTTAACCCTAGAAATTTTCAAAAGATCCTGCGTTAAATCACCTAAGCCAGGCCCAATTTCAACGATATTATTTATATTTTTGGGCATGGCTTGGATGATTTTTTGCAAAACTTCCTTATCGATTAAAAAATTTTGCCCATATTGTTTTTTTGCCTTAATCATAAAATGCTTACTCTAGCTGAAAATTCTTAATTTTAAGTATTTTTTAGTTATGATTGCCGATTTTTATTAAATTTTTTGAGAAGATTATGATAGTTTGTGCGGGTGGAAATGAAAATTTTGATTTTGCCAAAGCCATAGGTGTGGGACTTGTAGAAAGTGCGATTAATTTGACGCAATTTTGTTTGATGTATAGACCAAAAGATATTTTGTTTATCGGCACTTGCGGAATTTATGACAAGGGCGAAATTTTGGAGCTTTATGAAAGCTTTCACGCTTTTAATGTGGAATTTGCAAAACTCAGTCATAATTTTTATACTCCAGCAAAAAGTGAAATTTTTATCTCGTCTCAAGGCTATAGGGTGAATTCGTCAAATTATATTTGCAATGATTCAAAAGCTGCAAAAAAGTTCGCAAATTTAGGACTTCATTTTGAAAATATGGAAGCTTTTGCGGTCTTGAGTGTGGCGAAAAAATTTGGCATTTCTGCTAAATGTTTACTTTGTGCGACCAATTTTTGTGATGAAAATGCTCACGAAAATTTTACTAAAAACCATCAAAAAGCTAAAGAAAAATTAGTTTGTTATTTGAAAAATAATTGCTATATTTAGGGATTTATGTGAAAAAACTTGTTGATATTTTAGATTTGTTACCTGAAGAGCTTGAAGAAAAAATTAAGCCTATGTTTCGTGTGAAACAAATTTATCAATGGATTTATCAAAAATATGTTGATGATTTTTTTCAAATGTCAAGTTTGCCCAAATCTTTGCGAAAAAATTTGGCTAAAACCTATCATTTTTCCCCGCTAAAATGCATAAAATTTGAGCAAAGCAAAGACAAAAGTGTGAAATACCTCTTTGAGCTTGAGGATGGCTTAAAAATAGAATCTGTGCTTTTACCGATGAAAGAAGAAAAATTTGATGCTCGGGGTAAGCGGATTTCATACGCTAAATATACTATTTGTGTTTCCTCTCAGGTGGGCTGCAAAAGTGGGTGTAGCTTTTGTCTCACGGCTAAGGGCGGCTTGAAGCGTGATTTAAGTGCGGGAGAGATTGTGGGGCAGATTTTGTGGATAAAAAAACATCATCAAATTCCTTATGAACGCCGTGTAAATATCGTATATATGGGTATGGGAGAACCTTTGGACAATCTCAAAAATGTTGCTAAGGCTGTGAAAATTCTCTCTCAAAATGAAGGTCTTGCCATCAGTCCTCGCAGGCAAACTATCAGCACTAGCGGACTTGCAAAGCAGATAAAGGAGCTCGGTGAAATGAATTTGGGCGTTTTGCTTGCTATTTCTTTGCATGCGGTCAATGATGCGCTGAGAAGTGAGCTAATGCCCATTAATAAAGCTTATAATATCGCTTCTATCATGCAGGCGGTGCGAGAATTTCCTATTGATACGCGCAAAAGAGTGATGTTTGAATACCTTTTAATTGATGGGATAAACGATAAAATTGAACATGCAAAAGAGCTTGTGAAATTGCTTAATGGTATTAATGCTAAGGTGAATTTGATTTTATTCAATCCTCATCAAGATAGTCTCTATAGGCGACCTAGTTTCGAAAATGCTTTAAAATTTCAAGATTTGCTCAGTAACAAGGGCGTAATTTGCACTATAAGAGAGAGTAGAGGGCTTGATATTTCGGCAGCTTGCGGACAGCTTAAAGAGAAGTAAGAGTTTATGAGTGTTTTGGATATAGGGGAAATTGTTTTTATTTTTATTGTGGTTGGAGTGGGGATTTTTAGCATAATTCGTATTTTAAAAAAGGAAAATGACGAATAAAAATGATTTATTTCAAAAATATAGTCAAATATTTCGCGATGTTTTTCATTTTTGAAAAAAGAGGGCATAGAATTTTTAAAAATGTTTTTTGTATTTATATGGTAGACAAGATATTTTTTAAGGTTTGTTTCGAACAATATCGAATTAAAAATTTTTACTCAAAGAATAAAATTACTTTTTAAATAATATGGATCGTTAGTATCATGCGAAAAAATTTATGAACATAATAGTAAGTGGGGGAAATTATAGAGCGAAACTATTTTAAATGTTAAACATTTGTGTATGTTTTGATGATTTTGGAGAATCTCAAAAATAAATTTGTAGTTTTTATCCATATCATCTTATATCATCAGGATATTTTGGAACAATGAATAAGATTTTAAAGCTTAGAAAAATATTAAACATTTTGTCGATCATACATTTTCAAATTTAAACCTAGAAAATATATCAAAATGACTTTTTTTGTAGGTAAAATTTAAGCGATAAGAATGCAACATTAGTCTTTTGGCTCCTGTAAGTTCTATTCTTGCCCTTTCACTGATTTTTTTATCTAAAATTTGCTCGATTTGAGTTTTTTTTAAGCCATATAAGGGCTCTCCCAAAATTTTATGTTTCATATGAAACAAGTGCAAACGCAATTGGTGCTGTCTGCCGGTTAGAGGCTTACAAAGCACCAAACTTGCATCAAGTTTTGGATAAAATTTCAACCTCTTAAATTCACTCACCGTTCTTTTACCATCGACACAAATTTGCATTCTTGTTTTTACATCATCATAATTTTTTGTCAAACTAGTAGCCAAATCAACTTGAAATTCTTCAGCACAACAACCCTCAATCATCGCCAAATACTCCTTTTGAACCCGTCTTTTTTCAAACATTTTTTTCAATTCTGTTTGAGAATTTTTATTTTTCGCTACAAGTATAAGCCCGCTCGTTTCTTTATCCAAGCGATGGACTACGCAAGCTTTTTCACCCCACAAGTGCCAAATTTCATCACACAAACTATACTCACAATGTCTCCCATTAGGATGGCTTAGCACCCCGCTTGGTTTTTCAAGCACGGCAAAATCTTCATTCTCAAAGACAATTTCAACGCCTCTAGGATTATTTTTATAAATGACAAGTTCCACCAGTCCTTTTAAATTTTCATTCTTTTTTTCTACCAATTTTCCTTCACAAAAAAGTCTTTTTTTATCAATGAGTTTTTGTGCCTCACTCATGGAAATTTTTAAGTTTTGCATTAACACGACAAAAGCCTTTTTTTCGGCATTTGCTAAAAATTCTAGTTTAAGTTTTTCATAAGACATTTTTACTCTTTTTTAATACTTTTTTGACTATCATTCTGCCCTTTTAATTTTTGAAAATTATAGCAAATTGAGGTTTTGAAGTATGGTTCAAAGATACAGTCGTGAACCCATGTCTGAAAAATGGAATTTAGAGGCCAAGTATAATGCCTGGCTTAGGGTTGAGTTGGCTGCGGTTAGGGCTTGGAATAAGTTGGGACTCATTGGTGATGATGATTGTGAAAAAATTCAAAAAAACGCCCAATTTGATATCGCAAGAATCGACGCGATAGAGAAAGAAACAAAGCACGATGTGATAGCCTTTTTGACAAGTGTTAGCGAGAGCTTGGGTGAGGAGAGTCGCTTTGTGCATTATGCGATGACGAGTTCTGATTGCATCGACACGGCTATGGCCTTGCAGATAAAGGAGAGCTTGGAATTGATTTTAGATGATGTGGATGGGCTTTTGAGGGCGATTGAAAAAAGAGCCAAAGAGCATAAAAATACCCTCATGGTCGGTAGAAGTCATGGGATTCATGGCGAACCCATAACTTTTGGCTTGGTGATGGCCGTTTGGTTTGATGCCATTAAAAATGCCAAAAAGCTTTTAGGCCAAGCCAAGGAAGTCATTAGCTACGGCAAAATCAGTGGAGCTATGGGAAATTTTGCTCATGCTCCGTTGGAATTTGAAGAGGAAATTTGTAAAGATTTGGGACTAAAACCCGCCCCCGTGTCCAATCAAATCATCCAAAGGGATCGCTATGCGCAGGTGATTTCAGCTCTTGCTGTTTTGGCGGCAAGCTGCGAGCAAATCGCCGTAGCAATAAGGCATTTGCAACGCACCGAAGTGTATGAGGCCGAGGAGTATTTTAGCGAGGGACAAAAGGGGAGTTCAGCCATGCCCCACAAGCGCAATCCCATCTTGAGCGAAAACATCACCGGGCTTTGCAGGGTGCTGCGCTCTTTCGTTACTCCAGCGCTTGAAAATGTAGCCCTATGGCACGAAAGGGACATCAGCCATTCCAGTGTGGAGCGTTTCATTTTGCCCGATGCTTTCATCACGAGCGATTTTATGCTTGCTAGACTGACTGGTCTGATAGAAAATTTGCTCGTTTATCCCAAAAATATGATGAAAAATTTAAACGCAACTGGCGGACTCGTCTTTTCGGGGAGGGTGCTTTTGGAGCTTCCTTTTAGGGGGATTAGCCGCGAGAATGCTTACAAAATCGTTCAAAGAAATGCGATGAAGGTTTGGCAAGACTTACAAGCGGGCAAGGCCGCGCTCAATGAAAGGGGCGAGAGCTTGTTTTTGCTAGCCCTGCTTGATGATGGGGATTTGAGGCAGGGCCTGAGCGAGGAGGACATTCGCAAATGCTTTGATTATGGTTATTACACGAAGAATGTCGATGCAATTTTTGCAAGGGTATTTGTATAATTTTTGAAAGGTAAATTTTTATGAAAGTGATCAAAAGAAACGGACGCACCGAAGAGCTCGATATTTCTAAAATCAAAAAATGCACCTCCGATGCGGTGAGGAATTTGGAGGGCGTGAATTTGAGCGAGTTGGAGCTTGATGCAAAGATACAGTTTCGAGATGGCATTAGCACGGAGGAAATTCAGCAGACTTTGATCAAGACCGCTGTGGATAAGATCGATATAGATTGTCCAAACTGGACCTTTGTGGCGGCGCGACTTTTTTTGTTTGATCTTTATAAAAAAGTCAACGGCATGAATCGCTACAACCATCTGCGCGAGTATTTTGAAAGAGGTGAAAAAGAGGGAAGAATTTTACTAGGCTTAAAAGAAAAATACGACCTTGACGAGCTTGATGCCTACATCAGGCCCGAGCGCGATATGCAATTCACCTATCTTGGCATCAAAACTCTTTACGACAGATACCTCATCAAGGATAGCAAGGCAAGGCCCATAGAGCTACCCCAGCAAATGTTTATGGCGATTGCGATGTTTTTGGCGCAAAATGAATTCAATTCCACAGAGTGGGCAAAAAAATTTTACGATTTGATTTCTAAGTTTGAGGTGATGCCAGCCACGCCGACCCTTTCCAATGCCCGCACCACAAGGCATCAGTTAAGTTCTTGCTACATTGGTAGCACCGCGGACAATATCGAGGGAATTTTTGACAGCTACAAAGAAATGGCCTTGCTTTCTAAATTTGGCGGCGGCATAGGCTGGGATTGGTCCAAGGTGCGTGCTATGGGAGGAAGCATTGATGGGCATAAAAATGCTGCGGGAGGCATTATCCCCTTTCTTAAAATCACCAACGACATCGCCGTGGCGGTGGATCAGCTTGGCACAAGAAAGGGCGCGATTGCGGTTTATATTGAGCCTTGGCATATGGATATTAATGATTTTATCGATTTGCGTAAGAATTCTGGCGAGGAGAGGCGCCGGGCGCATGAGCTTTTTCCTGCCTTGTGGGTCAATGATATTTTTATGAAAAGAGTGAAAGCGAATGACAGATGGACCCTTTTTGACCCGGCTGATACGCCTGATTTGTGCGATTTATACGGCGAAGCTTTTGAAAAGCGTTATGAGGAGTATGAAAAAGATGAGAGCGTGATTAAAGAAATCATTGATGCTAAAGAATTGTGGAAAAAAATACTTTTGAATTATTTTGAAACGGGACTGCCTTTTTTATGCTTCAAAGATACGGCAAACAGAGCTAATCCAAATTCCCACACGGGCATCATTAGGAGCTCAAATTTATGCACGGAAATTTTTCAAAACACAGAGCCTAATTATTATCAAATCAAGGTCCTTTTTGAAAATGGCGAGGAGCTTTACTTTGACGAGGAGGAGAGGGTTGTTGTCGATGGGGGTCATGAAAAGGCAGCGAAAAAAATTTCCACTTTAGATAGCATCGAGGGCAAGAAGGTCTATATTGTGGAAAAATCTAAAAAAGACGGCAAAACCGCCGTTTGCAACCTCGCTAGCATCAATCTTAGCAAGGTGCATACCAAAGAGGACATTGCTAGGGTCGTTCCTGTGGCTATTAGGATGCTTGATAATGTAATCGATTTGAATTTTTACCCCCACAAAAAGGTCAAGGATACCAATCTCAAATCCCGCTCCATAGGGCTTGGCGTGATGGGTGAGGCTCAGATGCTTGCTGAGGCTAAGATTTTCTGGGGCAGTGATGCGCACTTGCAAAAGATCGATGAGATTATGGAATTTATTAGCTTTGAAGCGATCAGGGCGAGTTCAAATTTGGCTTTGGAGAAGGGGGCCTATCCGGATTTTGAGGGCTCCAAATGGAGCGAGGGAATTTTTCCCATCGATGTGGCGAGTGAAGGGGCCAAGGCCTTGACGCTACGCGATGGACTTTTTAATCAAAGCGAGTGCGATTGGGACAGACTTAGAGAAAAGGTCAAAAAAGATGGGATGCGCAATGGCTATTTGATGGCGATAGCGCCCACCTCGAGCATCTCCATACTTGTGGGCACGACCCAAACGATCGAGCCTGTGTATAAACGCAAGTGGTTTGAGCAGAATTTGAGCGGGATGATACCCGTCGTTGTGCCCAATTTAAATCTTGAAAATTTTCAGTATTACACCCCTGCCTACGAGCTTGATCAAAAAATTCTCATCAAGGCCGCCGCCGTGCGTGCCAAGTGGATAGATCAGGGTCAAAGTCTCAATATCTTCTTATCGCTCGATAAGGCAAGCGGGGGCTATCTCAATGAAATTTACTGCCTCGCCCACGAGCTCGGGGTGAAGTCGACCTATTATCTAAGGAGCGAAAGCCCCGATAGCGAAAGGGTCAATGTCGCCGATAGAAGCGTGGAGTGCGAGGGCTGCCAGTAGTGGAAATTTTTAATGCCTTGGTGCTTGGTATCATTGAGGGGCTGACGGAATTTTTGCCCGTCTCCTCCACAGGGCATATGATTTTGGGTGCGGGGATTTTGGGCGTTAGGATTGATGAATTTTGGAAAAGCTTCATCATCATCATCCAGCTGGGCTCGATTTTAGCTGTGCTTTTTGTCTTTTGGCGGCGGCTTTTGCAGGGCTTTGAGCTTTGGCTTAAGCTCGCTGTGGGTTTTTTCCCCACAGGCCTCATAGGACTTTTTGTGGCCAAGCATTTGGAGCTTTTGTTTAATGGCTATGTTGTCGTCTTCATGCTGGTGCTGGGGGGGGTGGTTTTTATCGTCATTGAGCTTTCGCATCGGAGCAGGGCGTATGCGGTGAATTCTTTGGACGAGCTGAGTTTCAAGCAGGCTTTTTGCATAGGGCTTTTTCAGTCCTTGGCTATGATTCCGGGCACTTCAAGAAGCGGAGCGAGTATCATAGGGGGGCTTGTTTTGGGGCTCAGTCGCAAGGTAGCGACCGAATTTAGCTTTTTGCTCGCCGTGCCTACGATGCTCATCGCCACGGCGTATAGCGTCTATAAAGAGCCCAGTATTTTTTCCCACGCGTCCTCTTTTGTGCCGCTGCTTGTGGGTTTTGGGACGGCTTTTGTGGTGGCCGTTTTTGTGATTAAATTTTTCCTCAAATTCATAGCGAGATTTGACTTCATCCCCTTTGGGATTTACCGCATTTTCTTAGGCTTGGTGTTTTTCTATCTTTATTATTTTGAAATCTTAAACCCGGGCGAGAATTTTTAAATTTTTCAAAAATTTCCTCAAAAAACTAAAAAACAAAAAAAAAAAAAAAACGATATAGACCCGCATAAGAAATTTCTTAAGGATAAAGCTTTATAGCTATGAGGGTTACAAATATCGCGGCACTCAATGCCCACACCAGAGTCCGGCAAAATTCCAGTTCTTTGCGGGAGTCCTTGCAGCGCCTATCTTCTGGCTATCGCATCAACTCCGCCAAGGACGACGCCTCATCGAGCGCCATCAGCTCACAGCTACGCTCCTCTGCCAACGCACTCAGTCAGGCTAAGGATAATGCCAGCGATGCAAAGGCCATGTTTCAAATCGCCGATAAGGCCATGGATGAGCAGATAAAAATCATAGAGCGCATCAAAGTCAAAGCCACTCAAGCAGCCCAAGACGGGCAGAGCGCGAAGACGAGAAAGATGATACAAGCGGACATCAACCGCCTCATTGGCGCGTATGATAATATCGCCAATACGACCTCCTACAACGGCATGCAGCTTTTAAGCGGGGGCTTTGTGAATAAAAAATTCCAAATCGGCTCCCAATCCAACCAAGTCGTCCAAGCCTCCATCGGCTCAACCCAGTCCTCCAAGGTCGGCAATACGCGCTTTGAAACGGGGGCGAATATCGTGGCGGGCAATTACGGCACTATTGATGTCTCACTGCATTCCATTTTCAACAACAAAATTTATACCTTCGCTGGGGTTCAAATCGGCACGGAGTTGAATTCTGGCTTGGGCGATTTGGTAACGCGTATCAACAACGCCTACAATAAAACGGGGATTCGAGCGAGCTATGATGTGCGCACCATAGGCACGGCGAGCATCACGGCGGGTAAGACGGGGGCGGACTTTAGCATCAATGGATGCCTCATCGGTGAGATTGCCGTTGAAAATAATGACCGCAACGGCGCTCTCGTGCAAGCTATTAATGCTGTTAAAACTACCACAGGTGTGGAGGCGGCTATCAATGCTTTTGGGAATTTAGAACTGCGTTCAACGGATGGCAGGGGGATAGTCCTAAAGGATAGCAGCAATGGTTTTTTTGGTCTGGCTCATTTGAGAAGCGGGCAGAGCATCCAGGCAAAACTGGAGGCCTTTAGGCCCATCACGGCTGCGGGCGTGAGCATCAATGGCGAAAACATCCCCGCCTCCGCTACCCCCGAGGCGCTTGTATCCAATGTCAATGCCCTCACTGATAAAACTGGGGTCGCAGCAAAGATAGAAAATGGTTTGATCATTTTTATGAGTCTGGATCCCACTAAAAGGCTTGATATGAGTGGGAATCAGGTCAAGCCCAATCTTGACATCCCCCTGACGACGGTGCGAGGCGACTGGGTGCCTAAGACAAATTTTATCACGCGCCCAGCCATACCCGGACATCCAGAATACAACGGCATAGCCATACAGGTGCAAAAGGTCGGCAGTACCAATAAAATTTACACCGAAAGGACCATTTTGGAGGGGAAGGCGGATGGGAAATATTTTTTGCAAGACATTGTCGATTGCTTCAACAAAGATAGCTGGAAAACGGGCATCACGGCCTTCGTCGAGGATAGGCCAGATGATCCCACCCAGCAAAGAATTTGCTTCACCATGCCAGATGATGTGGAGATGATTACAGGCATGAGTACGCACAATTATCCCGCTGGCATGGGAGGGCCACCCGGAGGGGCAACAGACTTTGGTTTTGGCGGTAGCACGGCAAGAAGGGCCGATGGGGCGAAGCTTACTTCTTTCAATGAAAATTTTGGAAGGCTCCAGTTTCGTGGCTCTGGGGCTAATGATATTCGCGTGGGAGTGGATTATAAAGGTATGGATATGAATGCGCTCCTGGGGATGGATACCACCATGGCGGGCTTTGCTCAGGAGAATGTGTCCTTGCGTGAGATGATGGGGCCTATGAGCTTGGAGCAGGAGGAGGCGCTGGGCTTTTTTGCGTCTATTTTTGATAGGGACATTGATGGGCGGGAGAGTTTGAGCCTCAAAAAGGCCATGGCGCTGATGGATGTGAGTGAAAATTCTTTGACGAATTTGAGCACCCTTAGGGCGGACTTGGGTAGCGTGCAGCAACAGCTTGATGCCACCATCAATAACATCGTCGCGACAGAGCTTGCGCTGCGATCGGCCAATTCTTTGCTTAAGGATGCTGATTTTGCCGCTGAGAGTGCGAATTTTTCCAGGTCCCAAATAATGGTGCAAGCCTCCACCGCCATGCTTTACCAAGCCAACATAGCCAAGCAAAAACGCATCCTGTCGCTTTTAGTTTAAATTAAGTTTAAAAAACTAAAATCAGCCCATTTTTTCACAAGGAGCTAAATGGATAGAGAATGTATCGCTTACAAAACAAAAGACCTCATTACAGACACTCAAAGCACAATCCAAACCGATGATTCAACTCCCATTTATTTTGACAACTCCAAAGAAAGCTTAGAGGTGATCAGGCACTCCTGTGCGCATTTAATGGCGCAGGCGATTAAGGCCCTTTATCCTGAGGCGAAATTTTTTGTAGGTCCTGTGATAGAAGATGGCTTTTATTATGATTTTCGTGTGAGCTCAAAGCTTGGCGAAGAAGATTTAGTAAGAATAGAAAAAAAGATGAAAGAATTTGCTGAGGCAAAACTTGAAATTCAAAAATACAGCCTTGGCAAAAAAGAAGCCTTAGAAAAATTTAAAGATGATGACTTGAAACAAGAGGTTTTGGCAAAAATCCCAAGCGATGAGGTCAGCATTTATAAGCAGGGGGAATTTGAGGACCTGTGTCGTGGTCCGCACGCTCCCAATACGAAATTTTTGCGTTTTTTTAAACTCACGCGCGTGGCGGGGGCTTACCTTGGAGGCGATGAAAAAAGAGAAATGCTCACCAGAATTTACGGCACAGCTTTTGCGGATAAAGAGAGCTTGAAAGAGCATTTGCACATCATCGAAGAGGCCAAAAAAAGAGACCATAGAAAGCTAGGGGCGGAGCTTAAGCTTTTTAGCTTTGATGAGCAAATTGGAGGCGGTTTGCCTTTGTGGCTAAGTAATGGGGCTAGGCTTCGCTCAAAACTGGAGCATTTGCTTTATAAAATTCATCGTTTGCGTGGCTATGAGCCTGTAAGAGGACCTGAGCTTTTGAAGGCGGAGGCGTGGAAGATTAGCGGGCATTATGCAAACTATAAAGAAAATATGTATTTTACGCACATTGACGAGCAAGAATACGGCATTAAGCCGATGAATTGCGTGGGGCATATTAAAATTTATCAAAGCGAGGTGAGGAGCTACCGCGATTTGCCTTTGAAATTTTTTGAGTATGGGGTGGTGCATAGACACGAAAAAAGCGGGGTTTTACACGGGCTTTTTAGAGTGAGAGAATTTACCCAAGATGATGCGCATATTTTTTGTATGCCAAGCCAGATTAAAGAACAAGTGCTTGAAATTCTAGCCTTTGTAGAGCATTTAATGAAGCTTTTTGATTTTAGTTATGAAATGGAAATTTCAACTAAGCCTGAAAAAGCTATAGGCGATGATACGATTTGGGAGGTGGCAACAAGGGCTTTAAAAGAGGCTTTGGACGAGCAGGGCTTAAAATATGGCATAGATGAGGGTGGCGGGGCTTTTTATGGTCCTAAGATAGACATTAAAATCACAGACGCGCTAAAGCGTAAATGGCAGTGCGGGACGATACAGGTGGATTTTAATTTGCCAGAACGCTTTGAGTTAGAATATACCTCAAGCAAAAATTCTAAAGAACGCCCCGTGATGCTCCACCGTGCTATTTTAGGCTCTTTTGAGAGGTTTATAGGAATTTTAACTGAGCATTGTGCGGGAGAATTTCCTTTTTTCATCGCTCCTGTGCAAGTGGGCTTAGTGCCAATTAGTGAGGTGCATTTAGCTTACGCTAAGGGCATACAAAAAACGCTTTTGGAACTTGGTGTGGATAGTGAAATTTATGATAAAAACGAAAGCTTGAGTAAGAAAATTCGCAACGCTGAAAAGCAAAAATTACCGATGATTTTAGTTTTGGGCGATGAGGAGCTGTCAAATAGGGCTGTGGCTTTGAGGGATAGGCGGGCTAAGGAGCAAAAAAGTCTTAGCCTTGAGGAATTTATGACTTTGGTGAAGGAGAAAATGAATGAGGTTGCGTTTTGAGTAGGGAAAAAGATGTTTTACTCAATGATGAGATTAGGGCGGATGAGCTTCGCTGCGTGGGTGATGATGGTAAAGTTTATGGGATTATCGGTGCGGACGAGGCTTTAGAGATAGCGAATCGCTTGGGGCTTGACTTGGTTTTGATCGCTCCTGATGCCAAGCCACCTGTGGCAAAAATTATGGATTATGGGAAATTCCGCTACCAGCAAGAAAAAAAGCAAAAAGAGGCGAAAAAAAAGCAAAAAGTCATCGATGTGAAAGAAATCAAGCTTTCTGTGAAAATCGCACAAAATGACATTAACTACAAGGTCAAGCACGCTTTGGAATTTTTAGAGCAGGGCAAACATGTGAAATTTCGCGTTTTTTTAAAAGGGCGTGAAATGTCAAACCCTGAAGTGGGCGTGGCTTTGCTTGAAAAAATTTGGCAAAGCATTGAAAATAAAGCAACTCGCGATAAAGAGCCACTTTTTGAGGGGCGTTATGTCAATATGCTCGTGATGCCGAGAAGAGGCTGAGATTAATGTTTAAAGATTTTGAGTCGTTAAAAATATTTGGCGACTTAAACGATGAGGGATCACTTTGTCAATTCTAACGACAAATGCACCTCTATGGATTGCGTGAAAAAGATGCTCGATTTTTTACCTTTTGAATTTTGAAAAAAGATGAGAGATTTAAAAATTTTAGATTTTTGTTGTGAGAATGAAAATTAGACGTGAACGACACTTATAAAGCAGCATAAATTTTTCCTAATATTTCATTTTGTTTCAGCATAAAACTAAGTCCGAATATCTTTCTTTGTAGAACTATTTGAAACACGCCTTGCAGGGGGCCGATTGATTTCAAGTTTATTGCTTGGATTATTGGGGTTGCAAATAGCGTAAAATCACAAGCAAACTGCTTGATATTTTTACATCAGGCCATAACTAAATTTAAACAAAAAATATTTTTCTACATTGGTATCATTTTGTATGGCTATCGCTTAAACTTTAATTTTATATTTTGCTACAAAATTATCATGGATGCTCTCATATAAAATCATCACCCCCATCAGTCCCGTGGATGCGGCTAAAATTGGTATCAAAATAGCCGTTATGG
>NZ_JAUMZG010000019.1:0-2868 GCF_030528245.1 Campylobacter sp.
ATAATTAATATATATTTATAGTTTTTTGTAGATTATTTGAATCTGTTTTTTACCCTTTTTATCTTTAAAGCTTATGTTTTTAAAGCCGCTTTCCTCCTCTCTCATTTTTGCGATTTTTGCTTCCTTTTCGGCATTAAAAGCCTCTAAATTATCCATAAATTTTTCAATTAATCGGCTTGTGCTTGAGTTAAAATTCGTGCGTTTTAATTCCCCTTCAAGCTTGATTTTAAAATCATCATAATTTAAAGAGCGTGAAAGTGCCTTTCTAAGATGATACCTTAATGCCCCTCCTTGGATTTGCTTTGAAAAAATCCCAAATAAAATCCCATCCGGCAAAAGCCTGAAGATAGGATCAAACGCTCCCTTTACCAACTTTTGTTTTATCGCTCCCTCTGCTGTTGTGGCTATGCTTGTGCCTAGCCTTTCGCTTGTTGCGTGCGCGAAATTCTTGGCAATCAACGCATCGTTTTTGTAAAGCTTATGAAAGCCATCCACTAGCTCTAAAAACTCCCTAGCCTCCTCGCTTTTAAAAACTTGTGTATCCCCCACCAAGCTTTTCACTTTATTCAAAAAGTCCTCACTATCAAAAACGCGCACTTTGGCTCTGTCATTTTCGATTACGCTTTCTTTAAAAAGGCGGTTTAGGATTTGCATTTCTAAAAAGGCGTTATTTTCCTCACCCAAATAATCCTTAATTTTTTGCAAGTTATTTACACCATTTTCGCCTTGCCCTTTTGCGTATTTGATTAGGGTTTTCACCACTTCATCAGCACTTTTAGCACTATCTTGGAGTTTTAGATTTTTAATGCTCTCATTTAACTCTTTCATTGCGGCATAATCTTTAAGGCTTGTGCTATAAAGCTCTTTAATGCTCTCATAAGCCTTTGGCAGCTCTTTAAAGATATTATCTATCCCCCTATCAATCTCCGCTTTTAAAGAAGTCTCAGTTATTTTTTTAAGCGTGTTAATGAAATTAGGCGTTTTATCTTTGTTAAAAATGTAAAAATTAAGATTTTTCCTAAAATTATTCAGTTTTGCAAATGTTACGCCCTCTTTAGCAAAGACATTATTTTCTAAATCCCTCAAAAAAGGCGTCATTTCGTCTAAATTGACCCCATTTTCTAAAAAGTCCTTTTTGATATTTTCATAATGCGTTCTATCTAAAACGACCCTTATGTCCTCATTATAAAGCTTTGAAATTTGATTTTCGACTTCTTTAAAAGCAGCCTTGTTTCCAGCCTCAAATTCGTCTAAAATTTGCTTAATCTCGCGCGCATCGATGTTAAGATTTTTAAGATTTTTTTCTACATTTGCACTTGCAAAATTTAGCATATTTTTAAGATTATTTTGGATTTTTACATCATCTTTTGCCACTTCTAACAAATAGGCTAAAGTAGAGCCGTCCTTATCGCTTCTTATTAAATCCAGCATTTCTTGTTGTTTAGTTTTAAGGCTATTCACATTAAAAATTTCAGCTAGTTTTGCGATTTTTTGCGTTTTAGCATCCTCTTTGCCATATTTTTTAGCAAAGCTTTCTTTTAATTTTTCAAAGACAGGACTTGCTAAGTCCTCCCCCCTAACGCTTCCACCGAATTCCTTCTGTGCGGCTTTTAGCTCCTCTTTCATTTCAGGGCTAAAAACTTCATCGATGATTTTATTTGCCGCGCTTATATTTTGGCTAAGAATAGTGCTAAAAAACCCTAAAGGCGTGCGCTCTTTTGCATAAGCATAAGCATTTTTTACGCCCTTTACGGCGCCTTTTGCTATAGGTTTCGCCGCTAAGAACACCCCGTCCCCTGCTATGCTTAGTAATCCTGCTTGAAGGGCGTATTCTAAATTCCTCCTATAATTACTCTCTCTATTTAGATACATATCCGCAATTTTTGCGTCCATTAATCCCCCACCAAAGCTTCCAGCCGCCGCTCCTAAAACGCTCTTTACGACCTTACCTTTCGCACTTTTACCACTATTAAAGCCCTTTACACCCCCTGCAAAAGCTCCAGCGATTTCAAATTTAGCATTTTCTATAAAATCCCAAAAATTATCAAAAAAGCCCGTATTGACGAGATATTTCTGCTCTTTGCCATTTTCGTTTTTGATGAAATAAAGCTCATTTTCCTTACTTAATCCCACATCATCAAAGCCGTTTAATTCTGCTATAATTAGGGCATTTTTTAGGTATTCTTGTTGTAATTCTTGCTTTTTTTCCTTATCACTAAAAATGTGCCTTAAAAGCCCACTTTCTTCAAATTGCTCTAGCACATTGATCGCTTTTTGCACATCAGCACTGATAATGCCCTCACTTTTATACGCATCTTTAAATTCTCTTATTGTGTCCTTATCATCATTAAAAAGCGTGTTGAAAAAACCTAAATCATCCTCGATTAAATCCCGCTCCTCCTTACTCAAGCGCTCTTGTTTTTTCTCAATCTCAAGCATCTTACGCTCCCGCTCGATGTTTTGCTTCAGGCCCTTACCGTGCCGCTTATACAGGGCCTCTCGCTCTGCAAGATTGAGCTGATCCTCAAGGCCACGCGCGATCTTGTCCTTGGCATCCTGTAAAAAAGCCTTGTGCAGCCTATCCCTTTCATCACTCATTTTAAGGCTCGTGCCAAAAAAAGCATTCGCACCCTTTTTTGCCAAATCATCCAGCCCAAAAGGCAAAACGCTCTCTAGCAAATCCTCGGCGCTCGATTTCAAAAGACGGCCAGATTCTTGCTCCTTTAAATACTGTGCTTTTTGCATCTTTAAAGCCTTATCGTCAAAGATGCTTGTGGAGGAAAGTGGGTTGTGCGGGTTTGATTTGGCCGACTCAGTCTTTTGCGCGGCTTGAGGTTTTGCCGAGGCAGTATCATGCGCGGGGGCAGC
>NZ_JAUMZG010000019.1:2878-29727 GCF_030528245.1 Campylobacter sp.
GGCTTTTGAATAGCTAAAATTTGCCACCTTCAAGACTTCAAATATCGCCTCATCATCCCCACCATACTCTTGCTCTAGCTTTGCAAAATCCGCGCTAGAATTAAGGCCTCTAAGATAATCAACGGCCGCTTTTTTATCCCGCCCAGTTTTTTCGTAAGCCTCAAAATCAAAAGAAAAATTCATTTTAATCCTTATTTTTAACGCAAATCAATCCCACCCTTTTGCATCGAGTCGTTCCCACCCTTCACATCCTCGCCGTTTAAAAGGGCTTCGTTTTGCACTGTTTGATTAATAGCCACCCCCCGTGCCAAATCTCCCTGCGAAGAGTATTTTTTTGTCTTAGCCTGAAGCTCTAAAATTTCGGCCTTTTTCTTTTCAAGCTCGAGTCGTAAATTCTCCTGATGAATTTGCATTTCCACACTCTCACCCTGCTGCGCGACTTCTTGTCGCTTTCGCTCGATAAGCTCAAGCAGATCGGCTGCCTGTGCGCTTTGCATGTCTTTTAGCATGAGCAGCATCATTTCACTCATCAAGGCTGGGTCGTGTGAAAAGCTTTTAATAATCTCCGCCCAAGAGGCGAGTTTTTCGTCATTGCTTTGCATCTTAATCTGCGACTTATAAGAAAGGTCAAATTTCCCTACCCTTATTCTATTATCCTCGTTTTCATTGATGCTAAAATATCGCTCGCCCACCCGTGCGTCTGTGATTTTAAAGGCCTGTTGTTTCGTAAAATAAAGGCTGATATAATCAATAGCCTTTTTAAAGATAAGCCTATCCATGCTATCACAAGCGTTCAAATACTCTTGAAGCCCCATGAGGCCCGCCTCCCGGCGCTGCGTGATCGCCTCGTTACTCATTCTAGCATTAGATATTCCCAGCGCCTCGTCATTAAGCCCGCTGATAAGCTTGGCCAGTTGCCGCTTTTCATTCGCCTTACGTGAAATGGTAGCGATGTCGTTGTGATGCTCGACAAATTTTAATTTATTATCGCGCAGGGCGCCGCTTTTAACCTTCACCACTGCATTATCAAGGCTAGCCTGATGGATAAACTCCTCTGTCTCCAAAACAGCGTCCTCCTCAAAAAAGGCCTTAAGCGTGCCGATCATGTTCATCATTTTATTCTCGCTATAATTGATGTAATCCTGCAGGGGCTTGATGTCCCTAAAAAGTCCATACCAAGTCCCCTCTGCGTCAATGTTGTATTTTGAAACGATAAAGGGATGTGAACCATCTTTAAAGGGCTTTGGCTCATAGCTTAAAATACCCTCATCCTGCCAAATATAGCGGGCATAATGGTTCCCCTCCTTGATCCAGCTCTCGATCAAGATGCAGCGCTTGTCGATACTACTGCCGCTCTTGACAAAGGGCTCTGTTTTAAATTTTTGCGTGATTTGTTCTAAATCAACATTGCTTTTTTTGTGGAAGCGGCGGGCGTCTAGGGCATTTAAGTCCTCGCTGTAAGCATCGATTAAAAAGCTAGTGGGCTCAAGGCTTTTAAGGCTTAGAAAAAAATCTCCCTCATCATCCTGCTCGATCCAAAGCTCACACACCCCCATGCCAAAAATAAGGCTCTTGTCTCGCTTAATGATCTCTTTGTTGTATCCAACATCCTCGCTAAACACTTTTAAAATGTCATTGATAAGCATAGCCGTCGCTGCATCCTCCTGCTGACGGCCGCTCACTTTGATCTCGGCAATACTTTGGGCCTTGTAGCCTACGATTTTATTAATGATAAGTTTAAAAATGTTTTCGATGACGGGGCTTTGCCGGCGCTCTAAAATCGTACGTAAATTTACCGGGTCGATTTGATCACCGTGATAATAACGCAAGGCCTGCCTATACTCCCAAAAGCTCTTTTCATCTTTTCTTAGGTCTATGCAATAAATTTCTTTAAGTTCGTTGATGGAAAGCATAGACAAGGCCTCCTAAGCGGATTGTAATGGGCGCAAAATTTTATAAAAGGAAAAAGGAGAAAACCCAACATCGCCCATTAGTCGCCCTATGCAAAAAGGAGAATTGCCTAAGGCGTGAAAGAATTTTAAAATATCCTGTCCTAAAAATAAAGGCTTAAAAATTTAGAAAAATCCCTTTCTTATTGCTTCGTTTTCACCATCTTTTTGTGTATTTGTTTTTAAATGACGAAAATTTAAGCTTAGCAAGTATTAAAACCCCCTATAAAGCGGCTCTAAAATTTCGCTCACATCATTAACGATTTTTATCCAGCGTTTTCCATCCAGCTCAATCCAAAAAGCTTTTTTGCGAACCCCGCTGTAAAACTCAAGCTCTGCAAAATTCTTTAAAACATAATCCTCGTAAAATTCCACAATGCTATTCTCCCCCTCTCCATAAAGCTGCGCAAAAACCTCCTCCATACTCTTGTAATGCTTTATCGTCCACTTAAGATCGGTCGTGTAAAAAAACTGATCGCCCAAAAGCTGCGCGTTATTAAGCGCCCGCTCGTCCTCATAATAAAACACTCGCCCAACCTTTTGTAAAAATAGCGACACCTTAGTCTCCACCATTTCCCTGTAGTTCTCCTGCTTCTCCTCAAGGCTAAAAAGCCGGCTTTTTTGGATGTAAAAGCGATCATTATAAAGGCCTCTTTCTTCCTCCAAAAGCGCCCGTTCAAACTCAGCCCGCTGCACCTCCAGCCGGGCTGTGGAAATTTCGCCATGATGGCGCTTAAAGCTTTGCAAATCCCGCTCAATCGCCGCCTTAAATCTATCACTGGATTTTAACAAGCCCTCGCGCTCTGCTTTGTCCAGTTTTTTGCTTTGAGTGAGCGCGCTTAAATGCAGCGGGATCTCAAGCCTCAAGGCCTTGTTATAATTCTTGTTTTTCTCTAAAAAATCAAGCGTGCAAATTTGTCGCAAAGATGGACAAACGACTTCTTCGACCACCCTCTGAAAATGCTCATTAGCCGTGCCGCAAAAATCAAAGCCCGCGGCGGCTAGCTCGACAAAGCCTCTTAAAATTCTTTCATGTTTCTGCGCGGCTTGATGAAAAAGGCTCTCTTTTAGCTCATCCGCATCAAGCCCGCCGCTTTCCGCATCGATGTAGCCCTCCCCAACCCCCTGCATATAGCCCGCATTTCCGGCCGCTGTGAAGTGTCCCCTGCCGGTTAGCATTTCATCGATTGACTCGGTTTTGATTTGGCCACTTAGACCCTTGGTTACATCAAAGGCGCTTGAGGGTGCAAAGCTCTGACTACCCGCCGCGCCGCGCTTGAAAATGGCCCCATTTGCATAGGCCGGATAGGCCTGCAAATTCCTTAAAAAAAACCCCTCACCCTCCTCGGCCTTGTCATTGAGGGCTTTTTGCCATGCTATTTTTCGCTGCAGGGTCTGGGTTTGGTAAGCTAAATTTTGGGCTTTTTTGGCGTTTTTACTCGTTAGCATGTTGGTTCCTAGGAAGGCCGCGGCGCCCAAGGCCCCGCCCGTGAAAATGCTGGCTATCGAAAAAACAAGGTCCAAAATCCCAAAACCCCCAAAGAGCCCGCGGCGCTTGACTTTGGCTTTGGCCAAGGCCTGCGCGATGTAACGATAATCATCCGGGTTTAAATTCAGCCCATACTTTTGGCTGATTTCATCAAAACGCTGCATGGTCTGGGTTTCAAAGCGGCGGCGGCGTTTCTTTAAGCTGGATAATAATCCCATCAATACTCTCCATTTCTTAGCTTGTAAATTTTAGCGCTCAAGGCCACTTTTTGCTCACAGCTTTGCGCGGCTTTTAGGTCCATGTAAAGGCCTCTTAAGACTAAGGCTCTTAAGGCCGCGTTTTGCTTGTCTTTGGCTAAGGGCTCAAAATTTGGGTTACACTCAAGGCTCGTTAAATTTCCATCGCCGCTGAGCATGGCTTTAAATTTTCCCAAATAAGCCCCCGCATAAAACATAACCCGCTCCCTGTATTCATCATCATTTGACGCGGCGTGGATGATTTGCATGACTAGCCTGTCCGCAGGGGGGGTTAAGGGGGTTCTTCGGGGCGGGTTAAAATTTTCGTTTTTTTTAGCCTGCGCCGGGTCAATGTCCAAATAAAACGAAAGTTTTTTAAAAAGCTCGTCCCTTAAAAAAAAATTCTCGAGTCCATTGAATATGCTTGAAAGCTCTTTAAAAATTTTAAATTTAGCATTAGCATCCGCGGCCGCGTTTATACGTTGTTTAATATAAAACTCAAGCCCGTCATAATAATGCAAATGATCCTTAAGGCTTTCGCCGGGAAATTTCTTTAAAAATTCCCCAACGTCCTTTACCTTCTTTTTACAAAGGGCCACCTCGAGGTCAAAAAAACCCTGTTCAAAGCAAAGTCGCAGGGCTCGTGCTGCCCCGTCAAGCCCCGCCGCATCTTTATCCGGGACAAAAACAAGCCTCAGGCCTTCGATGTTTTGCCTTTGAATCAGGCTTAAATGCTGGATGGAAAAGGCTGTTCCGCAAATGGCGGCCGTGTTTTTAAAGCCGCTTTTGTGCAGAGCGATCGCATCAAAAAAGCCCTCACAAAGTAAAAGTCGCTTTTGAATTCTCGCATACTCTCTGGCCTTGTCAAAGTTAAAAAGCAGGCTTGATTTATCAAAAAAATCGCTCTTAAATGAATTAACATATTTGCCAAGCTTGGTTCCATTGATAAGCTCTCTGGCTGAAAATCCGCGCGGCCTTCCCAGATGATCCTTAATGCAAAAGGAAAGCCTGCGTGCGAAGATGGAATAAATTTTTCCATCTTTTTCCTTGATGTAGCCAAGGCGCCGCGCCAAGTCCAAATAACCTCTCGCCCTCAAAAAATGCACCAGTCTATCCACATCACCCGTATAACCCACATCAAAATAAGACACATCATCATCCCCCAGCCCCCGTCTGTAACAATACTGACGAATGTTCTCTTGCATGTTGCTTTTAAAAAACTCGTTCAGGTCGTTTAAAAATGTAAATTCTGCTTTGGAAGAGGGCTTGCCCGTGTTGATCTCTATGCCCTCAAGCCGGCCGATCTCCTCGAGGGCTTCCTTAAAGCCTAGATTTTTAAACGCTTGTACGAATTTAATCGCATCACCGCCCTTGTTGCACCCAAAACAATGCCAAAGGCCTTTATTTGGATTGACAACAAAAGAAGCAGTGCGCTCGCTGTGAAAGGGACAATTAGCCTTAAAAAAAACACCCTCCTTTTTAAGAGGCAAAAAATGCTCCACAAGCCGAACAATATCAATGCGGCTTTTTATGCTCTCCATGTCTAGCATTTTACTTTCCTTTTTTTTGTATGTTTAATGCTAAGAATTTAAAAAGGCTCATCGTTTATATTCAGTGTATCCCTCACCTCCTCCATATCCACCTCAAGCTCTTTTTTTGTGTCAAAATAAAGGCCTTTAAAAGTCTGCGTTTTTGGATTGAACGCAACCTCCTCGCTAAAATGCCGGCCTGTGATTTTGTTTTTCTGCATCACAAAAATTCGCCGCTCTGGATGAAAGGGCTTGTTTTTATTTTTGATATCATCCGGCTGAATTTCCACCTTCTCAAGACGCATAATGACGCTGGCTTCATAGCTGGCTATTTTGCTGCCAAAGGGACTCTCCCGATCGCCCTTGCTCGTCTGGTAAATCATCAGAATAACTATGTCAAGCCTATGACAAAGCTTAGCCAAAGTGCTAAATTTCTGAGTCTGCTTCTCCTCCATGTTTTCACCTTTGCCTGAGTTTCCGACCCTCATTTGGCTGTCGATTAAAAAGGCCTTGACGCCTCTTTTGGTTAAAATTTTAATGTTGCGCTCGATGTCCTTAATGTCATATTCATCGTTAAGGATGATCATGTTCTTTTTATTCAAGGCCACACTGTCCTTCTTTCGCTTCACATAGTCCCAAATGGTAAATTCAAAGCAAAAAAATCCGACCTTACTTTTTTGTGATAATCCCTCCAAAAACTGAAGGCAGAGGGAGGTTTTTCCCATTTCGCTATCACCACCCATTAAAACAAGGCTGCCCAAGGTAAAGCCCCCGTCCAAGGCCTGATCTAAAAAGTCAATGCCGGTCGGTATCTTTTCCGGCTCTCCGCGCTCATCATAAAGACGCTCCCAGTCCTCAAAGCTTAGGAAATTGCTACCACTAGTTTCGCTCGCAAAGTCGCCCAAATTCTCAAGGTCGATAATCCTCTTTTCTTTGGCCGCTTTTAAAAGTAATTGCGCCACATGCTCCTGCTCCTTGAGGGCAAACTCCTTTTTTAAAGGCCTTTCGTATTCCAAAAAGTCCGCTTCAGGTATGGCGCTGGATATTTTGGCAAACTCTTGGCTTTTTAATTCCACATCGCTTAAGGCGGCGCGAAAGGCCGCATAGCTTATCTTCTCCAGCGTTTTGATTTTTTCCAAAAGTTTCCGGTAGCCTACGTCGAAATACTTTAAAGGCATAGCCTCCTCAAAATTAACAATACTATTTGGAAATTCCAAAAGGGATCGGATAATCACGCTTTGCATGTAGGCTCCTTGAGAATTTTGCCGCTTTTAAGCTTCATAAAATAAAAGGCCTTGAGTAACTCAAAGTGATCGTAAGCATAGCGCTCGGAGGTCTTTAGTTTCAGGGTCGTTTTTTGGGCTAGCCTTGTACTTTCGATGATTAAAAGCCTTTCGTAAAGCTTGACCAGCTTTTTTAAATTTAAAGTCCCATCGTCTTTTAAAATTTCTTTTAAAAGCTCGTCGGTAAAACTCTCATTAATTTCGCTGATAAAATCAGCGATAAGCATCCTTTCCGTTTCTTTAAGATAGCCTGTCGAGTCCAAAACATACTCCAAAAACTTGCGCCGTCTCATTTTGGCCTCATTTCGTAAAAAAATATGTTCTCAGCCCTGTAGGCTCTTAAAAATTCCACAATGCTATTCGTCAAATATTGATTTTGTGAAATTTTTTCCCTTTTGCTTTCTATTTTGATTTGTAAATTTGCGCTTACGGTCAGCATGAAGCGCTGTCTTTTTTTTAATCCGGCCGGCCTTTTTGAAATCTCCACACCTTGCATATTTTAAACTCCTTTCCACAATAATACTTATGCTTGTATTTTCAAAATCCGCTATCTCTCTTAAAAGTCTTAAAATTTCCCTTGAAAGGTAAAATGTCGTACTTCTTTGCTTTGCAACCTTTTTGGTTTCGTAGTGCATGTTTTTTGCCATTTTATGCCTTACCAAAATTTAGTCCCATTTCCGCTCTTAGTGTCAAAATAAGCGAGCAACTGTTCCCGCTCTTTAATGCTCTTGTTTGCTTTGGACTTCAATAGCTGCTGTTGTCTTTCACCATGAAGCGGCTTTTTAACCGGAAACAATCCAGCCCAACCCTCCTCGATGCTTTTATTAATCGTGGATATAATATCCACCCCAGCCTCTTTGAACCTTTGCATTTTGTTGATTTGGTATTCTTTGCTTTTTTGCGTCAGTCGTTTGCCGACTTTTTGTGCCTTGTAAATTAGCCATTCTTTTATTTTCTCCCGCTCCTCCTTGTTGAAATTTCTACCCTCAAGGTCAATGCCCGCAAGCTTATTCCTCGCCCTCTCAAAAATTAAAAATCGATTGTTCGATTTTTTTGCCAATAGGTATGATTTATTATTATCTAATAAATCTCTTCTTATATATGTGCGACTTAAAACCGTCAAGCGTGATTTAGTCGTCTGATTTGACGCACGATTTTCTGGGCTTTGGATTTGATCTAAGGCCTTCAAATCCTCACTAATAGCCTCTTCCATTTCCAAAGTCTCCATTTTTTCGGCTTTTGATAGCTCTTTTTCATATTCTTTAAATTCAATAAAGACCTCATCATCCGCGCGCACGATCGCACCCTCATTTGGCTCCTCTTTATCTAAAAAAATCACTGACCAGCCCTTTGTGAATTTCTTAGTTTTCTCGTCAATTTCTTGAAATTTTTCGATATAACCCAAATCGCAAAGCTCCTTTAAACACCGCTGCACCTCCCTCATGCACATGCCAAGCTCCACGGAGACCCATTTAGTATAAATCACCCAGTCAGTCGGCAGGCTGCTTAAAAACGCTGCCAAGGCTTTGGCCTTGTAACTCAGCGCACGATCGCGCATTAAAATCCTGCTGACAATCAAAAAATCTTTTTCTAGATTTTGCTTAATTACCATTTTTTCCCCTTAACAAGAAATGAACTAATTTACACAAGCGGGGCCGAGCCCCCCTCACCTCAAAAACGAAAATCCTAAGTTGAGACCACACCTGTGAGCCAAAACCTCAAGTTTCCACGGCAAAACATCGAGCGGGCCTTAAGGGCTCCACTTCTCAGCGCCCGCTTTGCTTGAGCTAGCCGCGGCGCGCAAACCCAAATCCTCCCGCTGCATCGATGGGGCCGCTTTTTGATTTGAATGGCAAAAAGCCCGTCAGCTTGTCGCAAATAACGCCCTTATTTAGCCGCTAATGCCCATAATTCCATGCTTTGCCTCTTTTGTATTGAAAATACCATTTTTCAAACAAAACACCGAAAACACTTACACAACAATGCCCCGCCGACACAGATGTGGCCATGCCTTGCCAACAGGAGAAAATCAAAAATAAAATTTGCGATTTGAAGTCGCCGGGTAAAATGAGTTTATTTTAAGGAGGATTTATGATTTACCTCGCACAAACAGACACCACTGCGGGATTTTTAAGCAAGGACTTTAAAGCCATCAACCGCCTCAAAAATAGACCCGAGAACACACCCTGCCTCATCGCTACGGCTTATTTGAGTGAGCTTTTGACCCTAGCACGAGTGCCACGCAAATTTAAAAACTACGTGAGAAGGGCTCAAAAAACGACCTTTATCTATCCTAACGCTAAGGCCATCCGCGTAGTAAAATGGGGCAAACACGCTAAATTTTTAGCCCAAAAGGGCTGGCTTTACTCAAGCTCTGCCAATTCACACGGGGAGAATTTTAATGAAAAATGGGCAAAGCAAGCCATCTTAAAAAGCGGCGGAATCGTCATCGATGAGCATTTTCACGCCGCAAAGCCTTCAAAAATTTTCAAACTTTCAAAAAATAAAAAAATCAAAATCCGCTAAAACAAGCCAGAAAAGCTCTTGCAAAATTGGAGTTGTATTTTTAATGCCATTTTGTCGGTCAATAAAATTTTATAGAGACAACAATGGAGCCAAATGGATTGAATTTTGATTTTGCTAAAAATTGATTTTTATAATCTTCACAATTTTTTATAGCATTAAGACATTTAAATTATGCCGCACTTTGAATTTTTAATGATTGTGCGTTAGCGTTTTTACTCAAAATGCGTTATGATTGTGATAAAAATAAAGGCTTACGATGCGTATCAAATCACCCCATGTTCCCTACATCACCAACAAAATCGTGCTTGACATTGCGAATGCCTCCTTCGTAGAAATCAAAGACCAGCTTGAAAAACTTCGCGACTGCGTCAAAGAAATTTTAGAGCAAGATTTGGCCAATGAAAAAAGGCTCGATGAGAGGGCGAAAGAGCTGCTTGAAAAGCAAGAGGATGAGATGGAGCTCATGCAGGTGGATAGGAAGAGTATGTTTTGGCTTGTCAAGCGGAAATTGGCCGGTGAATATGGCGTGATTTTTGACAAAGAGGACAGACACAACCACCTCGCGCATCAAATTTTAGGCAAGCTTGTCGAAGAGGATTGTATCAATTTCATCGTCAGTGAAAATAGGGTGAAGAATCTTATTTTTTCAAGCATTGAGGCTTATCTGAAAATTTATGAGGGTATCGAGGATGCGGTGTATGACAAGATCAGCAATTATAAAAGCAAGCCCGTGCCCGGCAGTGAGGAGTATGAGCTGATTTTTGAAAAGCTCTATCAAGAGGAGCTGCGTAAAAAGGGTATGTTTTGATGAGGGCCTATGTTTATTTGGAAAACGACATTTTTCTCAGTGCGGAGGCTTTCGGCTCTGCGGGGACCTTTTTTGGGGAGCTTGTTTTCAATACCTCGATGAGCGGCTATCAGGAGATCATTTCTGATCCCTCCTATGCGGGGCAATTCATTGTATTTTCCATGCCAGAAATTGGCATTGTGGGGACTAATGACGATGATGAGGAGAGTCGGGGGGTTTTTGCCAGTGGGATTTTGATGCGTAGGCTCAGTGCCTCGTTTTCAAATTTTAGAGCCGAGTGCAGCCTGCAAGAATACATGCAAAAACATGGAAAAATAGGAATTCACAATATCGACACGCGCTTTTTGGTCCAGCTCATACGCGATGAGGGCAATCTTAGAGCGGTGATTTCAACTGAAATTTCAAGCAAGGACGCGCTCAAGGAGAGGCTTGACTCGAGCGCGAGGATGGAGGAGCTAAATTGCGTCAGGGAGGTTTCGACCAAAGTGCCCTACAAGCACGAGCGAGGGGCTTGGAGCAACGGAGCGTATCCGAGGGGCAAAAAGAGTGCGAAAAAGGTCGCCGTGATCGATTATGGCGTCAAGCGCAACATCCTCAACGAGCTTGTCAGTGCGGGACTTTGCGTGGAAGTTTTCCCGCATGATACCCCGGCGGAGGATTTGATCGCTCTTTATCAAAGGGGCGAAATTCACGGCGTCTTTCTTTCAAACGGCCCGGGTGAGCCCAGAATTTTAAGGCGAGAAATCAATGAAATCAAAAAGCTTATCGAGGTGAAAATTCCTATTTTGGGCATTTGTTTGGGACATCAGCTTTTAAGCAATGCCTTTGGTTATGAGACTTATAAGATGAAATTTGGGCAGCACGGAGCCAACCATCCCGTGATCAATTTGGAGAGCAAAAAAGTAGAAATCACCGCGCAAAATCACAATTACAATGTCCCAGAAGAGCTCAGTCAAATCGCTCACATCACCCATCGTAATTTATTTGGCGATAATGTTGAGGGTGTGCGCTATAAGGACTATCCTATCATTTCTGTGCAGCATCATCCAGAAAGCTCCTCAGGCCCGCACGAAAGCAAGTATATTTTTGCAGAATTTGCGAAATTGATGTGAATTTTGAGGACCTTTTGACCATCGTTGCGGTGGCTTTTTTGTCGAGTTTTAGCCATTGTTACGCGATGTGCGGAGGCTTTAATCTAGCCTTCATGCGCCTGCATTCTGCTAGCAAAAATCCCATTTTTTTCAGCCTTGCTTATCATTTGATGCGCGTGGTGGCTTATGTTTTTTGGGGGGTGATTTGCGGAGGGCTTGGAAGCATCCTCGCGCTCAATGCCAAAATTCAAAGCCTTTTTCTTTTCATCTTGGGCATTTTTATGGTGCTTTTGGCCCTGGCCCTGGCTTTTAGGGGGAAATTTTTGTTTTTTTTGGAAAAAAATATCCTTTTTGACGCCTTTTTCAAGGGGATAATGAAAAAATTTCTCACGCTAAAAGGCCTTAGATCCGCTTTGATTTTAGGCTTTTGCAATGGCTTTGTGCCCTGCGGCTTGGTGTATTTTTTTTTAGCCAGCGCGATGAGCCGGGGGAGTGTTTTGGAGGGCGCTTTTGTGATGCTGATTTTTGGACTCTCCACCCTGCCAGCCCTTATTTTTTTCATGCAGCTTTCTCATTGCCTCAAGCAAAACTTTGGCCAAATTTTTTCTTATGTTTCTTGTTTTTTGATTATGATTTATGGTTTAAAATTGAGTTTATTTAGTTTATTCACTTTCTGATTTTACAGCATAAATCCCACATTTGCGACTCACCGACTGAGATCTTCCATTGCATTTGCAATTTTAATTTTTCTCAAGTGCTACCTCATCAATATCCGCACCCACATAATTTAAATTTTTAACGAAAAAATCCCCATACCCACAAGAGCTATCCAAAAACATAAGTCCCCAAATCGCCCACCCACTTTTCCAACAATCCATAAACTTCATCGACAAGAAAATCGGGCGTGTAAAAGCTCCCCAGATTGATGGTCGCTTCCCTACCAAGATGATTTTGCATCAGCCCCTAAGCCACTCCTGCAAACTTCTCAGCTTCAAATAGCTCCCCTCCTGCATCGCTTTGATGCTTTTGGCCCCCGCCAAAGCCGATCGCAAATTTGTAAAATAAGGAATCTTAAAGCGCATGATATTTTCGCGAATTTTCTTCGTATCGCCCTTGAAGCTATGGCTATCGCTGGTGTTGATGACAAGTTGAATTTGCCCATTTTTTAGCATATCCTCCACATTAGGCCGCCCCTCAGAAATCTTATACACCTGCGCGCACTCAAGGCCTGCTGCTAAAATTTCCCTGCAAGTGCCCCCCGTCGCGACCAGTTTAAAGCCCAGTTTGTGATACTTTGTAGCGATTTGCGCGGCGTGTTTTTTGTCCCCATCCTTTAAGGAAATGAAAACCACCCCACCCTCAGGCAGAGGATTAAAAGCAGCGATTTGACTCTTCGCGTAAGAATTGGCAAAATCCTCACTCACCCCCATCACCTCGCCTGTGGATTTCATCTCTGGTCCTAGCTCTAAATCACTCCCACTAAGCTTAGCAAAAGGAAACACCGCCTCCTTGACGCTCACATGAGAGCGCTTCTTGGGGCGCAAAATTTTACCGCTAAAATCCACCGCCTCAAATTTATCGTAAAATTTCAAGGCCTCGCGCAAATCCCCTCGCCACATCACACGCGTAGCCACCTTAGCCAAAGGCACGCCGCTAGCCTTACTCACAAAGGGCACGGTGCGGCTAGCACGGGGATTGACCTCTATCATAAAAAGCCTATTTTCATGCAGAGCAAACTGGATGTTTAAAAGCCCTTTAACACCTAAATTTAAGGCGATATCGGCTGTTTTTTCACGGATGAGCCCTTGCGTTTTTTCATCGATATTACAAGGCGGCAGCATGCAAGCGCTATCACCTGAGTGAATTCCAGCCTCCTCGATATGCTCCATAATCCCCGCCACATAGACCTCTTTACCATCACTTATCGCATCGACATCAAGCTCGGTGGCATTGTCTAAAAATTCATCGATCAAAACGGGGCAGTTCCCGCTCACATCCACCGCTTCTTGCATGTAAAGCGTCAGCTCATTTTCATCGCCGACCACACGCATCGCCCGCCCGCCTAGGACATAGCTGGGGCGCACCAAAACGGGATAGCCTATTTCTTTTGCCTTAGCTAGAGCTTCTTGGAGGCTGGAAGCGCTGGCATTTCTAGGCTGGATTATGCCCAGCTCCTCGCAAAATTTCGCAAATTTTTCCCTATCCTCAGCCCTATCGATCACCCGCGCACTCGTGCCAATGATCCTCGCTCCAAAGGCGCTCAGGCGTTTGGCAAATTTAAGCGGAGTTTGCCCCCCAAAATGCACTATCACGCCGTCAGGTTTTTCTCTCTCAATCACAGCTCTTAAATGCTCGAAATCAATCGGCTCAAAATATAAAACATCACTCGTGTCATAATCGGTTGAAACGGTTTCTGGATTACAATTATACATCAAGGTTTTCACGCCCAAATCCTTAAGCGCAAAAGACGCATGCACACAAGCATAGTCAAATTCAATACCCTGCCCAATGCGGTTAGGTCCTCCGCCTATAATAAGAACTTTTTTCTCTTTTTTATCCCTAGCCTCGTTTTTACTTTGCGTAAGCTCGCTAGCATTAATGCTTGAGTAAAGATAAGGCGTAAGCGCTTCAAACTCACCCGCACAAGTATCGACCTCGCTAAATTCGGCAATGATTTTATGCTTTATCCTTGCATAGTAAATATCATTTTGTGAAAGCTCTAAATTATCCTTTTCATTGACTAAAGCGGCGATTTTCTTATCCGAAAAGCCCATAGTTTTAGCCTTTCTTAAAAGCACTTTGTCGCTTAAAATATCCATATCAATGCGTTTTTCAAATTCCACAAGCTCTCTAATTTGCTCTAAAAACCACCTATCCACCCTACAAAGCTCATAAAGCTCCTCCGTGCTAAAGCCCTGCCTGTAAGCCTCGCCTAGATATAAAAGCCTCTTTTCATTTGCATTTCTTATCTTAAAAATAAGCTCGTTTTTATCCTCAAATTTAATCCTATCAAGCCCACTATAATTTCTCTCAAGTGAGCAAAGTGCCTTTTGCAAACTCTCCTTAAAAGTGCGCCCTATCGCCATAACCTCACCCACACTTTTCATCGCCGTGCCTAAAATTTCATTAGAACCAGGAAATTTTTCAAAGGTAAAACGCGGAATTTTTGTAACAATATAATCAAGCGCAGGTTCAAAAGAAGCGGGAGTGCCTGTGATGTCGTTTTTAATCTCATCAAGGCTAAAGCCCACAGCTAAAAGCGTGGCAACCTTAGCGATGGGATAGCCTGTGGCCTTACTTGCAAGGGCGGAGGAGCGAGAAACGCGAGGGTTCATTTCTATGACGATCATGCGACCATTTTGTGGATTAATAGCAAATTGCACATTAGAACCACCAGTATCTACACCTATCTCGCGCAAGATGGCAAAAGAAGCATTACGCATCACTTGATATTCTTTATCCGTGAGGGTCAGGGCGGGGGCTATGGTGATGCTATCTCCCGTATGCACGCCCATGGGGTCTAAATTCTCAATGCTGCAGACGATGATGCAGTTGTCAAATTTATCGCGTATAACCTCCATTTCATACTCTTTCCAGCCGAGCAAACTTTCTTCAATCAAAATTTCGCCGATGGGACTGAGCGCAAGGGCCTGCTGGGCTAGATCTCTAAACTCGTCTAGGTTATACACCACGCCGCTGCCTGCCCCTCCAAGCGTGTAAGAAGCGCGTATCATCAAAGGAAAGCCTATCTCATCGACCGCTTTTAAGGCCTCTTCGTAATCATACGCGTAGGCAGAGCGGGGCAGATCCATGCCGATCTTTTTCATGCTTTCTTTGAAAATCTGCCGATCCTCGCCCTTTTTGATAGCCTCAGGCCTAGCGCCTAGAAATTCCACCCCGTCCAAAAGTCCGCTTTCATAGACTTCCATCGCGACATTTAAGGCAACTTGACCGCCCATAGTCGGTAAAATAGCGTCAATTTTTTCTTTTTTAAGTATGCTTAAAATGCTTTCTTTTGTAATAGGCTCAATATAAGTCGCATCGGCAAATTCAGGGTCGGTCATGATGGTCGCGGGATTGGAGTTGATCAAAACCACGCGGTAGCCTAGCTCTTTGAGGGTTTTGGTCGCCTGAGTGCCCGAGTAGTCAAATTCACAAGCCTGCCCGATGACAATGGGGCCGCTTCCTATGAGTAAAATGGTCTTTATATCGCTTCGTTTTGGCATGGTTTTTCCTGCTGGAGTGATCAAGACGCAATGATAGCAAAGTTTCGTTTCAATGGGGGGGGTGAGGAGGTGGGTTGGAGTGAAGGGGAGGTAGGATGAGGGGATGGTTTGAGAAGATAGGGGGGAGTGAGGAAGAGGATGTGACCATGGTATGAGGCCGTTTGAATTTTTTAAGCTTAAATTCTTAAATGATACGAGTTGATATTAAATCCAGCAAGATTAGCGAGCGAAAATAGTCCCAGCGCAAGCCAAATTCACGCCCGCCAACTTAAGGACTCTGCAATAAATTTAGCGCGATACACCCCAATGTGATCGAGACAAGAATGCTGCAAAAATTATAATTCATAGTTTTTAGGAGCGGTGGAAGGTTTAAAAAAGAGGGGGTTTTAAAAAAGAGAGGCCGCATCCAAAAGCAGCCCCAAAAGATGCCCTCAGCCTAGCCAGAACAAATCGCTAAATTCGTTGAAAGGCGTTTGCTCTAAGGCCTTTTGATCCGCGCAAAGGGCTAGAATTTTCTCGCATTGCTTAGGGCTTAGGCGCGTGGCTATGTGGGTCTTAAATTTTTCCAAAAGCAAAGGTATGCCATCCTCCCTGCGCCTCCTGTGCCCCACAGGATACTCCACCTCCACCTTCCTCGTGCTCGTGCCGTCCTTGAAAAAAATCTGCACCGCGTTGGCTATGCTTCGCTTGTCGCTTTCCAAATACTCCCTCGTATAGCGCTCATCCACCTCGACGATCATCTTGGCGCGCAGCGCATCGATCCTCGCATCACGCGCCACCGCATCCTCATAATCATCCGCCACCAAACGCCCAAAAATCAAAGGCACAGCCACCATATACTGGATGCAGTGGTCCCTATCGGCAGGATTGGCCAGCTCGCCCACTTTATTGATGATGCGATGGCCGGATTCTTGCGTTGTGATGATGATTTTCTCCACCGCATCAAGGCGATTTTTCACTTCATCATGTAGGCTCAAGGCCGCTTCCACGGCGGTTTGTGCGTGAAATTCAGCCGGGAAGGAGATTTTAAAAAGCACATTTTCCATCACATAACTGGCAAATTCCTGCTCCACAGCAAGTTTGCTCCCCCGCATCTTCACATCCTCAAAGCCCCAAAATTTAGCGCTCAAAGCCGAAGGATAGCCCATTTCTCCCGTTTTGGCCTTCAGGGCGAGATCCACTCCCCTGCTCGAGGCATCACCTGCGGCCCAGCTTTTGCGGCTTCCTGTGTTGGGTGCGTGGCGGTAGGTCCTCAGCGCTCCTCCGTCAATGAAGGCATGAGAGATGGCATTGCGGATTTCCTCAAAATCACAGCCCAAAAGCTTGGCCGCCACCGCCGTGGAGGCGATGCGCACCAGCAAAACATGATCAAGTCCCACGGCATTGAAGCAGTTTTTCAGGGCTAAAATTCCCTGAATTTCATGGGCCTTTATCATGGCCTTAAGCACGCAAAGCACTTTCAGTGGGGGCTTGGCTTGGCTTAAATTCCTGCGACTCACATAATCAGCCACCGCCCAGATGGCTCCCAAATTATCACTGGGATGCCCCCACTCAGCGGCTAGCCAAGTGTCGTTAAAATCAAGCCACCTCACCATAGCGCCCACATTGAAAGCCGCCCTCACAGGCTCAAGCTGGTAAGAAGTGCCGGGCACCTTAGCGCCCAAGGGCTTAAATTCCGCCCCCTCGACACTGGGCCCCAAAAGCTTGGTGCAGGCGGGGTATTTAAGCGCCAAAAGCCCACAAGCTAGGGTATCCATCAAACAATACCGCGCCGTTTCCAAGGCCAGCTCACTGGTGATCTCATACGCATCCACATAGCGCGCGATTTGCGTCAAAAGTGCGTCAAATTCAGGTCTCTTCGCCTCCAAAATTCCCATATTTGCCATCTTGTATCCTTTATCTTTCTTCAATTTTCACAAAGGCGCGAGGTTTGGGCCCCACATACTCACTACTTGGGCGGATGAGCTTATTGTTAGCTCTTTGCTCCTTGATGTGCGCGCACCATCCGCTCACCCTACTCATGATGAAAATGGGTGTGAAATAAGGCGTGGGAATGCCCATAAAATGGTAGGCTGAAGCGCTGTAAAAATCGGCATTTGGCGGAAGGGTCGGGCGCCTTTCTTTCATCAAATTTTCAATGGCCTCACTGATTTTAAAAAGCACATTATCGCCTCCAAGCCTTTGGCTCCAAATTTTAATCAAAGCATTGCGCGGATCACCTCCAAGTCCGTAAATCCTGTGCCCAAAGCCCATCAAAAGCTCTTTTTTCGCTAGCTTTTCATCCACGCCCTTGATGGCCTCCTCGACACTGGAAAAACTCTCAATCAAGTGCATCGCCGCCTCATTCGCCCCGCCGTGCAAGGGACCCCTGAGCGCCCCAATGGCTGCTGCCACGCTGGAAAAAATATCGCTCTTGGTGGAGGCGCAAATCCTCGCTGTGAAGGTGGAGGCGTTGAATTCATGCTCGGCGTATAAAATGAGCGAGCATTGCATGGCTTTGACAAATTCATCTTGAGGGCTTTCAAGCTTGAGCTTTTCTAAAAAATACCCCGCTATGCTCTCCTGCCCCGATGCAAAGTCGATCTCCCTGCCAAAATGCGCATGATGATGCCAATAGCAAAGGATGGAGGGTAGGATTCCCAAAAGCCTGATGATCTTTTCATCCTGATCGGAAAAATCCTCCCTCTCACCCTCCAAAGTGCCCAAAGCGGACACGGCCGTTTGCATCAAATTCATAGGATGGACATCCTTGGGTATGGATTTTAAGATATTTTTAAGGGCTGGGCTGAGTTCCCTCTGGGCGATGATTTTTTGCTTATACGCGTCCAGTGCGTCTTTTTGAGGTAGTGAGCCAAACTGCAACAAATAGGCCACCTCTTCAAATTCGGCATTCTCGGCCAAATCCTCGATGCTGTATCCGTAGTAATTCAAGCCATTTCCAAGCCCACAGGTGCAAATCGCACTCTCTCCGGCCACCACTCCTGCCAAGCCTCCCGTTTTCTTACGCGCTTCGCTCACGCTCATTTAACGCTCCTTTGAAACAAATCGTCCAGTTTTTTCTCATAGCTGTAATAATCAAGCATCTCATAAAGCTCCTCTCGCGTCTGCATCAAGCCCAGCACATCCCTTTGATGCCCCTTTTCAAGTATGCTCTCATAGACCTCCAAAGCCGCCTTATTCATCGCTCTGTTCGCTGAAAGCGGGTATAAAACCATAGAAATTCCCACATCTTTTAGCTCATCCTGACTGAAATAGGGCGTCTTGCCAAATTCCGTAATGTTCGCCAAAATGGGCACTTTCACATTTTTCACAAATTCCGCATACTCCTCCAAACCATGCACAGCCTCAGCAAAAATCATCTCCGCCCCAGCCTCCACATAGGCCAAAGCCCTATCGATAGCCCTCTGCTGTCCCTCAATCGCATGCGCATCCGTGCGCGCCATCACGACAAATTCGCTATCGATCTTAGCGTCCATAGCCGCCTTGATCCTATCGCACATTTCCTCAATGCTCACAAGCTCTTTATTAGGACGATGGCCGCATCTTTTTTGCGCGACCTGATCCTCAATGTGCATGGCCGCAACCCCAGCACGGGTCAGTTCCTTGACCGTTCTGGCGATGTTGAAGGCCCCGCCAAAGCCCGTATCCGCATCCACAAGTAGGGGTGTATCGACCCGCGAAGTGATGCGCCTCGCATCGATGCAGACCTCCTCGAGCGCTATGATGCCAAGATCGGGCAAACCATAGCTCGCGCTCGCCACCCCGCTGCCAGAAAGATAGAGCGCCTTGTGCCCCACCCTGCTCGCTTGCAGGGCTGAATAGGCATTGACCGCGCCGACTATCACCAAGGGAGAATTTTCTCTCACCAAATCTCTAAATTTTCTCCCCGCGCTCATTTTTCTTTTCCTTTTTGGGGATAGCCTAAGGCTTCGATGGCCTTTTTGCAATGCTCCAAAACCCTCTCATCCTCTATGGTTGCAGGCACTACCAAGGGCGCGCCGTCTGCTATCTCCCGCAAATTTTTACGCAAAATTTTGCCGCTTCTGGTTTTTGGCAGGGCCTCAACAACGGTCGCGATTTTAAAAGAAGCCACCGCGCCGATTTCTTGCCTCACCAAGGCCACAACCCCCTCAACGATGCCTCGATGATCCCTCTCGATGCCGCTTTTTAGCACGACAAAGCCCATAGGAATTTCGCCCTTGAGCGCGTCATTAACCCCTATCACAGCGCACTCTGCCACATCAGGATGCTTGGAAATGATCTCCTCCATCTCACCCGTGGATAAACGATGCCCGGCGACATTGATGATCCCGTCCATACGACCCAAAACATAAACATAGCCCTGTTTGTCAATGTAGCCCGTATCGCCGGTGAGGTAATAGCCCGGAAACTGATCCAAATAACTCTTGCGGTAGCGTTCATCGTTTTCCCAAATTCCCATAAGACAGGCGGGCGGCAGGGGCAATTTGATGCAAAGAATTCCCTTTTGCCCAGCCTTGAGCTCCTTGCCATTTTCGTCCAGAACTTTAAGATTAAAGCCCGGCATGGGTTTTGTGGGACTACCCGGCTTGACAGGCATGGGCTCAAGGCCGAGAGGATTGGCCGCTATGGCCCAGCCCGTTTCTGTCTGCCACCAATTGTCTATGACGGGTTTTTTTGTGATTTTTTGTATCCATTTTAAGGTATCGCTATCGCAGCGCTCTCCTGCGACAAAGATGGCCTGCAGGCTTTCGAGTTTGAATTTTTTCGCCCACTCGGCCTTGGGATCCTCTTTTTTGATAGCTCTAAAGGCCGTGGGGGCAGAAAAAAGCACATTGACCTTATAATCATTAATGATTCTCCAAAACGCCGAAGGGTTTGGAGTGCGGACGGGTTTGCCCTCATAAACGATGGTCGTGCAACCATTCATCAAGGGACCATAAACGATATAGGAGTGTCCCACGACCCAGCCCACATCCGAGGCGGTGAAAAATACCGAGCCCTCTTTTGCGTTGTAGATATTATCCATCGACCATTTCATCGCGACAGAATGCCCTCCATTGGAGCGGATGACGCCTTTTGGTTGGCCCGTTGTCCCCGAAGTGTAGAGTATGTAAAGGGGATCGGTGGCTAAGACGGGCACAGGATCAACGCCCCTAGTGAGCGCCTCCTCACTCTCCCAATCAACATCCCGCCAAGGGAGCATATTGGCCTTGCATTGTGGTCTTTGCCAAATGATGCAAGTTGTGGGCTTGTGCTGAGATTTTTTGATGGCCTCGTCCAAAATGGGCTTGTATTCTATGATATTACTCACCTCGATGCCACAACTCGCACTCATCACCACGCGAGGCTTGGCGTCCTCTATCCTTGTCGCAAGCTCATGAGCGGCAAATCCCCCAAAAACCACGCTATGAATGGCCCCGAGTCTGGCACAAGCGAGCATGGCGATGACGGCCTCAGGAATCATCGGCATATAAATGACCACTCTATCGCCCTTCACCACGCCTTTGTTGGCTAAAATTCCAGCGACCTTAGCCACCCTGTCTCTTAGCTGCTTGTAGGTGTATTTTTTCTTCGTGTCGGTTACGGGAGAATCGTATATGAGGGCAATTTTATCGCCTCTGCCATTGTGTATGTGCAGGTCTAGGGCGTTGTAACAGGTGTTCATACAGCCTCCAACAAACCACCTATAATGCCCATCGCTATCATCAAGCACTCTATCCCACTCATTGTACCAGTGGACTTTTTTCGCCGCTTCTGCCCAAAATTTTTCGGGATTGGCCAAAGACTCCTGATAACTTTGCTCATAATTCTTACTCATGATGAAAAGCTCCTTGCGTTAAAATCTATGAACATTCTAAAAAATAAAGCTTAATATCATCCATACCGATCACACATTTTCAAGGTTTGAAAATTTTATTTTGTTACAAAAGGTAAATGGCTGGAGGCTGTTTTAATCCTAATAAAAATTTTATGGGTAAATTTGTAATCAATGCTCAATAAGACTTTTCTATGATGTAGAGATAGGATGGGATGTGTAGCCTAGAGTAGGGTCTGATGCTCGCACTTTGATACATCTCCTCGTTACGAATTTCCTCCACCTCGCCCACAGGAACTCCCGCAAAAAAGACATTATCCAGCCCGCTTGTCAGCACCACATCGCCCACTTTTACTTTCGCCCACTTGGGGATGAATTTAGCGACGATCCTGCCGTTTTCTCCGTGGATGAGGCCCGGAAATTTCTCCTCGCCGATGTGGATGGAAAAAATGCAATCCTCATCCCCCTGCAAAAGCGCCATAGTCCTGCCATCCTTCGCCACGGCAATGCCTGCAGTGTAGCCCTTATGGATGAGTCCGCGATTTTTATCGCTCGTTTTCAAATCATCCAACCAAACCCTCTTATAATCGCTGATATTGACATAAGAAATAGCTCTTGTCAGGGCTATACTGGGGAAATACTGCGTGGAATTTTTATCCTCCAAAAGCTTATTGACATTGTCGGCAAAAATTCTTGTCATAATGCGGATTTCATCAAGTTCTTGATTTTGCTTTCTCAAAATTTCAATCTGTCGCGCTTGGTCAAAATGCTTTGAAACAGCATCGCTCAAATAGTCCTTAAAGTCGTATAAATTTTTCAAGACAAAATCATTAACAAAAAGGACATTTTTTTTAATCACCCCTCCATAGTAAAAAGAAACGAAAATCAAAAAAGCTAAGATTAAGACATAAAAAATTTTATTCTTCATTGGTTAGCTGGTGTAGTAACGAAATCTCCTCCAAAGCCTTTCCCGTACCCCTAGCCACTGCCAAAAGCGGCTCATCAGCTACATAAACGGGCAAACGCACGATCTCACTCAAGCACTTATCCAGCCCCCTTATCAAAGCGCCCCCACCCGTCAAAACCACACCATTTTCGACTATATCACTCGCCAAATCAGGCGGCATCATCTCAAGCACCATTTTAAGCGCATCGGCTATTTCTTTCAAATGCTCTCTCATCGCTTCCCGCACATCCTCGCTCGTAAGCTCAATGCGGCTCAAAAGCCCGCTCACTTGGTCGCGCCCCTTAACCACCATAGAAAGCTCTTTGGGCAGTTGTATGGCAGAGCCGATAGTGATTTTCACCTCCTCGCCCGTGCGCTCACCGATGATGAGATTATATTTTTCTTTGACATAATTAACTATACTCATATCAAGTTTATCGCCAGCGGTGCGTATGGACTTTGAAATCACAAGCCCCCCGAGAGAAATCACCCCTATCTCTGTCGTTCCACCACCGATATCCACGACCAAATTCCCCTTAGGCTCCTGTATGGGTAAATTCGCCCCGATCGCCGCCGCCATAGGCTCTTCGATCAAAAACACCTCCCGCGCCCCGGCACTTAGCGCACTTTCACGCACCGCCTTTCTCTCCACCTGAGTGAGGCCGTAGGGCACAGAAATGATAATCCTAGGGCGCAAAAAGCTCTTCCTGCGATGCGTTTTTTCGATGAAATAGCGGATCATCTTTTCGGTCATGTCAAAATCGGCTATCACGCCATCCTTCATCGGACGGATCGCTTCAATATTGCCCGGGGTCTTACCCACCATCTCTTTGGCTTCCTTGCCCACAGCCAAAATTTTAGCCTTAGAGCCGTATCTTTCACGCTCCACAGCCACAACAGAAGGCTCATTAATCACTATACCCTTATCTTTAACTAAAACCAAAGTATTAGCCGTGCCTAAGTCGATTCCCATATCGCTTGAAAAAAATCCTATGAGTTGGTCCAATATCATTCGCGTCCCTTTTAGCTGATTTGTTTTTTTATAAATAGAGCTTTTGCGCCCTCGCAAAGCACCTCTTTTGTGATGATGATGTCATAATCCCTATACTCAGGAAGCTCAAACATCAAATCCATCATCAATTCCTCAATGATACTCCGCAAACCTCTAGCTCCCGTTTTTCTTTTGAGGGCGAGTTTGGCGATTTCCCTCACCGCATCCTCTTCAAATTTAAGCCCCACCCCATCGATGGCAAAAAGCTTTTGATACTGCTTGATGATGGCATTTTTAGGCTCGGTTAAAATGCGCACCATAGCGTCCTCATCAAGCTCCTCCAAGGAAGCGATCACATGCAAACGCCCGATAAGCTCAGGGATGAGACCAAAATGCACCAAATCATCGGGCTCGATTTTCTCAAGCAGAGCCTTATCCTGCTCCTTCCCATCGTCAAAAAAGCCGACCACCTTATCGCCAAGCTTGCGTTTGAGAATTGGCTCCAAGCCATCAAAGGCCCCCCCGCAGACGAACAAAATATTCGAAGTGTCGATTTGTATGAAGTCCTGATTGGGATGCTTTCGGCCGCCCTTTGGAGGGACATTGACCAAGCTTCCCTCGATGATTTTTAGCAAGGCTTGCTGCACGCCCTCACCACTTACATCGCGAGTGATGGAGCGATTTTCACTCATCCTAGCGATTTTATCAATCTCATCGATGAAGACTATGCCTTTTTGCGCCCGGTCCACATCGCCCTCGGCCGCTTGTAAAAGCCGCGTGAGTATGTTTTCCACATCCTCGCCCACATAGCCAGCCTCGGTCAAAGAGGTCGCATCGCAGATGGCGATGGGCACATTCAAAAATCGCGCCAAGGTTTGAGCGAGCAGGGTTTTCCCACTGCCCGTAGGACCTATAAGCAAAATGTTGGATTTAGAAAGCTCAGTATCATCGCCCTCAAATTCAGCCCTAAAAAGCCTTTTGTAGTGGTTATAAACGCCCACACTGAAAATTTTTTTCGCCCTTTCCTGCCCGATGACATATTTATCAAGATGGGCCTTGAGGGCCTTGGGCGTGATGTTCTCAAAGCCAAGATCGGGAGCATCTTTTTCTTTAGCGATGCCCTCCTCGCCAAAAATGATACTATAAGCACCCTCAACGCAATACTCACAAATGAGAGCCCGGCCGTCCTCGTTAGCTAAAATTCTCCTCTGTGGGCTTTCTTGCCCCCCACAAAAACTACACTTTTTTGCCATTATCCTTTGCCTTTATGAAGGGGAATTCCCCTTTTTGTCTCCAAAATAAAACGGCACATTTTCGCCACATTTTCGCTAGGAATTTGTGCCAACAAGGCCCTCGCATTCTCCTTCAAATCCCCCGCTCTGAATAACATTTTATAGGCCCGGTTCAAATCCTCCACCTCCTCGGCAGAAAAGCGACGGCGGATGCCGACCAGATTGAGACTCCTGATGCTAGCCCTATTGCCCTCGGCTAGGCAAAAGGGCACGACATCCTGCGAAAGGGCCGAAGCTCCCGCTACCATCGCACTCTCGCCCACTTTGACGAACTGATGGATGGGCGTGAGTCCGCCCACAACGACAAAATTCCCAAGCTCCACATGTCCGGCTAGGGTGGCGTTATTGGCCAAAATGACCCTATCGCCCAGGATACAATCGTGCGCAATGTGGCAGTAGGCCATGATGAAGGCATCATCACCTATGCGCGTGAAACCATCGCCCTTTGCCGTGCCCGAATTAATGGTAGCAAATTCTCTAATGATGGAATTTTTACCGATGACGACGCCCGTTTTCTGCTCCTCTTTGTAAGAAATATCCTGCGGGATGTCGCCCACAATCGCGTAAGAAAACACGCGGCTAAAATCGCCTATCGTGGTGTCGGCTAAAATTCTTGCACCCTGCTTGATGGTAACGCCATTGCCGATTTTAGCCTCCTTGCTGATGTAAGCGTAGGCCTCGATGATGACCTCATCGCCTAAAATCGCTCCCTCTTCGATCACCGCACTGGGATGAATTTTGCGCATCATCTATCCACTATCATCGCTTTGAGCCCGGCCTCGCAAACCAAAGCGCCCTCGACGAAGGCCTTGCCGACAAAGACCCACATGTTGCCTCGATTTTTAACCACGCTCATTTCATAATCAAGCCTATCGCCCGGGCGCACGGGGTTTCTAAATTTCGCCCCGTCGATGCCCGTAAAATAGACCACTTTTTCCTTAGGATTGACCTTTTCATCCATGCTTTCAAAGGCCAAAACACCCCCCGTTTGCGCCATACCCTCCAAAATCAAAACGCCCGGATAAATGGGATGGGCGGGAAAATGCCCGGTGAAAATGTAGTCGCTGATGCTGATATTTTTGTAGCCCTTGACGATAACGCTTTTTTCTAGATGCGTGATCTTATCCACGAGCAAAAAGGGGTAGCGGTGGGGTAGAATTTCTTGGATTTGCGTGACATCTATCATTACAATATAAACCTTAAGAGCATTTAAAGGCGGGATTTTACAAAAAAATGCTAAACAAAAACACAAAAACAAGATGGTGATTTTGTCATTTACTGTAATTTAATTTTGTTTTTTTTTTTTTTGTTATGATTGAAGGAATTTAAAATTTTGGAGAAATGTGGATGAAAGATATTTTAAAAAGGGCTGTGGAGACCTTTCCGCCGATGGTTGAGAATGTGCGTAAATTTAACGAGTATCTCAGGCAGCACGGCTCATACATGCCCAACAAAATGATGCTAGAGCTTGTGAAAAACAACGCGCACGATAGGGAGGTTTTGCTAGAGAGTGTCCGCTCGCCTCTTTATAATTTTGATGTGGATGTTTCTTTGGAGCGCATTTTTGCGCTGCTGGGCTCTAGTGGGGTGAAAAATATCCTTGTGGCTGAATTTATCAGGGAGAATTTCAAATTTGACATCCTGCCAAGGGATGAAAAGGGCAACCGAAAGGCGCAAAAACTCAAATGCCTCTGCGATACGTCCCCGTATGGTCTTGATGGGGAGACCTTTTTGCAGGAGTGTCAAAAAGAAATCCACTTCATCGCCAGCTGGATCTTTAAGGAGGACAAAAAGCTGCATGTGCTTTTACCCGCACTTATGCTTTTGAGACTTGGGATTATCGTCTTTTCTCAGGTTTTAATCATCAACGATTTGCAATATGATTTTTACAATGAGTTAGCCGAAAATGATTTTAGCAATCTCCTAGCGATAGAAAAAAAATATTTGGGCATGGATCACATAGAATTTTTGGAGTATTTGATGAGGACTTGGCAAACGGACCCCTACATCATAGAGGGTGTGCATCATCTCAAAAAGCCCCACTTAGCTCCGCAGAATTCGCGCAAAAGTGCCTATCTTTTCGCCATAGTGGAAAAGATTTTCACCCCCCACCACAAGGTCTCTAAGGTCAATGTGATGGATGTTTTGGAGCTGATGCAAAAGATCCAAGCGCAGGGCGTGAAATTCAACATCGAGATCTTCAAAAGTGCGATTTCAAAAGAATACTACATGGACTTGTAAGATCCTGCAAATCGCCTAAAATCACCCTGCAAGGGCCTCACGCCTCCACCCCGCAGGGCCCTGCAAAACCCTCCCCTCAACAGGCCCCTCGCCCACACCAAACCCGCATCCTAGCCCCCTCAAAGGCAGCCTTATTTCGCACCATCCCCACCCAAAAAGTTCTAAACTCCACGCCACTTTTATGAAGGATTTAAAGGTCGCCCCGCAATGCCAATTTCCGGCAAAATTTGCAAGGCCACCCCAGCCAACCTCAGCCCAGCCCCTCCCTCACAATTTTCTCCCGCACATCAAAGTAAATTTCACTTTTCGCAGCCAGCTCGTAAGTCCCAGCTTCTAGGCTTTCTACGATGATGATGGGCGAGAGATTATACGCCCCAAAAGCTCTCTGTCTCAAAGCAATTTCCCGACTCACGCTCAAAGGACGGGCTAAAAAATCCTCAAAATT
>NZ_JAUMZG010000055.1 GCF_030528245.1 Campylobacter sp.
TAGTCTTGTAATACTAGGCTTGACTGCCTTCAATTTATTGCTAACCCGCTCTTTGGGGCGGGTTGCAATTTAATCGGCTAGCCGCGAAATCAACCGCCGCCGATGAAGTATTTCTCTACATCATCGAGTAATTTTTCACAAATCCTAGAATCGGTGCTTTTTTCTACGACAAGATTGATGTAGGTTTTGGTGTCGCGAAAACTGCCTGCGGACTTGGAATTTTCACGCGTGAGTTCCTGTTTGTCTTTGGTGTATTTGATGTTGATGTTAAATTTAAGCGCGGCAGATGCTTCGCCTAAATTTGTGTCGATTTGCACATTCATCTGGGAAGCTTTGGCGAGGGTGGCTTGGGTTTTATTGACAATTTCTTTGAAGCGATGTAAAAATCTCAAAATAGAGCGAATTAGATTGTCATCAAAATTCTGGTAGGATAATTTTAATTTATCTTTCAAATAACGAGTGCTTTCTTTATCAACTGCGTGAAATACCATATAAAAACCATTTTTAATGGGGACATTATCGCTTTTAGCATCGCGTCCGCCGCTCATTACCTTGACATAAATGGCATTGTCTAAATAAACCCTATCAATCATCGGTCCGTAAATTTCGTATTCTTTTTTACGCACGATAACTTCGCGAGCTAGGACATTGAGCTTGACATTGGCCTCGTGAATAACTGGCTCCATTTCTTTTTTAATTTCTAACATTTCTTTAAGCATAAAACAACCTTAACTAAGTATTTTGGATTAATTTTAAAAAATTAAAATTAATATTTGAAGTTTTTTAATAATTACAGTTTGTTACTAACGAAACTATAAAATACATTATGGAATTTTATTAAAAGGCTTAAAAATGTACGATGAAAAAGTGATTGATACGATGGCGGATAAGGTCAATGAGCTTATAGAGAGGTATAATGAGCTTTGCGAGGCGAATGAAAATTTAAGAAACGAGCTTGTGAGTGTCAAGGCGCAAAATGAAGCCAAGAGCAACCAGATCATGCGCCTGGAAGAGGAGCTTAAGTCTCGCAACATAGAAAACGAGGACATCTGCAAAAAAATAGAGGCTACGCTTGGACTTGGCAAATAATCAACTCAAGCAGGTTGTGATCAATGTTTCTGCGAAGGACTTTATTGTCAAGTGCAGTGAGGAATTTGCGAATTTTTTAGACGATGACATCGCGCTGCTTTCTGCGGGCACAAAAAAGGTCGAGCTCAAGCGCTTTGTCGATGCCTATGTGAAAAAAACCTACGAAAACTATATTCTACAAAAAGAACTCAAAAAACTCATCAAAAACATCAACGAAAATGTAAAAACTGACGATGCGATTTGAAAGAGCCTTTACGCTGCTGGAGCTTGTTTTTGTCGTCTTAATCATCGGCATCTTGGTCGGCATCGCCCTGCCTTTTTTATCCCAAAATAAAAACGAGGCTAAATTTTTAAAGCTCAAAATAGAATACCAAATGCTTTCCTCCGCCCTAGTCCTCATGCGCAACGAGGCCGCATTCAAAAGGCTACCCCATCCAGCAAGGCTCGATGATGCACGGCCAAACCGCGAGGGCGAGGCCCTATTTTACTGCAAAAACTGCGCCCACTCCCTCCTCAGCGCCCCCATTTTTTCCCACAAAAAGGGCTGGATGAAGGTCGGCGAAAATCGCTACAAATTTTTTTTAGGCGCCGGGCAAAGTGTGGATTTTTTTTACGAGGCAGGGGAGGGGTTTTTGCGGTGTGAAAATTCCAGCCTGTGCAAAGAGCTTTTGTGAATTACTACAAAATAGCGATCAAGGGGCTTTATTTGAAGCCGCTCATCTTCCAAAGTGAGCGAGAAATCGCCCCCCTAAGCGAGGTCGTCGTGGCCTTAAGAGCGGGGAAAAAACGCAAAGCCATCGTCCTAGAAAGGGTCCCCATGCCACCCTTCCCCACGCAAAATATCCAAGAAATCACCCCCCTCTCCCTAAGCCCATCCCAGCACATCCTAGCCCAATTCATCGCCCACTATCACAGCACGAAGCTGGCCTTCGTCCTCTCCCTTTTTGAAGGCGCTATGACCTACGATTGCGAGGCTTTAGAGGCCCTCACACCCCCCACCCTAAGCCCCAAGCAGCTTGAGGCCCTAGCTCACATCCGCGCCCAGCAAAGCTCCCTACTTTTTGCCGACACGGGCAGCGGAAAAACTGAAATCTACATCGCCCTGATGCAGGAGTATCTTAAAGAGGGCAGGCAGGTCCTGCTTTTGATGCCAGAAATCTCCCTCACCCCGCAGATGCAAAGGCGGCTTGAATTTTATTTTGGCGAGAGGGTTTTTTTGTGGCATTCTCAAATTTCAAAGAAAAAAAAGGCCGCCTGCCTTGAGGCCTTCAACGCAGGCAAGGCCCTTTTAATCGCCGGCGCGCGCTCGGCCCTCTTTTTGCCCTTTAGAAATTTAGGCCTGATCGTGGTCGATGAGGAGCACGATAGCTCCTACAAGGCCACCAACAAGCCCTATTTCAATGCCAAAGATCTGGCACTTTTTCTAGCGCACAAGCAAGGCATCAAAATCGTCCTAGGCTCTGCGACACCAAGCCTCACAAGCTTTTACAAGCAAAATTCTTTCAGGCTTAAAGGGACCTTTTTTGAAAGCAAAAAGCATTTTTTTTACGATGAGAGCGAGCCTGCCCTCACGCCCTTAGTTTTGAGCGAGCTTGAGCGCTCCTTGCGGGCCAAAAAGCAGGCCATCGTTTTTCTACCCACGCGGGCAAATTTTCGTCAAATTTTATGCAAATCCTGCGGCGCCACCATCCAATGCCCCTTTTGCTCCGTGGCGATGAGTTTGCACCGAGCTAAAAAAATGCTCCGTTGTCATTACTGCAACTTCGCCAAGGCCGTGGATGAGAGCTGCCCGGCCTGCAAGGGTGTGCTTTTGGAGGCGAAAAAAATGGGCACAGCGGAGCTTTGCGAGCGACTGCAAAACGCCCTCCCCAGCGCACTCATAGCCCAGTTTGACAGGGACAGCATCACCAGTTTTAAAAAGCTCAACACCATCCTCAAGGACTTCAATGATGGCAAAATCAACATCCTAGTCGGCACCTCGATGCTGGCCAAGGGGCACGATTATCACAGCGTGAATTTGAGCGTGATTTTGGGGCTTGATGAATACCTCTTCCGCCCCAATTTTAGAGCCGCCGAGGAGACCCTAGCTTTGGCCTTGCAGGTCGCGGGTAGGGCGGGACGGATGGGGGAGGCTCGGGTGCTTTTGCAGACGAAAAATCGCGCATTTTTTGAAAAATACCTCGGCGATTATGATGGCTTTTTGCGCGATGAGCTCGAGCGCAGAGAGGGGCTTTACCCGCCCTTCAAGCGGCTTTTGCGCCTTGTGATTGAGGATGAAAATCAAAGCGATGCCAAGGCACTTTGCGAAAATTTAGCCCAAAAATTCCAAAGCCTGAAGGGCATTGAGCTGGTAGGCTTTGGCGCATGCGGGATCGAAAAACTGGCCTCAAAATGGCGCTTCCACATCCTGCTGCGCTCCCCCTCACACCACGCTCTAATCCACGCGCAAAGCTACGCCTCGCAGTTTGAGCAGGTGAGCGCGGACATGGATCCCATCGACTTCGCCTAGCCTTCGCAGCCCCCAGCTCCCAATCCGCACTAGAATTTTTACCCCGTCCAAACCTCCTCCGCATAAATTTCTCTCGAGAAATTCCCGCCCAGCCTCGCACTCCGCGCAAGGTTAGCCGCCGCACTAGAAAATTCCGCACCGCTGTTTCGCCCCCTCCGCAGGGCGCTCAAATCCTGCCCTGCCCCAAAATTCCAGCACCAGAGCTAGAATTTTCGCCACAATTCTCCCGCCCAGCCAAGCTTTCCGCAGCGCCATCAAAATCCTCCGCCCAGCCCCCCAGCCGCAGCCTCGCGCCAATTTTCGCGGCCTGAAAATACCCCCGCACCGCCCCTTCACCCGCCCGCAGC
>NZ_JAUMZG010000020.1:0-3215 GCF_030528245.1 Campylobacter sp.
AAAAATTTCAAGGACACCAATGTCAGCTCCAGGACCCTCCAGGGCCTTGAGCTTTGGGTTTAAATTTTAAGCCTCATATCGCCCTTTTTGATCCAGCCGATTTTGTAGAATTGAGCTTAAACCAACTCCACCCAAAAGGCCCTTAGCAAATCAAAAGCCGCATTTTCAAGCCCCTCATCAAAGCTAGCCGTGCAGTTTTTATGCAGGATAAGCTTGGTATTCAGTCCCGCATTGAAGGCTAAAATGATGTTGTGAAACACGCAAATATGCGAAACCAAGCCAGCAAATTCAATCTGCTCGTACTGCTCTTTTTGCAAAAAATTCGCCAAATCCAAGCTGCCGAAGGTGTTTTTATGAAAAATTTTTCTCGCCTTTTGCTTAAAATGCGCAAAATCCTCAGGCAGCTCCCAGCCCTTGCTCCCCTCCAAGCAATGCGTAACGGGTAAATTCAAACCCTCCTTCGTCTTTAAAAAATCCTCCCCGTGCGTATCATAAGTGATGAGTAAATCCGTATCACTAAAATCCAAATTTTTAAGGCGCGCCAAGATGTTTTGCTTCAGCGTCTTAGCCTTTTCAAAGCCCAAAGCTCCATCAATAAAATCATTTTGATAATCCACCAAAATAAAAGCTTTTTTCATCGATTTTCCTCCCAAAAGGTTTCATGGTGTAAATTTGAAAAAGCGCTTCTTAGACTGGTAAAAATCTTAGGATTTTCCCCCTCAAGCCTACTCAAAAGCTGCTTCGCCTCCTCTCTAGCGTGAGGGAATTTGACATTTTTCTCACTCAGCCTCATCCCCGGGCAAAATTCATTTCCTATGACTTCAAGCTCGTTTTCTAGGGCGTTTGCTCTTAGTTGTCTCTCCCGCACGAAAATCAAGGGACGTATCACCTCCACGCCCCTTTTGCTCCTATAAATCGGCGCCAGGGTTCTTAGAGCCCCATTATGGATGAAATTCATAAAAAAACTCTCCGCCGCATCGTCCAGATGGTGCGCCAGGGCAAGTTTGTTAAAGCCCTTTTCTAGGGCATAGCTATACAGAGCACCTCGCCGCATGCGCGAAAAATAGCTACAAAAACTGGAATTTTCCCTGATGGTATCGCCTGAAATTTCATAAATATTGCTTTCCAAAACGCTATGTTTTATGCCGTGAGCCGCACAATGAGCATGCAGCGCCGCGTAATCCTCGCCCATGCCATAGCTCAGAGTGAGGGCCTCAAAGCTAAATTTGAAGGGGGCATGTCCCTGCATGCGCTTTAAAAGATGAGCTAGAGCGAGGGAGTCCTTACCACCGCTCAGTCCCAAAAGCACCCTGTCCCCCTCGCCGATGAGCCTGAATTTAGCATTGGCTCTTGCGACTTGGCGTATGAGTTTTTTGCTCAGTTTTATCATAGTTTTTCACACATTTTCAGCACAAAGTCGGCAGAAATTTTTGCCGATCTTACGACAAATGCGTCAAAGTCAAATTCCGCCTTCTCCCCTGCCTTGTCGCTCATCGCCCTTAGGATGAAGCATGGCACCTTCAAGGCATCACACACCAAGGCCACGCTCGCTCCTTCCATTTCGCACGCATCGGCATTAAAAATTTCTCTAATCCTCGCCTTTTTGGCCTCATCGCAAATGAACGTATCGCCCGTAGCGATGATGCCAGCCCTTAGCTTGATGTTGAGCTCTTTGGCCACCTCAAGGGCGATTTGATTGAGCGCCTCATCGGTTTTGATGAAAATTTCATTCCCCGGCACAAAGCCAAGCGGATGCCCAAAGGCTGTAATGTCCAAATCATACTGCACAAGGCTGCTCGCATAAAGCAGATCGCCTATTTCTAGGCTAGGGTTGAAGGCTCCTGCCACGCCCGTGAAAAGCAACCGCTGCGCACCGAATTTTTCTATCATCACGCTAGCGCTGAGGGTGGAGTTGACCTTGCCGATTTTAGAATGAGCTAAAACCAACTCATGCCCCCCGTAGGATGCCAAATAATAAGTATTGTTCGCATACTGGATGCTTTCGTATTTTTTTAAAATTCCAAGCAGGGGGGTGATTTCCTCCGGCATCGCGCCTAGTATCGCTATTTTCATGGAATGGCCTTTATAACTTCTTTCAAATCCTTTGTATCGATGCAAACGCTGGCATTAGCCCTTAAGACGGCCTTGGCGCAAAAGGCGATTTTAAGCCCACTTTGCTCAAACATGGCCAAGTCATTCGCCCCGTCTCCCACGCACATCACCTCATCGGTTTTTAAATTCAAAAAGCTTTTGAGCCTTTTGAGCATCAAGCCTTTGGAATTTGAAAACATCATCTCCCCGCCGACAAGGCCTGTGAGTTTGCCGTCCTTGTGGTGTAGGTAGTTTGCAAAGCCTAGGTCAAATTTAAGCCTTTCCATAGTCGCATCGATGCCCTCATGAAAGCCGCCGCTGAAAACCACGATGGAGATGTTTTTGGACTTTAAAAATTCAATGAGTTCAAAAGAGCCGGGCATGAGGGGTAAATTCGCGCTGATGGCTAAAACCTCCTCGCAGGGCATGCCCTTGAGTAAGGCCACCCTTTGATGGAGGCTCTCGAAAAAATCAAGCTCCCCCATCATAGTCCTTTGAGTGATAGATCTCACCGCATCACCTACGCCGTAGGCCTTGGCTAGGATGTCTATGGTCTCGCCGTCCATCAGGGTGGAATCAAAGTCAAAAACGCAGAGTTTTATCATTAAAATTCACGCTTTAATAGGGCTTCAACCTTTAAAATGGTGAGGATGTTTTCATCTCTCTTGCCTATGCCGTAAATCATGCCCTTGTCTTTGGCTAAGGTCTCAGGTGGCGGGTCGATTTTGTTCCTATGAATTTTAATGGCTTCGGTGAGCCTGTCTATCACAAAGCCCGCATTGCCGCTCACTCCACTGCTGCTATTCTCACCACGCAAAACGATATAACGCGTCTGCGGGGTCATCTTAGAAGTGCCAAGATTAAAGCGCTGCGCCAAGTCGATAAGTGGCATAACATTACCCCGCATGTTGAACACGCCCAAAACATAATCAGGCACACTAGGCACACGAGTGTATTCTATGGGCTTGATGATTTCTTGGATGTTTAAAATAGGAATAGCATACTCCTCATCACCCACGATAAAACCGACTAATTGGATGATGTCGTCCTCTTTTTGATTTTCATCGGGGCCGGCTATTTGAGTTTTTTGCTTTTGCAAAATTTGATTTAATTTGTCATTACTC
>NZ_JAUMZG010000020.1:3241-27743 GCF_030528245.1 Campylobacter sp.
TAATTTCAAATTTTTTCTCACCACATTTTCCAAATACTCTGGAGAATAAGGCTTGGTAATATACTCGGTCATACCCACTTCAACCCCCCTCAAGCGATCCGTTTTACTCGTCCTTGAAGTAACAGCAATGAGGGGCAATTGTCTGTATTTAGAATACTTACGAATTTCACCCGCCAAAGTGTAGCCGTCCATCCTCGGCATCTCAATATCAATGAGTATCGCGTCGATATCATGCTCTCCCGATTTGATGAGATTGAGCGCTTCAACGCCGTTAGTCGCTTCAATCAAGCTCACCCCAAGCGGCTCCAAAGCCTTTTGCATCAAGGTTCTGTCCATCTTGGAATCATCCACAATCAAAACCTTATAATCGCTTGGCTGCTCCTTAGGCTTTTTCGCGCTCGATTCAATCTGCGCCTTGATGTCCACCTTAATCTCTTTCGCCATATCCATCATAGCGCCAACATCAATAATAAGCGTAACCCTACCATCACCGCGAATGGTCGCACCTGCTATACCTTGGATATTTTGCAAATAATCACCCATTGATTTAATAACAATTTCTTCTTGCCCCACAAGGGTATCGACTATAATTCCAAGCTTAGACTCTGCCACACCTATAATAACAACATAAGTTTGATCCCCACTTTCAAGCACTTGCTTGACTCCAAAGACATCAGAAAGCCTCACAAGAGAAAGCACTTCTTCACGCAAGCGCAAGACATTCTTGCCCTCAATGGTGTAAATATCATCAATAGGCACCCTCACCGTCTCAAGCACTGAAGCGAGCGGGATGGCGTAAAATTCCTCCTGTGTGCCCACAAGCAGGGACTGGATAATGGCCAAAGTCAGTGGAATTTTAAGCTTAAAAGTGCTGCCCTTGCCAAGCTCACTGTCGATTTCTATGATGCCATTGAGCTTTTCAATATTCGTTTTCACCACATCCATACCCACGCCACGACCCGATACATTCGTAACTTTCGCGGCCGTTGAAAAACCCGGCTTAAACACCAAAGCAAAGGCTTCCTTATCGTTCATCTGATCGGCTTCTTTTTCAGTGATGAGATTCTTCTCAATGGCCTTAAGCTTGAGCCCGTTAGCATCAAGCCCCTTTCCGTCATCGGTAATCTCCACAACGATATGATTGCCCTCGTTATAAGCCTTAAGCTGCACCACCCCTCTTTCTGGCTTACCATTTGCTTTACGCGTGGCTGGATCTTCAACGCCGTGGTCGCAAGAATTTCTAATCATATGCATGATAGGATCGCCAATTTCCTCGACAATGGACTTATCAAGCTCGGTTTCTTCACCCGTGATTTCAAGCTCTATTTGCTTGCCAAGCTCACGGCTCAAATCCCTCACAACACGTGGGAATTTATTAAAGACCTTAGCGATAGGCTGCATTCTCGTTTTCATCACCGCAAGCTGGACATCTGTGGTAATGATGCTAAGTTGAGAAACAACTTGATTCAACTCCTCAAGGAATTTCTCGCCCTCATAACGCTCCTCGACATCATCATAAATTTTCAACAAGCGGTTTTTACCCAAAACAAGCTCACCGATTAAATTCATCAAATGATCCAGTCTCTTGACCTCAACGCGTATGGTCTGATCCATCGCGCCACCGCCTCCACCACCAGCAGCGGGGACTTTTTTATCGCCATCCCCCCCCACTGCCTTTTGGGTGTTTGGTTGCGGAGGCGTTTGACTTTGCTTCTTTTGAGCGCGTCTTGCCTGATCCTCAGCCTTGCGAACCTTCAAAAGCCTCTCAATCTCCGCCTCCACTTCAGAGTCGCTAAGCTGATTGACATCAAGATCCGGCTCTTGGGCTGGAATTTCAGCCTTTGGCTCCTCCTTTTTTTCCTCTTTTTGGGCTCCGTTAGCGCTCGCCTCTACCTCGCCCTCAGAAATAGCCGTAAGCCGCGCACAAATAGGCTCTATATCCATACCAATGGCGCTATCATTGCCATTATCGCGAATGGAGTTGAGCAGGGTTTTCATCCTGTCAATGGACTCAAGCACGACATCCATGATGTCCGGCGTGATTTTAAGCTCTCCGCGCCTTGCTTTGTTTAGCACATCCTCCATATGATGCGTAAGTTTTGTTAAAACATCAAAATTTAAAAAGCTTGACGAGCCCTTCACCGTGTGAGCAACGCGGAAAATTCGGTTAAGCAGTTCCAAGTCCTCAGGATTGGACTCAAGCTCCACTAAATCATGGTCGATTTGCTCAACTAGCTCAAAAGCTTCAACCAAAAAGTCTTCAAGTATTTCTTGCATATCTTCCATAGTTTACCCCTGTTTTTGAGATTGATCTTTTTTCATAACCTTCGCGACCTCATTAAAGAAATCACTCGCGTTAAATTTCACCAAGTAGCTTTCACCGCCCGCTTCTTGAACGCCCTTTTCATTCATAAATTCATTGGACAAAGAAGAGTTGAAAATAAGAGGGATGCCCTTGAATCTCTCATCCTCCTTGATGCGCGCGGCGAAGTGGAAGCCGTCCATTTGCGGCATCTCGACATCGCTTACGATAATCTTAAGCACCTGAGGCAAATTCTCCCCATAAACCCCCGCAAGCTCCTCAAGCTTACTCAGTCCCTCAACGCCGTCCTTAGCCTCGACAACACTAAAGCCCATCTGCTGCATCATATCCTTCACGCGCCTTCTGGCCGTCATGCTATCGTCCAAAATCAAAGCCGTCCCGCTGAATTTCTCGATGCTACCAAAGTCAAGCTCCGTTTTTGGCGCATAAATTCCAAGATCCTCAACCACGCTCTCAAGGTCCAAAATCAGCAAAACCTCGTCATTTTCTATACGCGTAACGCCCGTGATTTTGCCCTTATCCAAGGCCCCAGAGCCCGTTGAAAAGGTCGCTGGCTCTATATCCTTCCAATTGATGCGGCGTATCCTTTTGGCCTCATGCACGATAAAGCCTATGAGAATGTTGCTAAATTCCGTAATGATAACCCTAGGCTTTAGTAAACTGCTCTCAGGCTCGGTAATCTGCATCCACTTCGCAAGATTGACAACGGGGATAACCACGCCACGCAGGTCAAAAATCCCCTCGATATAATCGGGCACACCGGGCAACTCCGTGAGACTTGGGATTTTGATAATCTCCCTCACCTTAGAGACATTCACTCCGTAAATTCCCTCATAAATTTTGTCATGACCCTGCTTGAAGATACGAAAATCCACAAGCTCCATTTCATTTGAGCCCGTTTTTACAATATTTTCATCAAACATTCCAGACCTCTCATTTCTTTAAATTTGACTTCTTGGCAGCATTCTACTACAAAAAAACTTTTCTCATTTGCAAAACTAGCGGGATTAAAATATTTCACTCCCCCCGCGTTTAAAATCAAATTTTGATGATAATGCCCCTCCACGACCCAGGCCCCGTTCGCTTGATATTTGGCGTATCGCTTTCGGGCTAAATTTTCAAAGTCCTCGATTTTATAGCCCAAATTTTTAGCCTTTTGCGCATCAAGTATCTTTTTAGAAAGGCCATTAAAGCTGATTCGATTGAGAAAATTTAGCCCCCTTAGCAAAAGAGGCTTTCTTAAAATTCCTAGCAAAAATTGCAAAAAGCGCCCGAGAAAAATATCCCCATGTGCGAGCAAAAAGGCGATGTTTTTACCTTCACTCGTATGCAGGATGAATTTCACAGGCTGCTCCTCCTGCGGGATGATGCGCACCCTTTTAAAAAGGCGACTCAGATTAAAATCGTGATTGCCCTCAAAATAGTAAATTTCCATCCGCTCCGCTAGGCTCTCAAGCACAGAAATATACGGCTTCGCAAAGGCATGCGTGGCAGAAATTTCACCCACCAGCAAGTCAAAAATATCCCCCAGCAAAAAAAGCTGCGGCGGCAGTTTCGTCCGCGACTCCCCCTCCCGCGACTCCCCTCCTTGATGCGCCCATCCGTGCGGGTCCCCTGGCTCCTCCAAATCCCCCCCACGCTCTAGGGCCTTCAAAAATTTCCAAAGGCCCCGCCTCGTTTCATTTTCGTGCGCATCGGCCAAAAAAAGCGCCCCCTCCTTCAAAACAAGCCCTTCCAAGCCCCGCCCTCAAAATTTCAAAGGCTCATAACGCACGCTAAGGATCTCAAACTCACTCTCCCCCTTAGGCAGTCGCACCTTAAATTCATCGCCCTCGCCCTTACCCAGCATGGCCTTTGCCAGCGGGGAGGCTATGGAAATATAGCCCCTCTCAAGGTCCCCCTCACAAGTGCCCACGAGGGTGTATTGGCTCTCTTTTTCGCTTTCTAGGTCCATGATCACCACGGTCGAGCCAAATTTCACACTATCGTGCGCATAACTTGCGGGGTCTATCACTTGCGCTCTTGAAAGTATGCCTCCAAGCTCTGCTATACGGCTTTCTATAAGAGCTTGTTTTTCTCTTGCGGCGTGGTATTCGGCGTTTTCTTTCAGATCCCCGTGGCTCCTTGCCACATCGATTTCCTTCACCACCGCCGGGCGTTGATTGTCCTTTAGGTCCTTAAGCTCCGCGCTTAGTTTTTCATAGCCAAACTGACTCATCGCTTCTTTTTCCATTATTTTCCTTTAAATTTCGTTTAAAATTTTTGCTAAATTCTTAGCACTACCAAATTTTAAATACTCTTTTAAAAAGCCCACTTTAGCAAAAAAACCCTTATAATCGTATTTCTCATAGGCCTCAAAAAGCCCCTCCGCCCTCACCTGCCCTTGCAAAAACTCAGGATTTAGTGGCTCTTTCCCTGCAAAGTCGCAAAAAATATTTGCAAGTCCTATGTGTTTAAGTTTCACAAAAAGACGGGCTATGAAAATGTCAATCGCCTTTGCCTTATACGCTAGGACAAAGGGCGTCCCCACCAAAGCCGCCTCTAAAGTCGCCGTCCCACTGCAAATAAAAGCAAAATCGGCTCTTTTAAGCAAATTTGGCGCGCTGCTTTCTATTTTAAAGCCCTCCACATCGCCATAAAGGTGCATTTTGTCCAAATTAAAGGGCGGCACACAAAGCACTTTTTCGCCTTTAAAATGCGTAACTAACTCCCTAAAAATAGGCATTAATCTTATAATCTCACTTTTTCTTGACCCAGGCAAAAAAGCTATGGTTTTTTCCTCCTCTTTTTTTGTGAGGATTTTTTGCATATTAAAGTTATCTTTAAATTCGCAAATTTCATCAAGTAAGGGGTGTCCTACATAAATGCTTTTTGTAAAAAATTCCCTATCAAAAGGCAAAATAGAAGCTAAAACATCAAAATGCTCCTCCACCACAGGGATGCGACCCCTTTTCCACGCCCACACTTGCGGCAGGATATAGTAAATTTTTTTCGCCCTAACCCCCGCCTTTTTCAAAGCCTTAGCAAAAGGGATATTAAAGGCGGGTGAGTCGATGCAAAGCACGGCATTAAAGCCTCCGCCCTCTTTTTCTCTTTCTAAAGCTAAACTCACTAGCTCCTTAATCGCTCTTTTTGCCTTAAAAATAAGCGGTAAAACCTCCACAAAGCCCATCGCGCTAAATTCGTGCGCGCTATAAAGGGGGTGGCTTGAAAGGCCAAATTCCTCGCTCAAGGCCTCATCGTAAATCCCAAAAAGCTCAAATTCCCCAAAGTCCTTTTTGTAGGCTTTCAAAAGCTCTTTTAAATGTAAATTTGCTGAAGGCTCAAGCGCACAAACAATAAAGCTTTTCATTGAAACACCACATGTAAGCGTGCTTTTAGGTGGCTTTCAAGGTTAAGATATTCTTGTAAGTCAATATTATCAAAAGCGTTTAGATAGACTATTTCATCGTGTGTTTTGTTTTTGATGTAGTCAAGCACTTCTTTATCCATTTGGACGATATAAAGGCTATTTTCACATTGATAGAGCTTATCTTTTATAATGGATTCTAGCTTCTTATGGAGCATTTTGCTATTTTGCAAAGCTAGGTTTAGGGCTTTATCTTGTGGGCTTAGGTCTGCGTGGGTGATTAGCCTTAGACTATCATTTTCTTTGCTTACAAGCTCTGGCTTTTGCACCATAGTAAAAAGGCGGAAGTCTAGGTCTAGCTCTTTTGCGCTTAGTAAATCTTGTTTAGCGATTTTAGCGGCTGCTCTTTTGACGCGCTCTATCGTTATATCGCTAATTACTGGGGCTTTGCTTTTTAGGGTATTTTTGCAAAAATCATACGCTGTTTTGCTTTTTTTCTCATCGATAGCCTCATCGATTTGCACTAAGATAAATTTACGATTGCCCCCGTCTTCTTTATTTAGCTCCATTACCGCTTGGGCGGTCGTCCCACTGCCTGCGAAAAAATCAAGCACTATATCTCCCCCCCCCCCGTGTTTGTAGAGATTTTAAGTATATCTTTGATTAAAAATGTGGATTTCGGAAAAGAAAATATATCTTTATCGAAAATCTTAATAAGTTCATCTGTCCCATTTGCATATTGTGGTTTATAAAAAAAACTTTTTGGAACTCCACTTGCATAAACTTGCAGCATTTCTGTTGCACTAGGTCTCTTTTTTTGTTTAACGCCATTATCCCAAATTAAATCCCCTATTTCAATTAAGTTTTTTGCTGTATTGTAAGATGATGTCCATCTTAATTTTTCATTTTTTTTACTTAGTGGTAACAAAAAAACAAACCCCATTTTTTCATATTTTTCTTTCAAGGTTCTTATTAAGTTATCATCAAATTTTTTCGTTTTCTTATCATAAATTTTTATAAATTCATTTTCTGTTACAAGTTCTAATTTTTCATTTTTCAATAAAATTGGATAATACATAAAAGGTCTTTCTTCTCTAAAACGACCTTGTCCTGTTTTGCAAAAAGTGTTTAAAGTATAAAATCCCAAAGAATCTTCATTTTTAAATTTGTTGTCAATTTTATCTCCAAAAATATTTTCAATCTCTTTAAATCCACCACTATCATTAAGGGTAGCAATATTTTTAGCGTAACCTAAAACTTTATGTCCAACATTTGAAATAAGATTATCATTTGCCTTTCCCTTTAGATTATCTAAAATAAAAATACTATTAACAAAATTCTCTTCCCCAAAAATTTCATCGCAGAGAATCTTTAAATTTGCTTGTTCGTTATCATCTATGCTTATGAAAATTACGCCATCATCTTTAAGCAAATCTCTAGCAAGTTTTAGTCGTGGTAGCATAAAGGCTAGCCAGCCACTATGAGCTTTATCTCCGCTAGGATTGGTTAGGAAGTGTAGCACTTCGCTTTTTTCTAGCACTTCGCCATTGCTATCAAGCTTTAGTAAATCTAGCTCAATTAAAAGCTTTTGATACTCTTTGACAAAGTTATCATCATAGATAAATTTCTCGTTTTTTGTGTTGTAGGGAGGGTCGATGTAGATCATCTTTATCTTGCCATCATAGGCGGATTTTAGGAGCTTTAGGGCGTGGAGATTATCGCCTTTGATGATGATGTTTTGTGAGTGTTTGGGGTCTAGCTCTTTTAACTCTTTTGTGGTGGGGGTGGAGTATAGGGCGTTTGCTAGAGGTTTGCCGATGAAGCTTAGTCCATAGCCTTGCATAGAGCTAGGGCTAAAGCCTAGTGCTTGGCTTAAGGCGTCTAGGTTTAGTCGCTCTTCGCTTATGGTTTGGGGGTGGTGCTTTGCAAGATAGTCTAAAAGAGGGTTATGCTCTTTGGTGCTATCAATGATGTGGGCTTGTGTGATGTCTTGTTTGGTTAGTCTTTGCTTAGTTGGCATTGTTTTCTCCTTGTGTTTGTCTTAGGCACTTTAGTAGGGTCTGCTTGTTTATGCGTTTTTTGAAAATGATTTGGATATTGTCATTTTCTAGCTTTTGGCTTAGTTGGGCGAAAAATTTTTCAGCGTATTTGATCTTTTGCATTTCATTTTTTGAAATCTCGTTTTCATCATTATAGCCCTTACTCTCACAGACAAAAAAGATCTTCTTGCCATTGCTATCTTCTAAAAAGTAGGCGAAGTCTGGCTCATAGTGCTTATAAGGTGTGGGGATGCTAAATTTTGGCAGCTTGGCAAAGACTTTTATGGTCTTAGAATCCACTTTTTCATTATCTTCTTTGATGATGATGCGTTCTATCTTAGAATCATAAACGATCTCTTCATAAAGATAATTATCCGCTGGCTTGCCGCTTTCATAGTAACGCCCTAGCGTGTGGCGTGGGAGAGTCCCGCTAGAAAAGATACTTTTACTCTCATTTTTAGCGGTAGAAAAATCATAGCTTATACATTGAAGTAAATTGTGATGAATTTGGTCCTTGATGATGTTTTTTAGTGTGGTGAAAGCCTTTTTAGGAGAGTTTTTAAACTTCTCTTTGTCGCATTTGGCATAAATTTGTAGCAAAAATCTTAAGGGAAGCTTGGCTTCTTTGCTAAAGTCTAGGAGTAGATTTTGCATATCTTTAGCAAAGCTTGCTTGATAGTCTATATCGCCTAGTGTTATGGAGTCTTCTGTGATGATAATGTTTTGCTGGGCGTCGTAGCGTTTCCTCTCATAGGTGTAACTTTCTTTTTCTATATTTGTTTCATTAAATTCTTCGGCGGCTTGGTCTATGATGTCTTGCTCTTTAATGTCTTGGTAGGTGATCTTGGCTTTTTGGTTGATTTTCTCCCATAGCTCTTTGAAGTCTTTGGCTAAATTGGGGCGGATGGTAACTTGATCTGACTTTTTGTCGCCTTTTTCTATTTGATCGTGCTTGTTTGGGCTTTGACTTTCTTTGGCTTTGAAAAATTTTAGCACTTTATCAAAGCTCTCTCCTAAAAGTTCTTTGATTTTATCATCATCTTTAATACTCTCATAAATAGGGGCTTGTATGATGTAGGTATTATCACTCTCATCAAAGGCGATTAGCTTTAAATCTTCTAGGGTGGATAGCAAGCGAGAGGCTAGGCGTTGGTTGTTTAGAAGCGTATTAAGCTCATCTTGATTGATAGCCTTATCACTAAGGATATAGCTAGAATCTTCTATTTCTTTTTGCAAATTGCCTATGTAGTTTGACTCCTTTGCGCTTACGATGATATCAAGGTAATTAAGCCTATAAAAGCTATCATCATCAAAGTCCATAAATCTATGGGTGATCCTTTTGCCTTTGTCATTGACACATAAGCGAAGTCCCCTGCCTACTTGCTGATGTATGCTTATATCGCTACTTGAGCTTGCAAGCTTGGTAAGAGTAAAAATATTTGGATTATCCCAACCCTCTTGCAAAGCCCATACGCTAAAGATAAAACGCAAGGGTGTGTTAAGGGATAAAAGCTTTTCTTTCTCTTCTAAAATCATCTTAACCCCTGCGGCTTCTTTGTCATCTTTACTGCCTTTATCGCCGCTGAAATAGCCTTGATGCACTTGTAAATTTCCGCTTTCATCAAAGTCTTGTGCTAGATATGCTCTATAATTTTCATCTAAATCCTGTTTTAAAAGCTCCTCTCTTTTTGCCTTATAAAGCTCTTCAAAAGTGCTTTTGATAAAGGGCTTTTCGCCTCTAAAATCCGCGATATTTGGGATAAAAAATAAGCTTAAAGCCTTAATGCCCTTTGCAAAAAGCCTTTGCTCTTTTTCAAAATGCAAATCAATAGCCTTGCCTAAAAGGGTGGTAAGCTCATCTTCATCTAAATGATAGCTTTCGCCCTTTTTGTCTAGGATTGATTGATCGCTAAAGTAGGCTTTGTCTTTTTCTACCTTGAGTAAGGTCGCACCATTGAGCTGACTAAAGCTTTCATTAAGCCTTAGCTCTTGCTCTTTTTCTATGCCGCTTTGTGTGTAGGAGAAAATGGCTTTTTTGCCTTTGTAGGACTTTAGGAAAATTTGCGTGGAGCTTGAGCCTATAGTATGGACTTTGACTTGCTTGACAAGATATGCTCTAAATGCAGAGATAGAATCAAGGCAGTAGATCATATTGCTAAGTGCAAATTCTTTGTCATTTGGCTTTTTGCCTTCTTTAGGGAAAGTCGCGCCAAAGCGAAAGTAAAGAGAATTAAGCTTAGAAAAATACTTATTAAAAGCCTCGCCCTTTAGCAAATGCGGCTCATCGAGGATGGCGATGGGTTTGCGCGCGGCTATGTTTTCAAAAATGCTTTTGGTGGGGTCAGGAAGGCCTTCGTGGTTTTTGTTTAGCACATTGTCCTTTTTATCGATGGCGCTGTTAGTTAGGATAAGCACACTTAGCTCGTCTTCGTTTTTGATGTAGTGATAGATGATTTGTGATTGTGACTTGCTATCTGTGTAGATATAGGATTTTAAATGCTTTTTATACTCGCTATAAAAGTAGTCTTTTGTAAGCTTGATATTTTGCTTCACAGATTCTAAAATCGCCTTTCTTGGCACGAAGATGATGAATTTATTTTGCTTAAAATGCTTGTTAAGCTCAAAGATGAGATTAAGATAGGTGAAAGTTTTCCCCGTGCCCGTTTCCATTAAAATATCTAAATTTAGCTTCTCGCTGATGGTCTGCACGGGCATGGGGGTGTGCTTGTAAAATTCTTTTAAGCACTCTTTTAGGTTATCTTGCTTTTTAAAATCGAAATTTTTTAAAAGCTTAATGGCGTTTTCTAGGCACTCTTGCTGATAGTCTTGTTTTTCAAAAATCATAACGCATCCCCTCGATCAAATTTAACGCCCGCCATCGCGCTCATCCTTCAAAATGGCCACGCTCTCAAGCGGGAGGATTTTCGTTACATTACTCTCGCCCACCCCCCAGATCCTGTCCTCAAAACGCACATAGGCGAATTTACTGTCCCTAAAAATGAGCCTGCCGATGACAAATTTTTGCTTGTCCTTGAGGTAAATTTCTACCCGCGCCGCACTCAGACCCTTGGTCTTTAAAAAGCGCTCAAAGCCCGTTTCAAAAGCATGAGGGAACAGAATCGCCGCGTAGGTCAAAAGCACGAAGGCGCCAAAAATCAAGATGAAAAAATGCTTGGAATTTTTCCTTTCATAAAAATGCAAGCAGGCCGCGATGAAGAGAAAATACACCCCAAGGATGATCCCGCAAAAAATGAGCCACTTGGGGTTGAATTCGCGCATCTTCAGCCCCAAGATCAAAAAACAAAGGATGAGCAAAACCCCCGCAAAACTCACCCTAAAAAGAAAGTCTTTTTTGTCCTTTTTATGAAGCAAATAATGCGCCAAGACATTAAAAGGCAGCGCCAAAAGAGCGAAAACGAAAAAATATACGAAGGCGAAGATGAAAATCCACAAATTATCAAAACTAAGCAGCTCGAAAGAGAAAATTTCATTCACCCTCATGTAGCTTATGACGAAGATAAACAGGCACAGAGCGCAAAAGCCCAGCGTGGAAAAAAGGATGATTTTGAGGTATTTTGGCGCAAAGTCCACAAGGTCAAAAAAATCTTTTTGCATCGGGCCTACCTTCAAATGATTTAAAATTCGCATTCTACACAAGCAATTTTAAAATTTAAAATCCAGCAAAGAAGTTCTGCTAAAATCGCCCCAAAGGCACAACAGATGAAAGAAATTTTACTCACCAATGACGATGGCTTTGAAAGCGAGGGGCTTAGAAAACTCGCCAAAATGCTCAAAAAAGAATTCAAAGCCCGCATCAGCATAGTCGCTCCCGCCACTGAAAAATCCGCCTGCTCACACGCCATCACCCTCACCCGCCCCTTGCATTTTGTCAAAGTGGGGAAGGATTTTTACAAGCTAGAAGACGGCACCCCCGCAGACTGCGTCTATCTCGCCCTTGCCAAGCTCTACAAAAAACGCCTCCCCGACCTCATCATCAGCGGGATCAACAAGGGCGCCAATGTCGGCGAGGACATCACCTACTCAGGCACCTGCGCGGGGGCTATGGAGGCCGTTTTACAGGGCGTGCCAGCCCTAGCGCTTTCGCATTATTTTGAAAAAAGCTCCGCCCAAATCGACTACAAAAACGCCCTCAAAATCACCCGCGAGCTAGTGGGGCGCATTTTTCGCGAGGGCTTTCCTTTAGATAAAAAGGAATTCTTAAACGTCAATTTCCCCGACTCAAGGGCTAAATTTCAGGGGCTTAAGGTCTGCAAAGCAGGCAAGCGGCTTTATAATTTCAAGGCGCATTCTGGCATCAACCCCCGCGGCGTGGAGTATTTTTGGCTACCCAGCTCCAATTTAGACCACGAAGAGGACAAAGGCGCCGACATCACGCTTTTGAGGCGGGGCTTTGCGACCCTCACGCCCATCATGCTGGATTTGACCGCTTACAAGCGCATGAAGGCCCTAAAAAAATGGCTAAAGGACTAAGATGAAGGACAGATTCACGCGCGTAAAATGGCTCTTGGGCGAGGAAAATTTCAAGCGGCTTTCTCAGGCTAAAATTCTCATTTGCGGTCTTGGCGGCGTGGGCGGCGTGTGTGCGGATGCGCTCTTTCGCTCAGGGCTTTGCAGACTCACCCTCATCGATGCGGATCGCTTTGAAATCACCAATCAAAACCGCCAACTTCACAGCGAGCACACGGGGGAAAATAAGGCCGAAGTTTTTGCAAAAATTTATAAAGTAAAAGGCGTTGTGGCTAAAGTCGATGAAGAATTTTTAAGCACATTTGACTTAATCGAATTTGATTTAATCATCGATGCCATTGATGACATCCCCGCAAAGGTAGCCCTAGCCGGGCGCGTGGATTTTAGCCGTCAAATTTTCATCTCAAGCACGGGCGGGGCGCGCAAACTTGACCCCACGCGCATCAAAACGGCTAGCATCTTCAAAACGCACGGCGATGCCCTAGCGAAAAAATTCCGCTATGAGCTTAGAAAGGCGGGCTTTAGGGGAGATTTTGAAGTGGTTTTTTCGGATGAGGGGCCGCATTGTAAAAATTTGGGCTCCTTCATGGGCGTTACGGCTTCTTTTGGTTTGGCACTGGCTAGCCTAGCCCTCAAAAAACTGCTCGAAAAGCCGATATAACGCGAAAGGACGGGCATGCAAATTCATCATTTTGATACTCGTAAAAAAGTCTTCATCATCGCCGAGCTTTCAGCCAATCACGCAGGCAGCTTAGAAAGGGCTTTGGACACTATAAAAGCCGCTAAGGAAGCGGGAGCGGATGCGATAAAGCTTCAAACCTACACTCCCCACAGCCTCACGCTTGATAGCGCGAAAGAGGATTTTCTCATCAAGGGTGGGCTTTGGGACGGGCGGAGGCTTTTTGAGCTTTATGAAGCAGCGCAAACGCCTTATGAGTGGCATTCTCAGCTTTTTGAAGCGGCGCAAAATTTAGGGCTCATTTGCTTTTCTAGTCCCTTTTGTGAGGAGGATGTGGCCTTTTTACGCCGTTTTGACCCCCCCGCTTATAAAATCGCCTCTTTTGAGGCTAACGACCCAAATTTTGTGCGTTTGATAGCGCGGGAGAAAAAGCCTACTTTCATATCCACAGGCATAGCCACGCAAGAGGAGCTAGAAGAGTCGGTGCGTATTTTTAAGGAAGAGGGAAATTCCCAGCTTTGCTTTTTAAAATGCACCTCCGCCTACCCCGCGCCGCTTGAGGATTTGAATTTAAACGCTATTGTGGCGTTGCGAGAGAAATTTAAGCTTGAAGTGGGACTTAGCGATCATAGTCCCGGGCATTTGGCGGCGGTTTTGGCTGTGGCTTTGGGGGCACGGGTGATTGAAAAGCATTTTATTTTAGATAAAGGTGTCAAAAGTGAGGATAGTGCCTTTAGCCTTGATAAAGAGGAATTTAGGGCTATGGTGAGGGCGGTGCGCCAGGCGGAGATGGCTTTGGGAAGCGGGGGGCTAGAGCTTGATGAAAAAGCCCTTAAGAATCGCCATTTTGCAAGGAGTCTTTACGTGAGTGCGGGTATTAAAAAAGGCGAGGAATTTAGTGCGGCAAATGTCAAATCCGTCCGCCCCAGCCTAGGACTGCATCCGCGTTTTTATCTCGAGCTTTTAGGACGCAGGGCCAAAAGGGACCTCGAGGCAGGGATGGCTTTGACTGAGGAGGATTTATGATTTTAAGCCTTTATCCGCAAAACCTATTTAACGGGGGGGGGGGAACGCCTCGCATCCTTGCACGCGTCCTTGCAAGAGGGGCGCGAAATGAGCCTCTTCGAAAAAAATTTGCTAGCCTGTCGCAATAGCTACATCGTAGAAAAGCTACTCACCATGCAAAAGAGTAAATTCAAGCTCATCCCGGGCGCGGATCCTTTGGACCTCAATATCCAAAACACCCACACCGGCCGCCCCCTTTATCAAAACCCCCTAAAAGAAACCCAAGCGATGCTTGAGCGCTACGAGGAGGAGTATCCCCTCTATCCTGTGCTGTATTTTTACGGCTTTGGCAACGGGCTGCTTTTTAAAGCCCTACTTCAAAGCCCTCATCATAAATTCATCGTCGTTTTTGAAGAGGATGTGGAGCTTTTATACACCCTCTTTCACGCTTTGGACTTTAGCGCTGAGTTGGCTCACAAGCTCATCATTTTAGACAGTGCCGAGAGTGATATTGAAATTTATCAAGAAATTTTTAGCAATTTCATCACTTGGACGCGGCTTTATTTTTTAGAGCCTGTGAGTGATTATTATGCTAACGATGCACTTTTAAACCTAAGCTCCAAGCTAAGCGCCCTGCTTTTCAAGCTGGTCGTGCAAAGGGGTAATGATTCCAAAGACGCCCTGCAAGGTCTGCAGCAAAACACCCTCAACCTCCCTCAGATGATAGCGCGCCCCACTTTCCAAGAACTTCTGGCCAAGAGAAGGGGACTTTGCGAAAGCGCCATCATCGTCTCCACCGGCCCAAGCCTAACCAAGCAACTGCCGCTTTTGAAAGAGGTGCAGGATAGAGCGCTCATTTTTGCAGCCGATAGTGCCTACCCCATACTTTATCAAAACGCCATTAAGCCGGACTTCGTCCTCTCCACAGAACGCATCGCCTACACGAGCGAATTTTTCAATAACGACTTTGGAAAATTCAACGAGGGCATTATTTTTTGCATCAAATCCCTCACCCATCCCAACACCCTAAGCTACCTCAAGGACAGGGCTTACATGCTCGTTTGGGATGGGAATTTTTACTCCCAAAGTCTAGGGCTTCATCAATGGGGGTATTTTAATATCGCAGGAGGCGTGAGTAACATGGCGCACAATCTGGCCTTTGAGCTGGGAGTGAAAAACATCATCCTCATCGGGCAAGACCTAGCCTATGCTGAGGATCTCACCAGCCATCCCGAGGGCTATCTCTACGGCGTCGATGATATGGATGAGGCGCAAGAGCACAAGGAAAATGTCCCCCTCGAGGCCTACGGTGGCGAAGGGACGGTGCGTAGCTCTAGGATTTGGAGTGTTTTTAAAACTTTGTTTGAAAATAGCATCATCGTGATGCAAAAATCAGGCGTGCGAACCATCAATGCCACAGAGGGCGGCGCGCGCATCGTAGGCAGCGTGGAAATGCCCTTTAGTGAGGCTTGCGAGCGCTTTTTTAGCGCGCCCTTCGATAAAAAATCTTTCTCCCCCTTGCTGCCTTTGAGTAAAGAAAAGCAAAAAGAATTCTCTCTCAAAGCCTATTTTAAAGTGATGCAAAACATCAAAGCCTGCGGGAAATTCTGCGCCGACTTGCAAAAGCTTCACACCGAATTGATTCTAGAGCAAAGCAAGCTTCAAACGCTAGGACTTGATGAGGGCATCAGAGTCCTAAAGGGCCTCAATGAGCGGGTGGATGGCTTTAAAAATAGCCTAGAGACGCTAGAATTTAGCAATTTATTTTTAGAAATCCTCATCCCCTACATCTTTCAGTTTGAGTGCAACTTGGCTAAATTTTATGTCCTCAACCCCAAAACAAAAGAGGATGTTTTCAACAAAAACGCACTGTGGTTTAAGGAGCATTTAGAATTCATGGAAAGCGTTTTTTATCAAATCCAAAACCAAGCCCAAACCCTAGTAGCCGCCCTTGTCCCCCTCGAGGATAGCCTTGAAAAACACGGACTGAGAAAGTATAGGGATAAAATCAAGCAAAAATTAGAGCGTGCGGGGTGAGGGACGTGGATTTAAACCCCTCAGCGCCCGGGCAGGAGCATGCGGAGATTTAGGACGAGGCGCTTAACTGGGTACTTTGCGCAGTAAAGGGACGGCGTGGCGAGCCTTCCCGCTTTAGCGGGACGGGGGCTTTAGCTTTGCTACTTTAGGTCGGGCCTGTTCGCCCGTTAAAAGATAGGTAAAAAAGAATATTAAACAAGGAGAAAAACAAAATGCAAAATTCACTGCAAGCTTACACCGATAAGTATGACAAAAAGGGCTACGGACTGCTTTATCCTGATGGACATATCGTGCGTTTTTATGAGAGGATTTTAAAATACAAGCTCGCAAAAAAGCCGGGGAGGCTCCTGGACTTTGGCTGCGGTAATGGGGTGCATAGTGCTTATTTTCAAGGCAAGGGCTATGAGGTTTTTGGCATAGACATCGTGTCAAGCTTAAAAAAGGCTTATGAGGACCTCACTGCAGTGCGGGGGGGGGGGTAAGTGCCACATCATCAAGCCCAACGCCAGCATCTCGGGGCTTTTTGAGGAAAATATGGACCTCATCCTAGCTAATCAAAGCCTTTATTATCTACCGCTTGAAAGCCTTAGGCAAATCGTGGAGGAATTTTACGCCCTGATGAATCCGGGCGGAGTGCTTTTTGCTACGATGATGAGCGAGAAAAATGGCTATTTCGCCCACGCTGGCAAGCCCGATGCAAAAACAGGACTCAGAGAGGTGAAGATAAGCGGCCGACTCAATGAAACGAGCTTCATCCGTTTCATTGGGGATGCAGAGGAGCTAAAAGAGCTTTTTAGCCCCTTTAAAAGCTATCTTTTAGGCGAGTATGATCCGATTCATTTTTATGATTTTGAGGGCAGCGCGCATCATTTTATCTATGTGGGAGTGAAAGAGTGAAAAAAACCCTAATCATCGCCGAAGCGGGCGTCAATCACAACGGCGATTTAACCCTAGCCAAAAAGCTCATCGAAGCCGCCGCCAAAGCGGGGGCCGATGTGGTGAAATTTCAAAGCTTTAAGGCCGAGCTTTGCGCGAGCAAGGTGGCGGTGCAGGCCGATTATCAGGTGAAAAACACAGGCCTTAGTGAGAGTCAGGTGGCGATGCTAAAGCGCCTTGAATTGCCTCTTGGAGCCGAGGCGGAGCTTTTAGAACATTGCGAGCGGCACGGCGTGGAATTTTTAAGCACGGCCGGGGATTTAAAAAGCCTTGAGCTTGTGATGAAAATGGGCCTAAAGCGCCTCAAAATCCCCAGCGGTGAGCTTACCGACCTGCCCTACCTCAGGGCGGCGGGGCGTTTTAGGGGGCAGATTTTACTCTCCACAGGCATGGCGAATTTGGGCGAGGTGGAGGCCGCACTTTTGGCCTTGGAGGGATCTGGCGCGAGGCGGGAGGACATCACGCTTTTGCACTGCACGAGCGAGTATCCCGCGCCCTTTTCTGAGGTGAATTTGAGGGCACTAAAAACCCTGCGCGAGGCCTTTGGGCTTGAAGTGGGTTTTTCTGACCACACGGAGGGCATCACGGCAGCTTTGGGTGCGGTGGCCTTGGGCGCGCGGGTGATTGAGAAGCATTTCACTTTGGATAAAACGATGAGCGGGCCTGATCACAGGGCTAGCCTTGAGCCTTGTGAGCTTAAAGCGCTTTGCGAGGGGGTGCGGCAGATGGAGTCGGCGATGGGCGATGGGCTGAAGAGGGCCAGTGCGAGCGAAGCGAAAAATATCCCCATCGTGCGTAAAAGCCTTGTGGCGCGGGTGGCGATCAAAAAGGGTGAGGAATTTAGCAGGGCAAATTTGACGACCAAGAGGCCGGGCAGTGGGGTGAGTGCGATGCTTTATGAGGACTATCTGGGGCGGCGGGCCCTGCGGGACTATGAGGGCGATGAGCTCATCGATGCGTAAAATCGCTGTGGTAACGGCCACGCGGGCGGAGTGGTATTTGCTGGGGCGCTTGTGCCGGGAACTGGAAGCCGATGATGAAATCGAGCTTGGGCTCTTCATCACGGGGGCGCATTTGAGTGCGGATTTTGGAGAAACGGGGCGGGAATTTGCGCATGAATTTAAGCGAGTGTATCGCATCCCTATTTTGCAAGGAAGGGACGATAGTCTGAGCCTTTGCGGGAGCTTTGCGCGGGCGGTGGAGGGCTTTAGCGGGGCCTTTTTGGAATTTGGGCCTGATATTGTCGTGCTTTTGGGCGATCGCTACGAGATGATGGCGGTGGGCTGCGTGGCTTTGATGATGCATTTGCCCCTGGCGCATCTTTGCGGCGGGGAGCTGACCCTGGGCGCGATGGATGAGGGCATACGGCATAGCCTTAGCAAGATGGCGCATTTGCATTTTGTCAGCACTGAAATTTACAAAAAGCGCCTGATGCAGTTGGGTGAGGAGGGGGAGAGGATCTTTAATGTCGGCTCGCTTTCTGGGGAGAATGTGAGGGCCTTAAAACTTCTTAGCAAAAAAAAGCTGGAGGCGGCTTTGGATTTTGAGCTTGGAGAATTTTTTCTCATCACTTACCACAGCGAAACCTTGAATTTAAAAAACACGCAAAAAGAAGTGGAGAGGCTTTTGAGGGCGCTTGATGCGCAAGGAGGGGTGCGGCTGCTTTTTACTAAGGCAAACGCCGATGAAGGCGGGCTTTTGATCAATGCTATGCTGAAAAATTACTGCGAAAAAAATTCTCATAAAGCAAGACTTTTTGATAGTCTTGGCGCCTTAAAATACCTCAGCGCCCTCAAACACGCTCGCGCGGTGGTGGGGAATAGCTCCAGCGGGCTTAGTGAGAGCATTTTTTTCAAAACTCCCTGCATCAACATCGGCTCAAGGCAGGAGGGTAGACTGCGGGGGGGGAATGTGATCGATTGTGCGATGAAAGATGTGAAAAAGGCCTTTGAAAGGCTTGAGAGTAGGGAATTTCAAAAAAATTTAAAGAGCGCGAAAAATCCCTTTGCGAGCAAAAAAAGGCCCTCCAAAATCATTAAAAAAATCTTAAAAAAAGCCGATTTGAAAGGCATTTTAAAGAAAAATTTCGTGGATCTGTGATGGATATAGCAAGACTCAAGCTTTCCCCCAGTGCTAGCATCAAAGAAGCGCTTGAAATAGTTGGTTTGGAGCGTGTGAGGATGGCGATCATCGTAGATAGCAGGGATAAATTCCTAGGCATACTCTCAGACTCAAACATCCGCAAGGCCCTAGCGGCGGGGGCAAGTTTGCAAGATCCCATCAAAAATATCTACACGAAAAATCCCATCACCATCAAAGAAAACACCAGCAGGGCAGAGATTTTAAAACTCAGTTCAAAGTGGGATATTTATGATTTTCCCGTTCTTAACGAGCGGGGGCAAATCCTCCACATCCTATCCATATCCTCCCTACTCTCACGGCTTCCAAATCATGTCGTGATCATGGCCGGAGGGCTTGGAAGCCGCTTGAAGGAGCTTACAAAAGATACACCAAAGCCCATGCTAAAGGTCGGCAAAAAGCCCATTTTGGAGAGCATCACGCAGAGGCTTTCGGCGCAAAATTTTGAAAATTTCATCTTTTGTGTCAATTACAAAAGGCAGGTGATCGAGGATTATTTTGGGGACGGGAGGGATTTTGGACTGAAAATAAGCTACATCAAAGAGCGCAAAAAGCTAGGCACAGCAGGGGCCTTAAGCCTCATCAAGCAGCCCTTTAAGCATAGTTTTGTGGTGATGAATGGCGATATTTTAACCGAGCTTGATTTTAACGCCCTTTTAAAAGCGCATCAAAAAAGCAAGGCCCTAATGAGCGTTTGCGTGCGTGAGTTTAGCTACCAAATCCCCTACGGAGTCATCACACAAAAACGCGGCTTCATCACACACATCAAGGAAAAGCCCTTGCAGAAATTTCTAGTGAGTGCGGGCATTTATGTGTGTGAGCCGCAAATTTTAGGGCTTTTGGAAAAAAACGCCCCCCTAGACATGCCCCAACTCATCGAGCGCGCGATGCAAGTGGGGCGCGTGAATAGCTTTTTGCTGGAGGATTACTGGATCGACATCGGACGCTTTGAGGAATTTAAAAGGGCAAATGATGAATTCAAGGAGTAAGGCCCTCATCGTGGGCCTTGGCAGCATAGGCAGGAAGCATTATGAGGCTCTTAAAAATTTGGGCTTTGAAGTGGCGGTGCTTTCAAAAAGCGTGCAGAATTTTCAGGGCAGACTTTACCGCTCTTTTGAGGAGCTTGATTTGGAGGAATTTGACCTCTTCATCATCGCCAACATCACCTCCCTGCACTTACAAACGCTAAAATTCATCGACGCGCGCGTGCGAGGCAAAAGCATACTCATAGAAAAGCCCCTTTTTGAGCGGCATTATGATTTTACGCCCAGCGGGGAAAATAGGCTTTTCGTGGCCTATCTTTTGCGCTTTCATCCTGTGGTGGGGCATCTTAAAGCCCTCATTGAAAATGAGGAGGTTTATTTTGCGAGCTTTGAGTGCGATTCTTACCTGCCTTCTTGGCGGGGGGGGGATTATAGAAAAAGCTACAGCGCGAAAAGAAAGCTCGGCGGCGGGGTGCTTTTGGACCTTTCTCACGAGTTAGATTTGGCCCTTTTCCTCTGCGGCGGGGGGAGGCTTGACTTTGGCGAGGCGGTGAAAATTTCAGAGCTTGAGCTAGAAAGTGATGATTTTGCTTTTTTGGCTTTGCGGAGTGGGGCGAAAGGGTGGGAGCGGCGGCTGCACATTAGGGTGAATTATTTTTCTAAATTTGAGCGCCGCGTCGTTATAATCCACACGAAAAAGCATAGTTTTAAGGCGGATTTAAGGGCGCAGAGCTTGGAAATTTATAGCCCCAGTGGCGCGGAGAAATTGAGCTTTCAGGGCGACACGATGCAAAATTTACAGGCCCTACACCGCGCAATCTTAAACGAAGATAAAAATTTATGCACCCTTGAAGAGGGGCAGAGGCTTTTAAAAATTTGCGATGAAGTGAGGGGATTAAAATGAGTCAAAAAGTGCTTTGCACTATTTGTGCTAGGGCGGGAAGTAAGGGCGTAAGAAATAAAAATCTCCGTCCTATCGCCGGGCTTGAGCTCATCGCTTATAGCATTATCCAGGCGCAAAATTCAGGGCTTTTTGAGCATATCATCATCAGCACCGACAGTGATGAAATCGCTAAAATCGCACAAAAATACGACGCGGAGGTTTTTTTCAAAAGAGAGGCCGCTTTGTCCTGTGATACAGCGGCGAAAGTGCCTGTGATGCGGGATGCTTTTTTGAGAACTGAGGCGCATTTTGGGCTCAAATTTGACACCCTCATCGACCTAGATGCTACCGCGCCGCTTCGCAGGAGTGAGGACATTAAAAGGGCTTACGCGCTTTTTAAAAGCGGGGATTATGAAAATTTGATCACAGGCGTAAGAGCACGGCGTAATCCCTACTTCAACCTCGTCGAGGCGCAAATGGGGGGCGGCTTTGACACGGCAAAGCCCTGCACCTTCACCCGCCGCCAAGATGCGCCCCTGTGCTATGATATGAATGCGAGTATTTATATTTTCACGCGCGCGAGACTCCTTGCGCGTGATGATGTGTTTGGAGAGAAAACCGCACTTTATGAGATGGGCGAGGAGAGTGCTTTTGACATCGATAGTGGCTTGGACTTTGAAATCGTGGAATTTTTACTGAAGCGGCGTGGTTTGAAACGGGAGGAATTTTAATGCTAAAAGAAAAGGTGGTTTTCATCGCGGGTGCTTGCGGGCGCATAGGCAAGGCTTTGAGCCGTGCGGTTTTAGAGCAGGGCGGCGGGCTTGCGGCGGCAGATATCGATACAGCGGGGCTTGAGAGGCTAAAAGCAGAGCTTGGCGCGGAATTTGGCACGGAATTTTCAGAATCGATTCTCGCCCTCCCGCTTGACATCACGGATAAAGAGGGACTGAATTTGGCCTTTGAAAAGGCGGCTTGTCGTTTGGGTAAAATCGACGGCTTTGTCAATGCAAGCTACCCTCCGCTAAGGCATCAAAGGCCTTATTATGAGCTTGAGTTTGGCGAAATTTGTGAGAATTTAAACGCACATTTGGGGGGCTTTATCCTAGCTTCACAGGAGGCGGTGAAGTTTTTCAAAAAGCAAGGCTGGGGGAATATTATAAATTTCAGCTCTATTATGGGTGTGTATGCGCCTAAATTTGAAAACTACGAAGGCACTACTATGCAAAGCTCACTTGAATACAGCGTGATAAAAGCGGGGATTAATCATCTTGGCAAGTGGCTAGCCAAAGAGCTTTTCAATACAAACATTCGCGTTAATACCCTAGCCTGTGGGGGCATTTTAGACGCACAGCCGCAGAGCTTTTTGAGGGCTTACCGTGCGTGTTGTGCGAGTAAGGGTATGCTTGAGCCCGGTGATGTGTGCGGGACGGCGGTGTTTTTACTGAGTGATTTGAGTATGCAAATGACGGGACAAACTCTAGTAGTAGATGATGGTTGGGGGCTGTGATGAAGTGGAGTAAAAGTCAAAAGGAGCTTTTTAAGAAAAATTTAAAGGCTTTGGGAAATCCTAGCCTCAAAAACAAACTTGAAGCGGTGAAAAAATCCTCCTTCAAGCTTATTTTTGGCAAGGAAAATTTAGACATTAATCTCGCTAGTGCGGGGGGGGGGGGGTGATGTATAAAAACGCCCTTCTTGAATTGAGGCAAAGTCTTGATTTTTATCAAAATGAGTGCGGTCTTTATCCTGTGCTTTATTTTTACGGGCTAGGTAATGGAGTGCTAGCTAAGGCCCTGCTTCAAAATGAGCATTTGAAATTCCTTGTTATTTTTGAGCGCGATTTGGGGCTTTTGTGGAGTATTTTTCACTGCCTTGACTTTTCTAAAGAGCTTAGGAGTGACCGCCTTTTGCTTATCGCAGATTATAATGATGAGAGGCTTTTTAGCTTTGTGCGAGCTGAGATTTTTCTGCAGTATGCGAGGACCTATTTTTTGACAATGCAATGTGCTTATTATCAAAAAGATAGAGAGGATTTTGAGCGCGTGGATGCTCTTTTAGCAGAAAATTTAAATCAAGCTATGTTATTTTTTGGTAACGACAGTGAGGATGCTTTGCTAGGCATCGCTAACTTCATCCACAACCTCCCAGAATTTACCAGTCGTCCCACCATCGGCGCCCTTATCCATACATATAAAAAACGCTTTCCAAACGCCCTCATCGTATCCACAGGCCCTAGCCTCACCAAGCAACTCCCCCTTTTAAAAGAGGTGCAGAAAAGGGTTTTCATCATAGCAGCCGATTCGGCCTACCCCATTTTGATGCGAGAGGGGATAAGGCCGGATTTAGTTTTGAGCTTAGAGCGCATCAGCTTTACGAGTGAGTTTTTTAAAGAAAGCTTTGAGGGCGATGAAAAAGTGCTTTTCGTGCTAAAAAGTATCGTTTGCCCCAAAACGCTTCAGTATTTAGGAGAGAGGAATTTTATGGGGATTAATGGGGGTGCGAGTTTTGACGCACTTTTAAGGCTTCGCGATTTTCCTCTTTTTTCTATGGGTCCTAGCGTGGCGAATTTCGCCCTGCATCTTGCCCTACTTTTGGAATTTGAGAGGATTTTTTTCATCGGGCAGGATTTGGCCTATGGAGAGGATTACCGCTCACATCCGCAGGGCTATTTGTATGGCATACATGACTTGGACGAGGCAGGCGAGAGGAAGGAAAATTTGCGCGCCCCCGCTTACGGTGGAGTGGGTGAGGTGAGGACGAGCTTTATTTGGCAAGTTTTTCGTAGGAATTTAGAGGAGGTCATCGGTATCGCAAAGGCTAAAATTTACAACGCCACAGAGGGCGGCGCGCGCATAAATGGCACGGTAGAAAAGCCCTTTAGCGAGTGCTGCGTGGAATTTTTTACCCAAAATAAGCCCAGTCCTGTTCCACTTAGCATTTTAAACTCTAAAAAGCAAGAGGAAATTTTACTCCGAGCTTGCCATAAACTGCATTATTTCATAAAAGTGGGTGAAATTTTCGTCCAAAAGCTCAAAACTCTACACGAAGAAATCACGCAAATTTTAATGCAAGTTTCACTTCTGGATTTAGAGTCTGAAAAACTCCGCCTCTATAAAGCTAGCATAGAAAAGCTTGACGCCCTTAAAAATTGCGTAGAAAAGGACGAGGGCTTTGAATGCCTTGGGATTATCTTAAGTCCTACCTTAATGCAGTTTGAATTCAACCTTGCCCCGCTTTTTGTAAAGCAGGTAAGAAGCACGCAGGAGGCTTTGGAAAAAAATGAGCTTTGGGTAAGCCGTCATCTTGCTTTAGTGGAGGAATTTATCCGCCTAGCCCTAGCACAAAATGAAACCATCCGCACTAACATTACTCCACTAGAAGAAGAAATCAAAAAACGCGGTTTTGAAAAATATCTCTTGAAAATCAAGGAAAAAAATGCCTAGTTTAGTTTTGGAAAAAAATTTATCCGCCCTGCAGGATTTGCGCTTGAGAGGAGCACTTGTTAGCCTTAGGACTTCACGCTGGAGGGCTATTTTTACCCTAGAGGGCGTAAATTTTGAGGGGGGGGGGGGTCGCTTGGTCGATAAGGATATTTCGCGAGAAAAGGAGGCGTTAAGCGCGCTTTATTATTCCAAGTATACCAA
>NZ_JAUMZG010000020.1:27753-28279 GCF_030528245.1 Campylobacter sp.
TCTTTTCGTCGGGGCGGGTCCGCGGGGGGGGGCGCCCCGCCCCCCCGCTTGCTCTATAAGGATCTTGCGCGAGAAATGGAGGCTTTACGCGAGCTTTATGATGCCAAGTATCCCTACTACCCCCTGCTTTATTTTTACGGGCTAGGTAATGGCGTGTGGCTTGCAAATATCCTAGAAAATCCTCGCCATCATCATATTGTGGTGTTTGAAAACGACCTGGAGCTTTTGTGGGCGGTTTTGAGTGTGGTGGATTTAAGCGAGGCTTTAAAAGCGGCTCGCATAATGCTTTTTTACACGCCCTTTTTGAGTGAGGAGGATTTAGTCCAACTTGCGCAGACGCAGCCCTTTTTGGCCTTTTCGCGGACCTATTTTTTAGAGCTAGCTTGTGAGTATTATGAGGCCTTTGGTGAGGAAATTCTAAAGCTCAACGCCGTTTTGATGAGGGGATTTGAAATGGGCATTCTAGAAAGCGGCAACGACCCCAAAGACGCCCTGCAGGGCATCGAGCAGTTCGTGCTCAACATCC
>NZ_JAUMZG010000001.1 GCF_030528245.1 Campylobacter sp.
CCCCTCATGAAGGTCCAAAAGGGCCTGCCCAAATTTAAAGGCTAGGTGATCTTGAATGCGCTCCTTGGCTGCGTGGATGTTCATTCTAGCACCACGCCCTCATTAAGCACCACCTCACCGATGATGAAGGCATCTGAGTTTTCAAGCACCCCGGCGACATTTTCCGCACTCACGACCATCACCAAGCCCACGCCCATATTAAAGCTACGATACATCTCATCCTCGCAAACCGCCTCGCCGATGCGGTAAAAAATTTCAGGCGTCCTTAGATGATGCTTTCTTATCGCCGCTCCCAAACCCTGCGGCAAAATGCGGGGTAAATTCTCCACCAAACCCCCGCCTGTGATGTGTGCTAGGGCATTGATGAAGGGTTTGAGCCTCAAAAAATCCCCCACATAAATGCGCGTGGGCTCTAGCAAAATATCGATGAGTTTTCGCCCCTCAAGCGCATCATCAAAGCGCATTTTAAGGTGCTCAAAAAGCACCTTTCGCGCCAAAGAGTAGCCGTTAGAATGAAGCCCCGAGCTGGGCAGAGCGAGCAGCAGATCGCCATTTTTCACAAAGCGCCTCCTGTCGATCTCCTCCTCTTCGGCCATGCCCACCGCAAAACCAGCAAGATCAAAATCACCCCCAGCGTAAAGTCCGGGCATCTCAGCCGTCTCCCCGCCAATGAGGGCGCAATTTGCCTCCTTGCAACCCCTTGCAATGCCTGATACAACGCTTTTTGCGACATTTACATCCAGCCTAGAGCTCGCATAATAATCCAAAAAAAACAAGGGCGTGGCGAAATTGCAAATGAGGTCATTGACGCACATCGCGACCAAATCCTGTCCTATGGTATCGTATCTCTTCGCATCGATGGCAAGGCGCAGCTTTGTGCCTACCCCATCGGTAGCGCCCAAGATCACGGGGTTTTTAAGCCCCTTTGGCATCCTGAATGCCCCTGAAAATGAGCCGATGCCTCCCAGAACATTTTCGTTAAAGGTTTCCCTCACCAAGGGGCCGATAACCTCAACAAAAGAATTCCCCCTATCGATGCTAACCCCCGCTTGCTCGTAGCTTATTTTCATTAACCTTCCTTGACGATAATCGTTAATTTTAGATAAAAATTTTTAACAGGATAGGGCATGAAAAACGCTTTTTTTGTCAGCGCTAGCATAGCCTGCGGTAAAAGCACTTTTATCAAAAATGCTAATTCCATGGGCTTTGAAAGCCTTAGCGCGGATGAAATTTCACGTCAAATTTTAGAAAAAAACGCCCCCCTCATCGCCGCGCTTTTGGAGGATGAGGAGCTTGTTTGCGAGGGTCAAATCAACAGGAAAAGCTTGGCTTTAAAAATTTTTAAGGATTCAAGGGCTAAGGCCAAGCTTGAAAATTTTATGCACCCTAAAATCCGCGAAGAGCTTTTGGGGCAAATGCAAATTTTGGATGAGAAGGGTAAAATTTTTTTCGCAGAAGTGCCGCTTTTTTTTGAGAGCGAATTTTACAAAAATTTAGCCCCCGTCATCCTCATCTACGCCCCTAAAAAACTGAGTTTGCAAAGGCTGATGCGAAGGGATGGCTTGAGCGAGGAGGAGGCCCTAAGGCGCATCGATTCTCAAATGGATATTGAAAAAAAAATAGCCTTGGCCGATTTTGTGCTTGAAAATACGGGAGATTTTGAAGCTTTCAGGCGAAATTGCCTTGAGCTCATTGAAAGGCTCAGTAAGGATAGAATTTGAGGGTTTTTAAATACTGCGCGAGTGGGAATGATTTTGTCATTTTTGATGCGCTCAAAAGAGCCGACAGATCCGCGCTGGCTCGTAAAATTTGCGACAGGTATGAGGGCGTGGGGGCCGATGGCATGATCGTCGTGCTGCCTTGTGAAGGATACGATTTTGAATGGGAATTTTACAATCGCGATGGCTCGCGGCCCAAAATGTGCGGCAACGGAGCTAGAGCGACGGCGCACTTTGCGCATTTTGTGCTGCAAAAAGATGCAAAAATATGCTTTTTGAGCGAGGCAGGTGCGATAGAAGCCAAGGTGCTTGAAGATGGCGTTGAAATCGCCCTTGGTGGGGCTAGGGACCTAAGAGCGCCCTTTGAGGAGGAGGGTAAAATTTGGCAGGGTTGTGATACGGGAGTGCCGCATTTGGTGCATTTTTGCGAGGATTTGGAGGCGTTTGACTTGAGCCTTTGCAAAAAAATGCGCGAAAAATACGATGCGAATGTGAATTTTGCAAAAATCATCGATGAAAGCTGCATCAGGGTGCGGACCTTCGAGCGGGGTGTGGAGGGAGAGACCCTAGCCTGCGGGACGGGGATGGGGGCCTGCTTTTATCTGGCCTTGATGCAGGGGAGGGTTGTGAGGGAGGCTAAACTCATCCCTAAAAGTGGGGAGGAGCTTTTTTTTAAATTTTTTGAAGAAAAAATTTATTTTAAGGGGAAGGTGAAGTGCTGCTTTGAGGCTCATTATTATTTTGCTTAGTTTTTTTTGCCTTAGCTTTGCTAAAATGGGGTTTGGCGAGGATTATTACGCACTGGATAGGGCGCAAAAGAGGCAAATTTTTTTCGCAAAAATGAATGCGATGTTGGAAAAATCTTTTGAAGAAATAGAACGAGAAAGGGCCTTTGTGAGGGCTTTTTTGGAGGAAAATTTCAAACAGGGCCTTAGGGTGGATCATCAAAAGGGCTTAGAGCGCCTTGCCTTTTTGCGGGAAAAATACCGCATCAATAATCTTTTTTCGTGGGAAGAATACGACAAGAAAATTCGCCCCATCCCTAAGGCTATGGGCATGGCTCAGGCCTTGGTTGAAAGTGCGGCAGGGACGAGTCGCTTTGCGAGGGAGGCGAATAATCTTTTTGGCGAGCGCACTTGGGGTGGGAGGGGGCTGGTGCCCGATCTTAGGCATCCCAATGAGAGGCATAAGGTCAAAATTTTTGACAGCCTTCAGGACAGCGTGGATTCTTATGTGCTCAATCTCAATCGCCATTTTGCCTACGAAAATTTTCGCAACAAGCGCTATGAATTTGCCAAGAAGGGCAAAAATTTCACCACCTTAGAGGCCATCAAAACCCTGCATTCTTACTCAGAGCTTAAGGAAAAATACATCGACATACTTTTGCGCGTCATCAAGCGCTATGATTTGGAAAAATACGATAAATCAGAAGCTAAGAGCCCATTTGTCAAAGGGTAGAATGTCAAATTTCACCCCCCGCTCAAAAAAATTCCCCTCATTGGAAAGCGTGATGAAAGAAATGTGAAATATCCCTAGCTCTAGGGCTTTGGGTAGGATTTTTTTGGCTTTGATTTTGATCAAATCCTTATGCAAGGTTGGGCTTGAAATGTAAGCCGCGCCCTCACCATAAAAATGAAAAAATTTATTATAAAAAAACGCCTTTTTCAGCTTGAAAAGCTCACACAAAATCATGTTTTCAAAAAGATGCGCGAAATCCTTCTGAATGCAAAGGACATTTTTGAGGGCGAAATCTCTAAAATAAATCTTAAAAAGCCTTTTTTCTCCGTGATGCAGGGTGTGAATGATGTAGCGATTTTCCAAATCTTTAACCGCTTGATAAAGGCTATCTTTGGAGGTTTTGAGGGTTTGTTTGAGGGTGGTGAAAATTTGATTGATACTCACTTCTTTGCCCAAATGATGCGCCAGATATTTTAAAATTTCAAGCTCCAACGCGCTAAAATCAGCCCTCAAAAGTGCCCTATTGTCTCCATACGCACTGCGTCCTGTCTGCAAAAATAGGCCCAAAAAGTGATTAGCGGGCAAATTTTTCCTACTCACGCTGATGAATTCCTCAAAGTCAAAAAAATCAAGCTCAAGCTCTTCAAGATCCTCAAAATTCAATGTCCTATCCTCGATGCTGAGTAAAATGGGCACTCGTATCGCTTGCAAATTGGGGATGAAGTCCAGATTGTAAAGGCATAGAATTTTGATTTGAGAATTTTGCCTTAAAAAATAGGGCAGATTATCCAAGCTCTCCTTTTCAAAACGCAGATCCTTCAGGTCCAAAAACAGCACCGCCTCCGCATCAAAATCCGCCAAAAAATTGAAAAGCAAGGTTCTTTTCCCGCAGTGCCTGGGACCCTTTAGCACGATGTTGGGGCGCTCTATTTTTATCTTTCTTTCATAGCTTCGCTCAAATTTTGGAGGATTTTCGTAGAAAAAATTAAGAATCTTCATAATTGTCCTTTTAAAAAGGACAATTATAGCATTGAAGCGTGTGTGTTAATGAATTTACAAGAGCGCGAGAAGGGATGAATTCATCCCACCAAATCAAGCCTTGTGAGTGTTTTGCAAACTGGCGCCAAGCATCCAAAGGGCCTTTTCATACTTAGCGATGTTTTCCTGCGCAAAAGCTGCCGTTGTAGTATCGCTAGCCTTTTCAGCCGCGGCGTTTAGCTTTTTAAATTCACTTAAGAGATATTCATAATCTTTTTTTACAAGCTCTAAAATCTCAAGCGGGGTAAAGCAGTCTTTTTCCGCCTTTGGAGCCTTAGCATTTTCTAGCAAAACCTTAGGGCAAACGATAGCCTTTTCTCCAAGCTGTAAAGCTCTCTCCGCACAAGCGTCAAAAAGCTCGGCTAACTCTTCATAAGCTTTTTCTGTATATTCGTGGATAGAAAAAAACTCAAATCCCTTAACATTCCAGTGATAATTGTGGAATTTAATCCACAAGCTATGCGCATCGGCTTGCAATTGTAATAATTGTTTTGTTACTGACATTTTGTCTCCTTTTTAAGATTTGTAAAATTATAGCATTGAATTCTTAAATAATAATTATTATTAATTAAAAAAATTTTATTTCCTTAATAAATTTTTTAAAATAAGCTTCCCAACCTCAACGCCGGGCTGATCGTAAGTATTAATCCCAAGCATAAGCCCACACGCCGAAGTAAAAAGCTCATAATAATACATCAAATATCCACAGTGCCATGCATCAAGCCGATCAAGCTCTATCAAATCCACACTCAAATTCTCCGCCCTCAAAGCCTGCAGGGTCGCATCGCACTGGGCGTTTAAAAGCTCGTGCAAATTCACGCCATTACTCAAAGAATCCAAAAATTTAAAATGAATATCAGGGATAAGTGGGGCTTTTTGACTATCCTTAATTTTTAAAAAAGTTATGGTTTTATTTTTCGGTCCGTCCATTATAAGCTGTAAGAAACTATGCTGATCTCTAGCACCGATGAGAGCTATGGGCGTTAAACCTAGTCTTTTATAGCCTTGCTTTTTGCCAAGACTTTCAGCGATGAGCTGGATATACCACTCATTAAAGCCCTTAAAAGCATCACTATAAGAAAAAAGCACATTAATGTTTGCACTTTTATGCGTGCAGTAATGATAAGCCTTTTGCAAAATCACATCTTTTTTATGCGAGAAAAAGTCCTCAAAGCAAGCTTCCGCTCCCTTTAAAAGTGCTTTGGCATTATAGCCGCAAAAGCAAAGTGGCACAATGCCCACAGCAGATAAAATGCTAAAACGCCCACCGACATTTTGTGGGATAAAAAAGCATTTTATCCCCAAACTCTCGCCCTCTTTATGCAAATTTGAATTTTCATCAGTGATAAAAACAAAATACTTATGAAGTTCGTTTAAATTTAAATTAAAATGTGCGATGATGAGTTTAAAAAGGCTAATTACCTCCACCGTGCTACCTGTCTTACTTGTGATGATGAAAAGGCTCTCCTCAAGCTTGATTTGCTTTAAAATTTGACTGACAGAATGCGAAGAGGTATTATCAAGTATCAAAAGCTCTCTACCATTATCTTTTTCGTCAAAAAGTAAGTCTTTAAGGGCTTTTACTCCACAACTTGACCCGCCTATACCGACTAAAACGACCTTTTTAACATAAGCTTTTTGAGAGATAAATTTCAAGCTTTCTTCTATCAAAGTCTCGCCCATTTTATGCAGGTGATAATAGCCCACATCGCCACTTTCTTGCTCGTCATTAATGCGTCTAGCGTAAGCGTCTATCTTCTCTAGGCTTGTTTTTTCAAAAAAAAGGGTATTTTCTAGCATAAATTTTTTTTGTAAAAATAATTGGTCGCTTCGACATATCCATCGACACTACCGCAATCAAAGCGTTTTCCCTCAAATTTATAGGCTAAAACCATACCATTAGTTGCTTGAGTTAAAAGCGCGTCTGTGAGCTGAATTTCGCCGTTTTTCCCCGCCTTAGTATTTTCTAAAATGCCAAAAATATCAGGCGTTAAGATATAACGCCCTATAATGGCTAAGTTACTCGGTGCTTCTTCAACGCTTGGTTTTTCTATCATAGAATGCACCATAATTAAATTATCCTCCACGACATTGCCGCTGATAACGCCATAATGGCTCACCTGAGAGGGTTCAACCTCCATCACGGCTACGATGGTGCAACGGTATTTTTCATAAATTTTTACCATTTGCGCCATTACATTTTGTCCATTTTCATTGACACATAAATCATCAGCCAAAATCACCCCAAAAGCCTCATCACTCGCCAAAGGTCGCCCCTTCAAAACCGCATCGCCTAAGCCTCTCATTTCATTTTGTCTTGTAAAAGTAAAGGTGCAACGGCTTATTAAAGAGCGAATCTCGCTTAATAAATACTCCTTTTTCGTGCCTGAAATTTGATGCTCAAGCTCATAAGAGATGTCAAAATAATCCTCCAAAGCCCTCTTTCCACGCCCTGTAACAAAGCCCATATTATCCATACCCGCCTCTAAAGCCTCATCAACTCCATAATGAATCAAAGGCTTAGTTAAGATAGGAAGCATCTCCTTTGGTAAAGCCTTAGTTGCTGGTAAAAAGCGTGTGCCATAGCCTGCTGCGGGAAAAATGCAAGTTTGAAGCACGATTTATCCTTATAAAAAATTTAAAAAATTGTACTTTAAATTTGGCAACGGATTATTAATTATAACCATATCAAACACTACTTATATCGAAAGGTGATGCGTCCCTTGTCGAGGCTGTATGGAGTGAGCTCGACCTTGACCCTATCGCCGGGCATTATGCGGATATAGTGCATGCGCATCTTACCCGCAATGTGGCATAAAATAACATGCTTATTATCCAGCTCGACCTTGAAATTTGCATTGGGTAAAGCCTCTATCACATTGCCATCGATCTCTATCACATCATCTTTTGCCAAGATTCATCCTTTGAAATTTAATAAAAAAGCGCGATTCTAACAAAAATGCTTAAAATATGCTATTAAATTTGCTAAAATCCAGCCTTTTTAAGGCGTGATTGTGAAAAATTTTTATATGAATTTGGCCCTCGCTGAGGCTTGGAAATATCAGTTTTTGACCTACCCCAACCCCGCCGTCGGCTGCGTGATACTGGATAAAAATGAGAAAATTCTAAGCATCAAAGCGCACGAGTGTAGCGGCGCGGCCCACGCGGAGCTCAACGCCATCAAGCAGGCCCTATCCACGCTAAGGCCAGAATTTGACTTTCCAAGCGAGCCTAACGCCCTGCACGCCTTTATCCTCAAAAACCACCAAAACCTCCTCCAAGATGCCCAAGCCTTCGTGAGCCTTGAGCCGTGCAATCATCAGGGTAAAACCCCACCTTGCGCGAGGCTTTTTGCCGCGCTTGGCTTCAAAAAAATTCACATCAGCGTCAGGGATGAAAGCGTCCTAGCGGGGGGCGGGGCGGAATTTTTAAAGCGAGGCGGCGTGGCGGTGGAGTGGGACATTTTGAAAGCGGAGGGCGAAAGGCTTTTGAAGCCCTTTTTAAAGTGGCAGAAGGGGCAATTCAAGCTCTTCAAGCTAGCCCTCAGTCTCAACGGCTCGGCTCTGGGGAAAATCGTCAGCAACGAACGCAGCCGCACCTACGCGCACAAAATTCGCTCAAAAATCGATTTACTAGTCGTTGGGGGCGATACGATGCGCAAGGACAGGCCCCTGCTAGACTCGAGGCTTTGCGGGGGCAGGGCACCAAATCTTTGCATTTTAAGCCGACAGAGTCTTGAAAATTTCGACCCCAGCATACCCGCCTTTGGCGTCAAGGGGCGCGAAATTCACACGAAAATCCCCCAAGAAGCGCGCTTTTTGATGTATGAGGGTGGGGAGAATTTTTTAAGGCTACTCAAGGATGAAATGGATATGTTTTTGATCTTTCAAAATTCCCGCCTTGTCGAGGAAAAAAGCCTGAATCTAAACCTAGAATTCACCCCGCTTTTTAGGGGTGAGCTCGGGGATGATAGCTATGGGATTTACGAGCTAAGTCCGAGCCCCTCAAGGGGCTAACGGGCTAAAATATCTGCGTTTTATTCACAGACGCTAGCGCGCGCGTGAGGATTTGAGAGAAAAATTCCACACCCTGTTTATCCAGCTTTTCAAGGAATTTATCGATCCTATCGGCCTCTTTCCAAACAGGAAATTCCACCTTCGCAAGCCCCTCAAGCTCCTTTTTTGCGACCTCATAATTCCCCAGCGCATCCACCAGTCCCAAATTTTGCGCCTCTGCGGCCAAAAACACCCTAGCATCTGCCCATTTTTCTTTTTCATTGATGTCAAGTCCCCGCTCTGCGGCCACAAATTCGCTAAAAAGCCCATAGCTTTGATCGATAAGATCTTGCAAAAATGCCCGCTCCTCCTCACTCCAAGCCCTCGCAAAGGTCCCCGCCTCCTTGTAGGCGCCCGCCTTTAGGGTCTGCTCTTTGATGCCGATTTTCTCCGCCAAAGCGCTCAAATCCACACCATGGACGATGACGCCGATGGAGCCGATGAAGGAGGCGGGATTGGCGATGATTTTATCGGCCCCCACCCCCGCCAAATAGCTCCCGCTCGTCATGGTCCCCGCCGCATACACGATGACGGGCTTTTGTGCCTTTAAATCCTTCACCGCTAGGGCCAGCTCCATACTTGGCGCAAAGGCTCCTCCGGGGCTATCTATGAGCAAAAGCACCCCCTTGATCGCGGAATTTTCTTTGGCCTTTGTGATTTTTTCAAGCACGGTCGTGGCGTCAAAAATTTCGCCCCGCAAATCGATCCGCTCCAAATTAGCAAAACTGGCGCTTTCATTAGAGCTTGGAGCAAAGAGCCAGAAAAATAAAAGTAGCAAAAGTAGCAAAACGAAGGTCTTAAAATAGCGGTTGATGTAGGAAATCGTCCGCCCCAAAATCCCAAAAAATAAGCTTAAAATTCGCATGATCGTCCCCTGATAAAAATTTTTTCCACCCCTTTTGCGTTCAAAATGAATTGCAAAGGAAGCTGCGCTTTGTCGCATTCCCCCACCGTGAAAACGCTAAAATCCGCCTCCTTGCCCTCCTCCAGCGTGCCAAGGTTTAAATTCAAGGCCCTCGCAGGATAAAGGGTGGCCATGAGCAAAAGCTTTTTGGCTAAAAATTCCAAGTCAAAATCCGCATGGATGAGCAAATTGGCCCGCAGTTCGTCCAGCATTGAAAGGCTGATGTTAGAGCTGAGGCCGTCCGTGCCAAGATGGACATTCAGGCCGCTTTTTAGGGCCCTTTTCAGGGCGAAGGTGCCCTGACTGAGGAGGCGATTGGAAAAGGCACAATGCGTGATGGCGTGCAGTTTTGGATCCAAAAGCGCCCATTCCTTCAAATACACACAGTGCGTAAAAAGGGTGCGAAGCCCCTTAAAGAGCCCTATAAATTCGGCCGGAGTGTAGGAGGGACTGGGGTTTTGACTGAGGCTTGAGAGCCATTTTTTAAACCCGCCCCCTTCTAACCCCGCCCATCTAAACCCGCCCTCGGCCCCCCATAGCCATAAAATTTCTGCCCTGCTTTCTAGAAAATGGGTGCTGACAAGGAGCCTGTTTTTTTTGGCAAATTCAAGGGCAAAATGGGCGAGTTTTTTGTGGGTAGAATAGGGCGCATGCAAAGACAGGGCGGGGATGAAAAGCTCACTTTTGCAAGTCATCGAGGCCTCAAAGCGGCGCAGGAAATCTTGCTTTTTTTCCTCAAGTCCGGCCTCATTGGCGCCTAAAATTTCATTGAAAAATACAATCCGCATCCCCCTTTTGCTCGCCCCAACGCAAGGGGCCAAATCGCTGCCAAAGCTTGAAATTTCGCCCACCGTGCCCGTGCCTGATCGGAGCATGCCTTGCAGGGTTTTTAAGAGCAGTGCGTCCTTGGCCTCTTGGCTCAAATTTTGCCGGTGCGCCATCACGCTTTTGAGCCAGGGTAAAAATTTGCCAAAATGCAGGGTGTAGGAATTGGCGCTGAACTCTAAATGCGTGTGAGAGTTGATGAAGGCGGGGAGTATGAGGGAGTTGGGAGGTGTTGGGATGATTTTGGCTTGGGGGTATTTTTGCCTGAGGTGCTTGGCTGTGCCAAATTCTAAGATTTTCTCGTCAAAAACGAAGCCCTGATTGTCCAAAATGCTGAAATTTTCATCGCATAAAAATAAATATCTCGCAGAAACGATAAACACGATTTTCCTTTCCAAAAGATACCCATTGTAACAAAAATTTATTTTTAAATGCTACAATGTGGGCTTGAAGCTAGAATTTTAAGGTTGGCAAAGATGAAAATTATGGTGATTCAAGGACCCAATATCAACATGCTCGGGCTTAGAGAGGTGGGGATTTATGGGGCGATGAAGATGGAGGAGATCCACGATCAAATGAGGCTTGCCGCCTCTCAAAATGGCGTGGAGCTTGATTTTTTTCAAAGTAATTTTGAGGGCGAGTTGGTGGATAAGGTGCAGGAATGTCTGGGAATTTACGAGGGCATCATCATCAACGCCGCCGCCTACACGCACAGCTCCATCGCCCTGCGTGATGCCATCGCTGCGGTGGCTTTGCCGACCGTTGAGGTGCATATTTCCAACATCCATCGCCGGGAGGAATTCCGGCAAAAAAGCCTTCTAGCGCCCGTGTGTGCGGGCTCTATCGTGGGCTTTGGTCCCTTTGGTTATCATCTGGCTTTGATGGGGGTGATTCAAATTTGTCAGCAGGTGAAAAATTTAAAATCCTTGCAACAAAATGCTCAAAATTAAGGGAGCGAGGCGGCTGGAAACGGGCCGCTTTTTTCCCTTTGAAAGTGGAGAATTTAGAACCTTCAAATACCTCGCTTGGGTGGGACTTGGGAGCAATATCAAGGATGAAAAAAAGCGTTTCTGTGCTTTGTTTAGAATTTTAATGGACGATAGGAGGCTTAAGGTCATCGCAACTTCGCCTTTTTTGATCAATGCGGCCTTTGCTTACGAGGCACAAAAGGACTTTACCAACGCTGTGATGGTGGTGCAAACCAATTTGCACGCGAGGGCATTTTTAAAGGTTTTGCTTTATTATGAGCTTAAATTTAAGCGCGAAAGGACCTTTAAAAATGCTCCAAGGACGCTTGATTTGGACCTTTTGTATTTTTCGCAAAAAAGCAAACAGGACGCTTGGTGCAGAGTGCCTCACATCGGGGCTGGAGAGAGGATTAGCGTGATTTTGCCTTTGGGCTTACTGAAAGGGAGAGCAAGTGGGTCAGCTTATTTACACCTTTACCGTTGAGGATACTGAGGAAATCATACCAAAGGTCAAAGAAGACTACGGCGATAAGGCTTTGATCATTACCAACAAGCAAATTCGTCCCAAAACCATCAATCGCAAGGGGCTTTATGAGGTGATGGTCGCGATAGAGGAGGCCGATTATAAGGAGCATCTTAAGGCTATGGGTAAGCCTATGCCGAGCAAAACGGCCAAAAAACCAGCCCCAACTCACGAGGCGCAAAAGGACGAGGATGTGGTTTTGGATCTTTCTAGTGCCCTGAAAAACAGGCCCCAATCGCAAACGAATCCTCCTCAAAGCAGGCCCAGCTTTGATGATTTTAAAGAAAAGCTTTCGGAGGTGAGTTCTGAGATTACGAAGGTTACGGGGGTGAATTTACCCGAGACAGACCTCAATTACAACAAAAAAATAGAAGCCTTTGAAAAGCAAATCAACAAACTCAGCGATAAGATGAATTTGCTCGTGGATATGATGTGGGATGAGAAGGCCGAAGCGAGGAAAAACCTCATCATCCCGCCTGAATTTGCGAGTATCTACAAGCAGGCTAAGGAAAGTGGCATGCTTGAAAATCATCTCGAGGCCATCATGAAGGCGACCATTGAAAACATGCCAGCGAGCATGAAGACCAACAAAGAAGCGGTGCAAAGGTATTTTTACTCACTTTTGCGCAATATCCTGCCCTGTCGTGTGGAGGGGGAGCTTAAAAAGCAAAAAATTATGATGCTCGTGGGACCTACGGGCGTGGGGAAGACGACCACGCTTGCCAAGCTTGCCTTCCGCTATGCCTACGGGGACAAACGCTACAAAACAGGCATCATCACCCTAGACACTTACAGGATAGGCGCGGTTGAGCAGCTTTTTCAGTATGCGAAGATGATGAAGCTACCCATCATCGATAGCATAGAGCCTAAGGACTTGGACGAGGCGATAAAGAGTCTTAGTAGTTGTGAGGTGATCTTGGTCGATACCATAGGAAATTCACAATACGATCAAAGCAAGCTCGCAAAAACGAAGGAATTTTTAACGCACGCCAATGCTGAGATCGATGTCAATCTCGTCATCTCGGCCAATACCAAATTTGAGGATTTGATGGAGATTTATAAAAATTTTTCCTTTCTTGACATCGACACGCTCATCATCACTAAATTTGATGAGAGTAAGCTTTTTGGTAACATTTTCTCCCTCATTTACGAGACAAATATACCCCTTAGCTTTTTTTCTGTGGGGCAGGAGGTGCCCGATGATTTGGAAGTGGCCAATAGTGATTTTTTAGTGCGCTGCATCTTGGAGGGATTTGATAGGAAAAACCATGGATAATCAAGCAAACAAATTGCGAAATTTGATGAATAAAAACGAAGAAAAAGCGGGCAAACGCACCCATTTCATCGCCATCACGAGCGGTAAGGGCGGTGTGGGTAAAAGCACCATCAGCGCGAATTTAGCCAATGTTTTAGCGGGTAATAATTACAAGGTCGGGCTTTTTGATGCGGACATTGGGCTTGCGAATTTGGATGTGATTTTGAATGTGCGCGTCCAAAAAAACCTCCTACATGTCCTAAGGGGGGAGTGCTCTTTGGAGGATATTTTGATCGAGGTTAAGCCCAATTTATGGCTCATCCCCGGCGAGAGTGGGGATGAAATTTTAAAATACAACGACAAAAATATTTACGAGCGCTTTTTGAATCAGGCGAGCATTTTGGACGGACTTGACTTTCTCATCATCGATACAGGGGCTGGCATCGGGGGAAATATTTTAAATTTCTTAGAAATGGCGGATGAGGTTGTGGTCGTTACTGTGCCTGACCCTGCGGCGATCACCGATGCCTATGCGACCATCAAAACCACCTCCAAAACGAAGGAAAATTTGCTGATGCTTTTTAATGTCGTCAAAAGCGAAAATGAGGCCTTGAGGGTTTTTGAAAACATCAAAAAAGTAGCCAGTGCTAATATTAAAAATCCCTTAAATTTAGAATTGTTGGGGCATCTGAGTGCCTCCAAAGAGGTGAGTGCGAGTATCAAAAAAAGGACCCTTTTTAGCGATGAAAATACCAACGCGAGTGATGAGGTGAAAGCCCTAGCTTCCAAGCTTTTGTATAGGTTGGAACAAAAAGTGCTTGATGATGTTTCAAATCGTAGTTTTTCAAGCTTTTTTAGGAAAATTATCGAGAGATTTTAGCAGGAAGTTGGATAGATGAGACCTGAAAATTATGTGGCCTTTTTTACCGTGTGCGGCTTTTTTATAGGGCTTGCCTTCAGTGTGGTGAGTGTGGAGGAGGCCTTTGATATTTTACTTTCTACTTGTTTTATAACCTTTATGTTTTATGTTTTTGTGCACATTATCATTATGAATTTTATAGACCTTAAAAAGATCAGCGGCAGAATTTTTAATAAAAAAGATTACGAAAGAACGAGCAATAGCATCATCAATGATCTAGTCATTCGAGAAAAGAAAATGGATATGATCCTAGAAAAGCTCAATGAAGAAAGGGAGGAGCTTAAGAAAAACGAATCCCGAGAAAGACGCAAAAATGCTAAAAGAGCCGCCTAAAGCCTATGCGGACATGATGAAAAAGGAGCAAGATGAGCTCGTGATGTCCTACATGCCAGCCCTTAGAGCTATGGCGTTTCGTCTCAAAGAGCGTCTGCCCGCAAGCATCGATGTGAATGACTTGATCGGCGTGGGCATAGAGGAGATGATCAAGCTCTCACGTCGCTATGACAAGGAGCAAAACGATAATTTTTGGGGCTTTGCGCGAAAGCGAGTCTATGGCTCGATGCTGGACTTTTTGAGAAGCCTTGATGTGATGAGCAGGAACAATCGCCGCATCTTGAAGGACATTGACAATATCGTGGATGAGTATTACAGGGAGCACGAATGCGAGCCTGATGATGAATATTTGGCGCAGAGGTTGAATTTAGAGCTTGAAAAGGTCAAGGAGGTCCGCGCCGCCTATGCCATCAGCTACACCCTGCCCATTGAAGAGCAAATGGAGCTTTACAGCGAGGACGATACCCTAGAAAAAATAGAAAAGGACGCTTTGCTTGAGAAAATTTCTGAAATTTTAGAGACGCTCAAGGAGCGCGATCAGCTCATCATCCAGCTTTATTATTACGAAGAGCTTAATTTGAAAGAAATCAGCGAAATTCTAAACATCAGCGAAAGTCGCATTTCACAACTGCACAAAAAGCTTCTCAAAAAGCTTAGAGAAAGGTTGGCCTGATGGCAGAGATACTCTCTCAAGAAGAAATCGACGCCCTCTTGGAGGTTGTTGATGATAACGCCGACTCTAACATCAGCTCCAATGCCAAAGAAGAAAAAGACGAGCGCAACATTGTCGTTTATGACTTCAAGCGCCCCAACAGGGTCTCCAAAGAGCAACTGCGCACCATCAAGGGCATACACGATAAATTGGCCAGAAATTTAGCCTCTCAAATTTCTTCAATGATGCGCAGTATCGTCGAAACCAAGCTCCACTCGGTCGATCAAATGACTTATGGGGAATTTTTGATGTCCCTGCCAAGTCCTACAAGCTTCAATGTCTTTTCTATTAAGCCTCTTGATGGAAATTGTGTTCTAGAGATTAACCCAAGCATTGCTTTTCCTATGATAGACAGACTTTTAGGAGGGCAGGGCGATAGCTATGAGGCGAGTCGTGAGCTTACGGACATAGAATTAAATTTGCTTGATAGTATTTTGCGTATCATCATGCAAAGGCTTAAAGAAAGCTGGTCATCCGTGACTGAAATTTATCCCAGCATCGAGGCTAAGGAGAGCAGCCCCAATGTCGTGCAAATCGTCTCTCAAAACGAGATTATCATTATGGTGGTGATGGAGATTATCATAGGAAATTCAAGCGGTATGGTAAATATTTGCTATCCTGTCGTGCATTTGGAGAGTATTTTGAGCCGCCTTGCAAACCGCGATATCATGATGGGTGAAACCTCAGCGAAAAAATCGAGAAACAAGGAGCTTAAAACCCTCATCGGTCGCGCGGAGGTTGTTTTTGAGGCGATCTTGGGCAAAACCCTCATCAATGTCCATGAATTCTTGGAGCTTAAGCAGGGTGATATTTTAAGGCTTGATAGAGAAGCGGACGATAAGTCCATCGTAAGCATCGATAAAAAGGATGTCTTCCTCGCGCAAATCGGTCTGCATCGTTTTAGAAAGTCCATTAAAATCATAGAACTCATCCGCACCGACAAGGATGAAATCAAAGAAATTTTAGAAAAATACGAAGAAGAGAGAAAGGCGAAGGCGAGTGTTTATGATGAAATTGAGGATTTGGAGGATGAGGAAATATGATGAATGAATTTTTGAAACTATTTACGAATGAGTGTGCCAGTACCATCGAGGGCTTGACGGGGAAAAATGCTGAATTTAGCGAGTATAAAGAATTTGATGTGGGCAGCAGCGATACGCTCAAGCCGCCTTTGGTTTATGTGAGCTTTACCACGAATACCGGCGGGAAAGTGGGCATTTTGGCCACCTCTGTGCTGATGAGTGCGGTGGGTGAGTGGATGATGGGTGAGGAGCAAATCAGCAAAAAAGCCGAGCTCGGGGACGATGAGATGGATGCGGCCAAAGAAGTGGTGCAAAACATCATCTCCGCCCTCACGACCAGTCTTGGCGCGCAAAAAGAATTGCCAAAGATGGAATTTAGCCTTGCGAGTTGTGAATTTGTCGCCGAGCAGCTTGATTTGAAAGGCTTTGCAAAGCTTTATCAGTTTGATGTGAAGATTGATGATTTGAGCGAGCAGCTTTCTTTGGCGATGGATGAAAAGCTTCACAAGCAGCTCACGCAAAGCGGCGATGAATCTCAAGAATCAAGCAACGCAGAAGAAAAACCTCACCCCGTCAGTGAGGAGCTCAAAAATATCAACCTCATCATGGATGTGCGCCTACCCGTGCGAGTGCGCATAGGCAACAAAAAAATGCTTCTTAAGGATGTGCTGACGATGGACATAGGCTCTGTGGTCGAGCTCAATCAACTCGCCAACGATCCGCTGGAAATTCTCATTGGAGATAAGAGAATCGCCTACGGGGAGGTGGTCATCGTGGATGGAAATTTCGGCGTGCAAATCACAGAAATCGGCACAAAAAAAGAAAGACTGGAGCAACTGCGTTAAATTCACATCCGCATTCAACCCCCCCATAGGCTTGTAAGGCCTTTGATTTTATTTTAAAATCTCGCAAAATTCATTTTGAAAGGAAGAGGATGTTGCGAATTTTGGCCTTGATTTTGTTTTTTGCTTTTTTTCTTCACGCGAAAACCCCCAAGGATACTTTGATTATAGGCGTTGAGAGCGAGGTGGCGAAAATCAATCCCGCTTACAGCGAGGATCACGATGCGGCGGTCGCTTTGGTATTTTCTGGCTTGGTGCGCATGGATGAAAATATGCAGCCCCAGCCCGATCTGGCGAAGGCTTGGAGTGTGAGCGAGGACGGCTTGGAATATGTGTTTGATCTGCGCGAGGATGTGCTTTGGCACGATGGCAAAAAATTCAGCGCCGCAGATGTGAAATTCAGCATCGAGGCCTTTAAAAATCCTCAAACCAACGCCTCCATTTATGTGAATTTTGAGGATGTGAAGGGCCTTGAAATCCTCAACGACTATAAAATTAAAATCACGCTCAAACAGCCCTTTCCAGCTTTTTTGGACGCCTTGAGCGTGGGGATATTGCCCAAGCATTTGCTTGAAAATGAGGATCTCAACACCGCTCCCTTCAATCAAAACCCCATCGGCACGGGACCCTTTAAATTTGAAAAGTGGAAAAAGGGCGAGTATGTGAGCTTCGTGGCGAATGAGAATTATCATTTGGCGAGGGTGGCTAGCAAGAGGCTGATTTTAAAGAGCATTAGCGATTTTAATGTGGCTGCGGTGGAGCTTAAGGGGGGTAAGATTGATGCGGCTTTGATAGAGCCTGCCTTGCTGAAAAATTTTGAAAAAGATCCTCAATTTAAGATTTTGCGCGAAAAATCCGCCGATTACAGGGCACTGATGTTTAATTTAAACAACAAATTTTTCAAGGACAAAAGGGTGCGCCTTGCCCTAAATCATGCGGTCAATAAACAAGAAATCGCAGATAAAATCCTCCACGGCTACGGCTTTGCCGCTTGGCATCCTTTGCAAAATTCTTGGGCAGCGCCGCAGGATTTTAAGGGCCCGGCCTACGATGCGGCTAGGGCGGAGCAGCTTTTGAGAGAGGCGGGTTTTGTGAAAAATCCTTCAGGCTTTTACGAAAAAGACGGCAAGGCTTTGGAATTTGAGATGTATGCGTTCAGCTCGGACCCTTTGCGCGTGAGTTTGGCGGGCATCTTGCAGAATGAATTCAAAAAAATAGGCGTGCAAACCAAGGTCATCGTCAAGCCAGCAGGAAGCTTTGATCTCTCCAAAGTGGATAGCTTTTTGATCGGCTGGGGGAGTCCGCTGGATCCAGATTTTCACACCTTTAGGGTCTTTGCCAGCTCGCAAGATAGCGCCCTCAATCCTCAGGGCTGGAATTTTGGACACTACCAAGACGAAAGGGTCGATGAGGCCCTGCTAAAAGCCAGAAATTCGCTGGGGCAAGAAGAGAGAAAGGGGTATTATGCGAATTTCATCCGCGCCCTGCAGGAAAATCCGCCCTTTCTTTTCATCGCGTATTTGGATTTTGCCCTGGTTTATGATGCGGCTTTGCAGGGCGTCAAGCCTCATATTTTGGGGCATCACGGCGTGGGCTTCACTTGGAATGTCCATGAGTGGAGCAAATAGTGCTAAAACGCCTCGTTTTTGTCGTTTTCATCGCCTTTTTCAGTTCGTTTTTGTGCTTTGTGATGCTGCATTTTAGCAAGGCAAGCGCGGCCTTTGCCAAGAGGGGCAATGCCGTGAGCCTTGAGGCCAGACAAAGGCTCGAGGCGACATTTGGGCTTGATAAGCCCCTGATGGAGCAGTATGTGGCGTGGATTTTTAGGGCTTTGAGGGGGGATTTGGGCTTTTCACTCATCAGCGGGGAGAGTGTTTTGAGCCTCGTGAAAGAGCGGATCTTCAACACCCTTATCCTAAGCCTGAGCGCCTTGATGCTTTTGTTTTTTCTTTCTTTGACCCTGGCTTTGCTTTGCTTGCTTTATGAAAATTCCCTCTTGGATAGGGCGTTGAGCTTCATTTGCATGAGCTTTCTTGCCCTGCCCAGCTTTGCCCTATCCCTGCTTTTCATTTTATTTTTCGGTGCTTTTTTGCAAATTTTACCCACCTCTGGCACCAGCGATATAAGCCTTGAGAATGATTTTTCCAACCGCCTAAGCCACCTCGCACTCCCCCTTAGCGTCTTGGTGCTTTCTCATTTGGCGGTTTTCATGCAAGTGGCGCGCAATGCCTTGATCGAAAGCCATCACAAGCCCTTTATTTTAAACGCCTACGCGCGGGGACTCAGACGGAGGCGAATTTTCTTGCACCTCACGCTAAAACACGCCCTAACGCCCATCATATCATACTTTGGCGCCTGTGCCTTGAGTTTCATGATGGGCGCTTATGTGGTGGAGAGCGTTTTTTCCTACGCAGGGGTGGGGAATTTAATGATACAAAGCATCCTTTATAAGGACTATCCCGTGGTTTTGGCCCTCGTTTTCATCAGCGTTTTGCTGGCGGGATTTTTTACTTTCACGGCGGATTGTTTATGCAGGCTCATCCATCCAAGCATCGAATAAAATTTTCGCTCTTTTTAGCGCCCCTATTTACGTTGGCATTCTTGGCGTTTTTCATCCCCCATTTTAGCCCTCATGATATCAACCTCGCCTCCCTATCCGCACTTTATCAAGCGCCCAATTCAAAGCATTTTTTCGGCACCGATCATTTAGGACGCGACCTTTTCACGCGCCTTTTTTACGCCCTGCGCTCCTCCATTTTCATAGGCCTTGCCGCGTCTTTTTTGACGCTTTTATTCGCGGTTTTTTATGTGTTTTTGGCGCGCTTTTGTGATGTTTTGATGCGTTTTTTGGACATGTTTTTGGCCCTGCCTTTTTTGCTTTTGATGATGTTTTTTCAAAGCTTTGTTGCCGGAGGATATGCGAGCATGATCATCCTCATCGCCCTGACCCACTGGCCCTTCATCGCCAAGCTCCTTGCCAGCGAGCTTAAGAGGCTTGAGGGTTTGGAATTTTATCAGGCGGCTTTGGTGCTTGGCAGCTCAAGGACTCGGGCCTTTTTTTGTGAGCTTTTGCCGCCTTGTTTTTCCATTTTGACGGTGCTTTTCATCCTAAACATCATCCACGCCATAGGCACGGAGGCGACCCTGAGTTTTTTTGGGCTTGGCCTTGCCTTTGAAATTCCAAGTCTTGGCACCATGCTAGCAGAGGCCTCTGGGGCCGTTTTTATGGGAGCGTGGTGGCTCATCATCCACCCCCTTTTAGCCCTACTTTTGCTCATCTTGCCGCTTTTGGCCCTGAGTGCGCATTTGCAAAAGTATTTCGGGATAAAATTGTGATAGAGGTGCGAAATTTGAGCCTCAGTCTTGGGGGAAAGGGGCTTTTGGAAAATATCTCTTTTTCCTTGAAAAGCGGACAAAATCTCGCCATAATGGGCGAAAGCGGGAGCGGGAAGAGCCTCTTAGCACGAGCACTCATCGGGCTTTTTGGGACGCAGTATGAGCTCAGTGCAAAAACCTTGTGCGTGGATGGTGAGGACGTTTTGGGGATGGGGGCTGAGGATTTGCGGCTTTTTAGGGCTAAATTTGCCCTAGTTTTGCAAGAAGCGAGCGATAGCTTTTATCCCTACTTAAATTTAGGCGATATGTTTCATATCGTCCTTAAAACGCACACAAAGCTTAACGCCGCGCAGAGGAAGCAAAGGGCCTTTGAGTGCATGAGGAGGCTTGGATTTGAGGATTTGGAGCTTTTGTGGCACTCTTTTGCGCATCAGTTAAGCGTGGGAATGGCAAGGAGGCTTGGCCTAGCCCTTGCCCTTTCAAGCTCCCCAAAATACTTAGTTTGTGATGAAATCACCACTTCGCTGGATAGGGAAAATGAGAAAAAAATCATCCATTTTTTGAAAGAGAAAAAAAATTTAATCCTCATCACGCACGATTTGAATTTGGCTAAAGAATTGAGCGATGTGATTTTGATTTTAGAGCGTGGAGGGGTGGCGCAATTTTGCAAAAGCGGCGAATTTTTTAGCGAAGATAACGCGTGGCTGAGGGCTCATGGGAGGGTTTATGCTTGAGGTGAGGGGACTGGCGAAAAGCTACGCGCTAAGGCGACACTGGTATGTGAGGAAAGAGGAGCGTTTGATTTTTGAAAATATCAATTTTTCTTTAAATCTTGGAGAAAATTTGCTCATCATTGGGGAGAGCGGCAGGGGAAAAAGCACTCTGGCTAGAATTTTATGCGGTCTGCAAAGGCCCAGCTCGGGGGAGGTTTTATACGAGGGTGAAAACATCCACACGGCGCGGAATTTTGGGCGTTTTAAGCAAAATATCCAGTATGTTTTTCAAAATCAAAAACTCGCTCTCAATCCCTACAAGAGCATCGACACGCTCATTTATGGCGTTTTTTCAAATTTTAAGATGAAAAAAGATAGGAGCTGGGTGGAGAAAATGCTTGGTAATTTCGCGCTCAAGGAGAGCATTTTGACCCTAAAGCCAGCGCAGTTAAGCGGCGGGGAGGCTAGCAGGGTGGGGATTTTGCGCGCGCTCATCCCCTCGCCTAAAATCCTCATACTGGATGAGCCAACCAGTGCTTTGGATATTTTAAATTCCATGAGGATTATTGATTTTTTAAAAGCCTATCAAAAAGAAAATTCGATCGCTTACATTTTTATCACGCATCAGGAGGAATTTTTTAAGGATCTTGCTCATTCTATTTTTAAAATTTAATATTAATTTAAGTCATCGCTTTAATTCGCATAATTTTTATCTTAATATAAGTTTTGATTTTAGAAATTTTATGTAAGATTTTTGCGAAGTTAAAAAAAGGATAAAAATGACCCACTCAAGCCCCATCCACCCTTATCTAGGCATTTTTGTCATGCTTGTTTTATCAAGCCTGATTTTTTTCGGCTTGGTTTTTTTGGCTTCAAAAATCGGCAATCATTTCGCCGCCAAAAATCGCAAAAAACTGAGCTCAGGCATTTACGAGTGCGGTCCTATCCCCGTCAAACAAGCCAATAAAATCAACTCCCAGTTTTTCATCACGGCGTTGGTCTTCATTCTTTTGGATATTGAGGTGGTGTTTTTATTCCCTTGGGCTTTGATTTTTAGGGATTTGGGCTGGTTTGGACTTTGGGAAATTGTCATTTTCATCTTGCTTTTGGGCGTGGGATTCATCTACGCGTATAAAAAAGGAGCGTTTGCGTGGCAGAGCATCAGGTAGATTATGCGAGCGGTTTGCCCGTGGTTTTGACAAGCGTAGATAAGCTTGTGCAGTGGGGCAGGAGTAATTCTTTGTGGGCCCTGTCCTATGGGCTTGCTTGCTGTGCGATTGAGATGATGGCGGCGGGAGGTTCGCGCTATGATTTTGACCGCTTTGGGACGATTTTTAGGGCTTCACCGCGTCATAGCGAGGTGATGATCATCGCGGGCACGCTTTGTAAAAAGCACGCCGAATTCACACGTCGCCTCTACGACATGATGCCCGATCCCAAGTGGGTGATTTCCATGGGCAGCTGCGCCAACACGGGCGGTATGTTCAACACCTACTCCACCGTGCAGGGCGTGGATAGGATCATCCCCGTGGATATTTACATCCCAGGCTGCGCGCCCCGCCCCGAAAGCTTTCAATTCGCTTTGATGATTTTGCAGAAAAAAATTCGCAGGGAAAAAGCCTCACGCAAAATCCCTCCCAAAAGGCTCGTGTGATGCGAAAGTATAGCGATAAAAAAAACGCCCAGCTTCAAAACTACTACAAAGATAGATTCTACCACGCTCCACACACGGCAAAGCAAGCAGTGGAGGGCAGCGTTTTTGCGGAATTTTTAGCCGCCGTGCAGGATGAAATCACTGTGATGAATTCTTTCGTGGAGCTTGATTTTTGGGTGGTAGAAATTCAAAAAGAGGACAATGTCAAAGCCTTACAATGCCTCAAAAATCTAGGCTTTCAAGTCTTCACTGAGGCGAGTGCTATTGATTTTGTGGCTCAAAAGCAGGGTTTTGAGATTTTTTATCAGCTTTTGAATTTGGAGAAAAAGCTAAGGGTGCGCGTGAAGACCTTCGTCGGCGTGAAGGAGCGTTTGAAGAGCGTTGTGAGCGTGTTTAAGGGGGCCAATTGGAGCGAGAGGGAAATTTATGACATGTTTGGTGTTTTCATCGTGGGGCATCCTAATCTCAAGCGAATTTTAATGCCTGATGATTGGTTCGGGCATCCTTTTTTAAAGAGCTATCCCTTGCAGGGTGATGAATTTGCAAGGTGGTATGAGATCGATAAAATTTTTGGCAAAGAGTATCGCTCTGTCGTGGGTGAGGAGCAGAGGGATCCTGGCTTTGCGGACGATAAGGACACTTTAAATTTTGCCAGGCTGTATCACGAAAATCCTAAGGGAGAGCCGCGCAGTAGGGCATTTTCGAAGCAGGAGTATCAGGAGGAGGGAGGCGTTGCTTTCGTCAAAAGAGCCACGCGAGATGGGGCTAAAATTTTAGAGAAAAGGCGATAAATGCAAATTCCTAGCAAACTGAAGCCCTATTACGAAAACATCGCCTTCGAGCGCGAGGATTCAACGATGATCATCAATCTTGGCCCCCAGCATCCGTCCGCGCACGGGAATTTACGACTCATTTTGGAGCTTGATGGGGAGCAGGTTGTCAAGGCGCGCCCCTGCATAGGCTACATGCATCGCGGGATGGAAAAGATGGCTGAGAATATGATTTATCAGGAGTTCATCCCCACTACTGATAGGATGGACTATATCGCTGCTTCGGCAAATAATTACGCATATTGCGCGGCGGTTGAAAAGCTTTGTGGGCTTGAAATTCCACGCCGCGCAGCGGTGATCCGCATGATACTTTTGGAGCTCAATCGCATCGCCTCACACCTGCTTTGGCTTGCCACGCACGCCTTGGATATTGGGGCGATGAGCGTGTTTTTGTATTGCTTCAGAGAGCGCGAATATGTGCTTGATTTGATAGAGCGCTATTGCGGGGCGCGGCTTACGCACTCTTCCATGCGTATCGGTGGGGTGATGCTTGACTTGCCCGAGGGTTTTTTGCAGGAGCTTTTGGCCTTTTGTGCGAAATTTCCAAACGATGTCAAGGACTATGAAGCCCTTTTGGATGACAACAGAATTTGGCGCTTGCGGACGGAAAATGTCGGCGTGGTGAGCAAGGAGCAGGCGATGAATTGGGGCTGCTCGGGCGTGATGCTTCGGGGCAGCGGGGTGTGCTATGACATCCGCAAAGAAGAGCCTTATTTGCTTTATGCCGAGGTGGATTTTGCCGTGCCTTACGCCACTCAGGGCGATTCTTATGCCAGATATAAGGTCTATATGCAGGAATTCAGGCAAAGCGTCAAAATTTTACACCAGTGCGCCCAGCTCTACAAAGACACACCGCCTGAAATTTTAGCCCATCATCCTGAGTATGTCAGCGCTTCTAAGGAGCAAATTCTCACGCAAAATTACTCTCTAATGCAGCACTTCGTCCTCATCACTCAGGGGCTCAAACCCCCAAAAGGCGAGGTTTATGTGCCGACTGAAAGCCCTAAGGGTGAGCTTGGTTTTTTCATCCACAGCGATGGCACGGGTAGGCCCTATCGCCTCAAGGCGCGCACTCCTAGCTTCTGGCACTGTGCGTTTTTTGAGGAGATGCTTGTGGGGACTTATTTGGCCGATGTTGTGGCGATTATGGGGAATGTGAATATCGTTTTGGGTGAGATCGATCGATGAGACGGGTGGATTTGAGAAAGAGCGAGGATTTGTTTGCAAGCCTCAAGGAGCTTATCGCGAACGCGCAGGTGGGCGAGGTTTTGGTGGTGCTTTTTGAAATTGGCGATTTTACGGCAGTGGAGCAAAGCTTTGCCTTTGTGCAAGAACACAATTGTGAGCTTTTAAATTCCTTAAAATTTAATCAGGTCGATTGGACCATAGTGATTAAAAAGGTGGGCTAATGCGGTATCAAAACGCGCTTTTTTTGATGGATATGCCCAGCCTTAAAAATCCTTCTTTTTGCGAGAAATTCAGCGGGGAAAATGTCCTCATTTCTTGCCTTGAGGATAAAAATTTACCAGCCAAATTTTACAAATGCGAAATCGCCAGCCTTAGCTTTGTCCTAGCCCTGCTTTGCAAGATGAGCGATGCGGATGCGTTTGGCGACTTGGACGAGGGCTATTTGAGTGCGGAGTCTTGCTTGGGCGAGGAGGAGGCGGCGGAGATTTTAAGCTTTTTGCAAACGGCGAAGTATTTGGTGGTTGATGAGAATTTAAACGCCACTAAGGACGGTGAAAATATAAAGTATTTTTTAAATTTTCTCAGTCAAAAATTCCAGCTCGAAATTCTCAATAGCGGGGGGGAAAGATGCGATTTTAAAAATAGCAAACGCGCTGCCCTAAAGGAGCTTGATAATTACGATGGCTTGGTGCTCTTTAAGGTGCCCTTGCAGGATGGGTATTTGCACTGCTCGCGGCAGTTTTTGAGCCTCGCAAGATGTCAGGATAAAAGCGAGGTTGAAGTGGAGGCTGGGGGTTTTAAATTTAGGGCACTTTTAAAACTGGATGAGGCCCTGCAGGGCACTATTGCCCTTTTGGATAATGAAAAATTGGGCTTTGACTTCACTCAAATCCGCATAAAGGAAGCAAAATGACGATACAAATCAATGGCAAAATTTGCACCTTTGACGAGGGCGAATACATCCTCAATATCGCTAGACGCAACGACATCTTCATCCCGGCCATTTGCTACCTTTCAAACTGCAGCCCGACCCTAGCCTGTCGCATGTGCATGGTGGAGGCGGATGGCAAAAAGACCTACGCCTGTAATACCAAGGCCAAAGAGGGGATGGTGGTGGAGAGCGATTTGCCCGCTTTGTGGAGTGAGCGGGATGAGATCATGCAGGCCTACTGCATCAACCATCCCCTAGAATGCGGCGTTTGCGATAAATCGGGCGAGTGTGAGCTCCAAAATTTCACGCACAAGGCTCGCGTTGATACGCAAAAGCACTGGATCAGGGACACGCACAAGCCCCATCAGCACTGGGGACACATCAATTACGACCCCGCTCTTTGCATCGTTTGTGAGCGCTGCATCACGGTGTGCAAGGATAAAATCGGCGAAAGCGCTCTAAAAACGACCCCAAGAGGCGGCGATGGCATTGACAATAGCTTCAAAGAAAGCATGGGAAAGGACGCTTTTGCGGTGTGGAGCAAATTTCAAAAAAGCCTCATCGCGCCCGCCACAGGAGGCGAGAAGCTCGACTGTGAGGGCTGCGGAGAATGCACGAGCGTCTGCCCCACAGGCGCCTTAATCGGGGCCAAATTCCAATACACCTCAAACATCTGGGAGCTGCATCGCATCCCCGCTTCCAATCCACATTCTAGCGATTGTGAGCTGCTTTATTATGATGTGAAGCAAGGCGGGATCGCCCTGCAAAAGCCTAAAATTTACCGCGTGAGTAATGATTTTGCCTTTGCACCGCTCAACCGGGCGGCACGCTTTGGATTTGACACGCAAAATGAGGCCAAAAAGGACGAGGCCGCTTTTGGGCGGCTTGTGGAGGGGCTTAAAAATGGGGTGTTTAAGAATCTTAAATTCAATAGCTTTATCACCAATGAAGAGGCCTTGATTTTGCAAAATTTGAAGGAAAAATTCAAGCTCAGGCTCATCAACGAAGAAGCCTTGAAATTCAAGGAATTTTTAGAGGAGTTCATCGCCCATTGTGGTGCGCTTTACAATGCCACGAGTGAGGATGTGTCGGGGAGCGATTTTCTGGTCGTTGCGGGCACACTTTTGCGCTATGATGCGCCAACTTTGAGCTATAAAATCAACAACGCCCTCGTGATGAACAAGGGCGCGGGGCTTTATTTCCATCCGCTTAAAGATAAGGGCGTGGAAAAATACGCCAAAAATTTCATCACCCACACGCACAAAAGCGGGGATGAGGAGCAAATTTTGTATTTCATCCTGCAAAAATTCAGCACCGATGAGGGCTTGAGGGCGCAGCTTGAGGAATTTTTCACGCAGGAGGATAGGGAGCTTGAGGAGAGCGTCAGTGAGGAGGTTATCGAGCTTGTGAGCGAAAAGGACGAGGCGGGAAATGAAATTCAAAAAGAGGTCAAAAAAACCATCAATAAAAAGGTCAAAAAAATCGTCCCAGTAAAACGCAGCATTTTTGCTAAAAATTTAGGAGTGGATGAGGACAAATTGCAGGATTTGCTGCTGAAAAAGTCTAGTTTTACCCTCGTGGTGGGGAGTGATTTTTATTTTCATGCGCGGAGTAAAAAACTCGCCCGCCTCCTAGCTCTCGTGCAAAAAACGACGCCCTTTAAGGTCTTTTTAAACCCCACCCACACGAACACTTTGGGCGTGGCTTTGATTTGTGATTTGGATACGGAGGCACAGGAGGGTCAAACTTTGGGCTATAACGAAGGGGGCGATTTTAGCTTTTCTTACGAGGAGGGAAGCGATTTGGCTAGCGCTAGCCTCAATCAGCAGGAGGGCACCTTTCTAAACTACGATAAAAGGGTCGTTCCAACCAATGCGGCCTTGGAATTTGAAGGCTATTTTCTCAACGATCTCGCGCAAAGCTTGGGCTTTGATGAAGAATACACCATCGATCACACCCCGAAACTGCCGAGCGATAAAGGCTTTTTGCCCCTTGAATTTGACAGCCTTGAAAACCACTACACCAACGGCGGCGCCAACAAAAGGGGCTATGCTCTAAATTTAGCCTGTTTTGAGGGGGAGGCGCGTTTGCGGTTTGAAGAGCCTGAATTTGCAAATTTAAATTTGAAAGAAGATGAAATTTTGCTCCACAGCGCTAATCCCAGCCATCATTTTGGACGCTTTTCAAACAGGGCCAGCGCGATCAAAGAAGAGCTTTTTTTGGGCCTGAGTGAGGGCTTGGCGAAGGAGATGGGGCTGCAAGATGGCGATGAAATTCGCCTCACAATCAAAAACGAAAAGCTAACCCTAAGCCTTAGGGTGGATAAAAATTTGAGCAATGGCGCTTACTTGCCCTATTTTGACGCGAGTTTGGATACCTTGAAATTTTTTGACGAGAGGTTTGTGGCGGCAAAGCTAGAAAAAATAGGAGCAAAAAATGAGTGATTTTGCCTTTTTACTGCTAGAAATTTTCATAAAATGCCTACTGGTTTTGGCGCTTTTAGCGACTTTGGCGGGTTTTGCGACCTATGCAGAGAGGAAGGTTTTGGCTTATTTTCAAAGGCGCATAGGGCCCGATATGGTAGGCCCCTTTGGGCTTATCCAGCTTGTGGCGGATATGATCAAGCTTTTCACAAAGGAGGACATCATCCCCTCAAATTCACAAAAGCTCATCTTCGCCATCGCCCCGCTTATCGCGGCCATTTGCGCCTTCGTATCCCTAGCCGCCATTCCCATGCTGCCTGAATTCACGCTCTTTGGCCACACCATAAGGCCCATCATCGCTGACATTAATGTCGCCCTGCTCTTTGTCATCGGCACCTCAGGGCTGTGTTTTTATGCGATATTTTTGGGCGGACTGGCAAGTAATAACAAATACTCCATCATCGGCGCCGCAAGGGCTCTTGTGGCCATCATTTCCTACGAAAGCGTGAGCGCGCTGGCCCTGGTGGCTGTGGTGATGCTGGTGGGATCCTTTTCTTTGATCGAGATCAATAATTATCAAAGCGAGGGAATTTTTTCGTGGCTCATTTTCAAGCAGCCCCTAGCTTTTGTGCTTTTCATCATCGCGCTTTTCATTGAGACAAACCGCACCCCGCTTTGCCTCACTGAAAACGAAGCCGACATCGTCTCAGGCTATGGCACGGAGTATTCGGGGCTTCGCTGGGGGATGTTTTTCATCGGCGAGTACACCTCGATGATGGCTGGGGCGATCTTGGTAACGCTTTTATTTTTGGGGGGATTTAATGCATTTTGGATCATCCCGGGCTGGGTGATGATGATCTTAAAAACAAGCTTTGTTTTCTTTTGGTATTTTTGGGCGCGGGCGGCTTTTCCGCAGTTAAGACCCGATCAGGTGATGAAAATGTGCTATTTGATTTTAATCCCCCTAGCGGTTTTAAATCTTTTACTAACGGCCTTGGCCGCATTGGTTTAGGAGCGATGATGAAAAACTATTTTTTAGTGGATGAAAAGAGAAAATTAAAACTCAGTCCCGGTGAAAAATGGGCTAGAGTCATAAAACGCAGCGTGAAACTGGAGCTTTTTGTGGGCTTGTGGGTGGTGATGCGAGAGCTTTTGAAAAGGGGAAATTCCGCCACGATCAAATACCCCTTTGAAAAGGTCAAAACGGACAATCGCTACCGCGCTGTGCATCGCTTGATGCGTTTCATAGAAAGCGAAAATGAAAGGTGCATAGGCTGCGGTTTGTGCGAAAAAATTTGCATCAGCAACTGCATCAGAATGGAAACCTCACTGGACGCAAACGGACGCAAAAAAGTGGGCAATTACAGCATCAATCTGGGGCGTTGTATTTATTGTGGATTTTGCGCGGAGGTCTGCCCCGAGCTCGCCATAGTCCACGGCACAGAATTTGAAAACGCCGCCGAGCAGAGATCGTATTTTGGCTATAAAGAAGATTTTTTAACGCCCATCGACAAGCTTAAAAATCAAGTGGAATTTGAAGGAGCGGGGAGTTTGAGGGAGGATGCGGATGCCTTTGTGAAGAAAACGCCCCAGTACTATGAAATTTTGCAAAGCAGGGAGCGGGATTTATGCGATGAGGAAAAATGCACCCTGCCTAAAACTGAGGGAGAAAAATGATGATGGAGCAGCTTTCTTTTGTGTTTTTTAGCGTCATAGTTTTGGGCTTTTTTGCCGTGGCGGTGTGGAGCAAAAATATGCTCCATGCGCTTTCAGCTTTAGCGGGGGGGATGGTGTTTTTATCGGGCTTTTATTTCTTACTGGATGCGGAATTTATCGGCGCGATACAAATCATCGTCTATAGCGGAGCGGTGCTTGGAATTTACAGCTTTGCGATGATGTTTTTTGATGCTTCTGCGGATTTTAAGGAAAAAATCAGGGCCAAAAAAAGCTTTTTTCTCCTCATTTTCTCCAGTCTAGCCCTTCTCTCCTCGACGCTTGTGGGATTTAGGTGGGTTGAGGGCGGTGGGAATTTGCCCCTTAGGGCGACGAAATTTTTTGACTTCAACGAGCAGCTTGCTTTGGCCATTTTTTCAAAATTCCTCCTCGCCTTTGAATTTGTAGCCATCTTGCTTTTGATCGCCCTAGTTTGCGCGGTGGTTTTGACGCAAAAGGACCTTGCGGGAGAAAAACGATGATAGAAAAATATTTTTTCGTAGCGTTTTTGATGTTTGTTTTGGGACTGGTGGGGATTTTAAAGCGGCAAAATCTCATCATGCTTTTCATCGCCACAGAAATTTTACTCAACGCCGCCAACCTCGCCCTCATCGCCGCCTCAAAGCTTCACAACGACCTTGGCGGACAAATTTTTGCCCTTTTTGTGATGGCGGTGGCAGCATCTGAGGTGGCTGTGGGCGTGGCCCTGTGCGTGCTGTGGTATCGAAAAACGGGCTCTTTAGAGCTTAAAAGCCTGAAAGAAGAGGGGGCTTAGATGCAAAATTTAGCCCTCATCGCCCTTTTTGCGCCGCTTCTTTCCTTCGCCCTTGCGGCTTGTTTTGCTCTGCGTCCTAAAAATCTCCTCATCGCCACGCTTTGCTCCCTGCTCATAGGACTCAGTGCCCTTTCCTCGCTTTATTTGCTTTGGCACGATCAAAGCTTCAACCTCACGCTTTTTGAGTGGTTCATGGGGGTGAATTTTGGCTTTGATATCGATGCACTTTCTTTAGTGATGATGAGTGTTGTGGGCGTGGTCGCGACCTGCGTGCATTTTTATAGCATTTTTTATATGGAAAAGGACGAGGGCTTTAATAAATTTTTCGCCTATTTGGGGCTTTTTGTTTTTTCCATGCTATTTTTGGTGATGAGTGATAATTTTCTCGGGCTCTTCGTGGGCTGGGAGGGCGTGGGGCTTTGCTCGTGGCTACTCATAGGCTTTTGGTATCATAACGACAAATATTCTTTTGCTGCAAACGAAGCCTTTATCATGAACAGAATCGCCGATTTGGGCATGCTTTTGGGGATTTTTTGGCTCTATTTGCAGGTGGGCACGCTCAAATACGAGGAGGTTTTTGCTCTCTTACAGGGGCTAGATCACGGTGCTCTCCTTTTGATCGCCGCTTGTCTTTTCATCGGTGCGATGGGAAAATCCGCCCAGTTCCCCCTCCACACTTGGCTAGCCGATGCGATGGCAGGCCCCACACCCGTCTCCGCCCTCATCCACGCCGCGACTATGGTAACGGCGGGGGTTTATCTGGTCGTGAGGGCGAACCCTCTTTATGATTTGGTGCCAGAATTTTCCTATCTCATCGCCCTGATAGGCGCTTTTGTGGCTCTTTTTGCCGCCTCGATGGCCTTGGTTGCGAGGGATTTAAAGCGCATCATAGCCTACTCCACCCTTTCGCAGCTTGGCTATATGTTCGTAGCTGCAGGGCTTGGGGCCTATTCTTTAGCGCTTTTTCACCTCACAACCCACGCCTTTTTCAAGTCCCTTTTATTCCTAGGCGCGGGGAATGTCATGCACGCGATGAACGATGAGCTAGACATCAAAAAAATGGGCGGACTTTTCAGTCCTCTCAAAATCACGGCGATTTTTATGAGCATCGCAAGCTTGGCTTTGGCTGGAATTTATCCCTTGTCCGGCTTTTTTTCTAAGGATTTGATTTTAGGCTACGCTTTCATCTCCTTTCATCACGGCATTTTTTTGACGCTTTTAATCGCCGCTTTTATGACGGCTTTTTATAGTTTTAGACTTTTGATGCTTGTCTTTTTCACGCCAGCACGCCACAGCGCCCATCCTCACGAGGCAAGCAAAATCGCCCTTTTGGCGATGAGTCCTTTGCTTGTTTTGGCTGTGATTGCGGGATTTTTTGAGCATGGTTTTTTTGAATTCATCCGCACAAAGCTAGTCCTTATCGACGCGGAAAATTCTTTGGTGATGATTTTAGCAAGTATGGCGAGTGGACTTGGGATCTTTTTGGCGATTTTGGCTTACGGTAGGGGCTGGTTTAGGGAGAGCGTGGAGCAAAATTTCTTTCACAAACTTTTGAGCAATGATTATTTTATTCCGCATTTTTATCATCAAATTTTAGTGGCTTGGTGCGTGAGATTTTGTGAATTTGTGAGGCATTTTGACAAGAGGGGCCTAGACCTTTGCGTGGAGAAAATCGCCACATCCTGCCTCCTGCTTTCCTCAAAAATCATCGTCCCCAATAGCCTGAATTTAATGCTTTATTGTTTGGTGGGCGGCTTTGTGATTTTAGGCGTCTTGTGCGTTTTATTTTGGGGAGGCTTGTGATGCTGAATGCTTTGATTTTTTTCCCGCTATTCATTGCCCTTGCGATTTTGCTTTTAGATCATCGCGGGGCGAGGTTTTTTGGGCTTATAGCGAGTTTGGCGATTTTGGGGCTGAATTTTAAAATTTTCCTTGCCTTTTTGGACGGGGAGCTTTTTGATCACCGCATTTTTTTTAAATTTTTTAGATTTTTCACTTATCATGTCGGCGTGGATGCCATTGCTTTGGTGCTGATGCTGCTTTGCTCCTTGATGATTTTTCTCACCTTGCTTTTTTTAAGGATAGAGCGAAAGGCCATCATCGCTTCGATTTTTTTCCTGCAATGGACCATGATGGGGCTTTTTAGCGCTAAGGATGCCTTGCTTTTTTATATTTTTTGGGAGCTTTCTTTGCTGCCCCTCATTTACATTTTGGGCCTTTATGGCGAGAATTTTAAAGCGGGGATTAAATTTTTCATCTACGCCTTTGCGGGCTCGGTTTTGATGCTTGTAGCGATGATTTGTCAGGCCTATTTGAATTATCAAGTTTTGGGAATTTTCAGCTTTGATCTGGACCTTTGGAAAAATAATGTCTCCGCCACACCGCTCTCTTGGCAAATTTTACTCTTCGCCCTCTTTTTCGCCGCCTTTGCCATCAAGGCGCCTTTGTTTCCCCTGCACACTTGGGCGCCAAAGGTTTATGCGCGCTCGCCCATAGTCGTCTCTGTCATGCTTGTAGCCTTTAAGATGGCGCCTTTTGGTTTTTTGCAGTTTTGTTTGCCCCTTTTCCCCGATGCTAGCGTGTATCTTGCGCCCTTTGTGATGACACTTTGCATAATCAGCGTGCTTTATTGTGCCCTGATCGCCTTTAGGGCTAGGGATCTCAAGGAGCTCATCGCCTACAGCTCCATCTCCCACATCGGCATCATGGTGCTTGGGATTTTTTCTTTCAGTGGTTTTGGCATTAGCGGAGCGGTTTTTTATATGTTTGCGCATGGACTGGTGACGGGAGGCTTGTTTTTGATGGCTGAGGTTTTGGAGCAACAATACGGCTCTGTGCGCCTTGATGACCTGCATTCCCTTGCAAAAAAGGCGCCCGGCTTTAGCATTTTCTTCGCCCTTTTGCTTCTTGCGGGGGTTTCTCTGCCGCTGACCCTTTCTTTTGTGGGGGAATTTTTAGTCCTTTTGGCCCTGGCTAAGGTGCATCTTCTTTATGCTTTGTTGGCGGGGCTTGTGGTGATTTTGGGCGCGGTTTATATGCTCGCTGTATTCAGGAAAATTTTCTTCATGCAAACATCAGTACCGCTTAGTGCTTTCAGACTCAAAGCGCGACAAATTCTAGCCCTCTCCCCTATGGTTTTTTTGATTTTTTATTTGGGCATCGCTCCAAAATTCTTGCTTGAGCCTTTGGAAAATGAAAGCAAAAATTTGCACAAGGTGATGCACTTAAGGGCGATTGAAAAAGATACTTTGGACTTTTTATCCCAGCTTGGAGCCTACAATGAATGAATTTTTCACCCTAACCGATCTGCGTATGGATTTGGCTTATCCTTTTTTATTTTTAATCCTTGCGGCTCTTGTGCTTTTGCTTTGCGTGGCCTTTTGTAAGCTCAGCTCTAAATTTTATCTTAGTAGCAGTCTTTGGGCCCTGCTTGTGAGCTTTTTCCTCAGCCTTTCTAATGTCAATGCTTTCGGACTGCAAAGCAGGGCTTTTTTTGGCACTTTAAACAACGACATCGTAGCTTTTTGCGCCATTTGTGTGATTTTGCTTTTTTCCTTTCTTTATCTTTTGATGGACAAGCAAGAGCACAGGGGCGAATTTTACACGCTTTTTCTCTTCATGATCGCCTCTTTGATGCTGATGGTTTCAAGCTCAAATTTGGCCCTCATCTTCATAGGACTTGAGGCCTCATCCCTGGCACTTTACACGCTCATCGCGATGCAGGGTAGTAAAAACGCCATCTCTTCAGCCCTCAAATATTTCAGCGTAGCGGCGGTGGGGAGTGGGTTTTTCGTCCTAGCCTCCGCTTTGATTTATGCTCAAACGGGCAGTCTTAGCATTCGTGTTTTTTTTCACTACGCCGAAGAAAGCATTTTGCTTTCAGGCTCCAAAACGCTCATTTTGGTGCTATGCGCCATCAAGCTTTCTTTAGCGCCCTTTCATTTTTGGCTGAGGGATGTTTACTACGCTTCAAATTCCAACCTAGCCGCCTTCATCTCAGTCGTGCCAAAGATTGCCATATTGGTCGTTTTGCTGAGAATTTTTTCTTTTTACCCACACGGCGCCATCGTCATTTGCGCCCTAGCGATTTTTTCCATGCTGGTCGCTGCCCTTGCCGCCCTCGCCCAAAAGGATGCGAAAAAAATGCTCGCCTACTCCTCTGTGGTGCAGTCTTCATTGCTTGTCCTTGCTATGGTGCCGATATTTTTGCATGCGGAGTATGTGGAAAAGGGCATAAATTCAGCGCTTTTTTTAGTTTTTGGATACTGGGTTTTGTTCGCCTTTGCCAATTACGGACTCTTCCTCATTTTAAGCCTCTTTGAAAAAAGCGATTTCAACAGCCTCAACAATCTTTTCGCAAAAAATCCCATCGTAGCTTTCGCTTTGGCCACTTGCGTGCTTTCTTTGGCTGGGGTCGCGCCCTTCGGTTTATTTTGGGGTAAATTTATGATCTTTCAAACCCTTATTCTTAGTAAGTGGTGGTATTGTGCGCTTGTTGTGGCTTTGACCTCTGTGCTGATGCTCGGTAGTTATTTGAGGCTTATCATTCATGGTTTTTTTGTGAAGAGCGAGGCGAATTTTACCCTCAAGCTTCACCCGAGGCAAAAATTTGTCCTCATTGTTTGTGTTTTGGTAAATATTTTCGCCCTGTTATTAATGCTATAAAAGTGTTTTGTTATCATTGAGTTTATGAAAGTCATCCCTTTTATCCTACTCAGTTTTTCTTATCTTTTTGGTTTCGAGCTTGTTTTAAACGCAGGACGCGAGGCGAATGAGCCTTTCAGCGTTTTGCATGCTAAAAATGACGAGCCCTTTATTTGTGCGCAAAAAGAAAGCGACAACAAGCCCTATTTTGAATGCGAAATCAACGGCATGGTTACCAACACGCTAAAAGATCAGTCCTTTGCCCTTTTTGACCTCCGTTTTCTTAAAGAACCTCAAAAAATCAAAATGCTCATCCTCCCCAAAAGTGCGGCTAAAATGTTTGATTTGTCTCAGGATATCTACAAGGATAAAGAGCTTGAGGCCTCCAGCTCACACCAATCAAAGGGCTTCACCTTTATCTTTTCTTCCCAGCTTGGCAGGGAGGATGAGGGGGATGGCCTGAATTTTAATGTCATTTTCCCGCACGAAACCCTGCCCTTCGTGGGGGCGCTTGATCTAAACTCAGATCCTGTCATCATCCCGCAAAGCGCGGACATTAACACCTACCTGCGCATCAAAAGAGAATACGAAAAGCACAATTATCCTCAGGTTGTTACGGATGCGCAAAATGCCATCACGCGCTACAAGGGCAGTATTTTCATGAGTGAGTTCATCCTCTACAAACTCAGAGCGCAAAATGAAATTCACACAGCCGACCCCAGCATCAGGGATCAAAAAATTTTAGAAAACATGATCGATGAGCTCAAGCACTACACCAGAACCTTCACCAGCGATAGAAATTACGCCGAGGTGCTCTACATGATGCTGAGGACTTACATCGCCCTCTCGCAAAGGGCGGATGTGGACTACACGATGTCGATTTTGAATAATGAATTCGTGCGCAATGATTTCACCCAGCTTGCACGGCTTGAATATGCCGATTATATTTATCACCTCAATGAAAAAGAGGCGGCGGTTTTGATTTATGAGGATATTTATTTCAATACGAAGGATTTGAATTTAGCCTCCAGAGCGGCCTTGTCCCTAGCCAAAGATGAGCTCCTTAATGAAAATCCCAGCGAGGCTGTGGAATTTGTCAACACGGTTTTGAGAGCCAATGGCGATTATTTTGGAGAGGATATAACGAAGGCTTTGGAGCTGGCCAAACTTTTCGACAAGCATCATGATGTCCACACCAGCTCTCAAATTTATGAAAGAGCCTTTTTGAAAATGCCAAAAATTGACGAGCGCTATGAGGAGACCTTGAAAAATGTAGCCCTCACTCTGGCCCAAGACGGCAAGGCGCAGCAGGCGAAGAAGTATATCGATTTATATTTGAACGAATTTCATGATGGTAATTATTTGGATGCCCTCAAAAAGGCGAACGATGAGGTGTTTTTTTATGTCGGGGAAAATAATGCCACCCTTTTGCACGAGCGCTATCAAAGCCTGATGAAGGACTACAAAGACACGGATGAAAAGCTTGCAAACCGGGCCCTAGAGGAGGATGTGAAGCTGTATTTTAAGGAGCAAAATTTCCCCGCGATCTTAGCTTATAAGGCGCAGATTGAGGAGGGTAAGATCCCTGCAGCGCTCAAGCTTTTGGAGCAGTCTGCGACCCTAGCCTTGAAGGAGGAGCTAAAAGCCGATGAGTGCATCAAAGCGGTGAAAACTTTCAATGAATTTAGCGCCTATGCGATCGGACAAAAAATCGAGGATAAAAAGCAAATGCTATCGTGCCTGCAAAGGACCTCGCACAATCAGCAGGCCCTAGAATACATCGACAAAAATATGCCAGAAGATGAGATTTTTTATAGCTTAAAAAAAGCTGAAATTCTGCTGGAAAATAAGCAATACCCTAAGGTTATAAGCCTTTCCAAGCACATCATTGCCTCAAAGATACTCAAAGAAGAAGCAGAAAATTTCAGGGCCTATTATCTGCAGTTTATCGCGCTTTTGCGTCAGGGCGAGTACAATGAGGCGATTAAAATTTTGCAAATTTTAGAAGGCTTTCCCATGAATTTTACTATGGTGGAGGCTTATGACGCTCTGGTTTCTTACGCGCAAGATCACAAAATGACGACCAGTATTTTAAATTATGCGCCCAAGGCTATTGATTATCAAAATTTCAAGGGCATCAATCTTTTCAGCCCGAATTTAGAATTTATCTATCTCGAAGCCCTGCAAAACACAGCCCAGCACGAAAAAGGACTGGAGCTTTTAAGGGACCTGCTAAAGCTCAAGCAGCTCTCCACGGGCGACAGGGCGCGCGCCCTTTATGCTCAAAGTCAAATTTATGAAAGCCTCAAAGACACTCAGGCGCAAAGGAAAAGCCTTGAGGAGTGCCTGAAACTGGGAGAAAATTCTACTTGGCAGGATTTGTGCAGGGAAAAAAACGCTCTTTTATCACAGTGAGCCAAAAAAATCCTCGATCATCATCCGCATTTGATCGGCATCATTGATGCGATTTATGGCATCTCTAAAAACCGAAGCGTCCTTTTGCCCTCTGGAGTATTCGTGCAGATGCTTTCTAAAAATTCCCACCCCAGAATTCCCATAATGGCGCATCATCTCCTCAAAATGGCTCAGGATGATGGTTTTTTTCAGCGCCCCATCCACACTCTCGCCCCTTTTAATCTCATAAAAAATCCAAGGCCGCCCCACGCTAGCCCTGCCTATCATCAAACCATCGCAAGCGGTGATTTTATAAACCTCATCCGCGTTAGTAGCATCGATGTCCCCGTTGGCGATGACGGGGATACTCACGCAGGCCTTCGCCCTAGCGATCGCCTCATAATCAGCCCTTCCGCTGTAAAGCTGCTTCCTCGTGCGTCCGTGTATGCTGACAAAATCCACCCCCAGCTCCTCGCAAATTTTGGCGATTTTTTCGGGATATTTTTCGTTAAAGCCCAAACGAAATTTCACGCTCGTCAAGGGCTTTTTGTTGTATTTTTTGAGGGTGAAAATGAGTTTTTTAAAAAGCTCTAAATTTTCAAGCAAAGCACTGCCAGCGCACTGCTTGAGGACCTTATTGACCGGGCAGCCGCAGTTGAAATCGATCCCATCAATAAAATCAAAATCATTCAGCATCAAAACCGCCCTTTTGACGACCTCCTCATCACCCCCTGCGATTTGGACGATGTAGGGCTTTTCAAGCTCCGCTTTTTCCAGCATTTGCAGGGTTTTAGCGCTCTCATAAACGAGGGCGTTGGAGCTTATCATCTCACTCACCGTTACATCCGCGCCAAATTTCTTCACCACATTGCGAAAGGGCCGGTCCGAAAAACCCGCCATCGGGGCTAAAAACAGGGGCTTTTTGTTAAAATTTATCATTGGATGAGATGATCGGGTTTGATTTTGATATTTTTCTCCCGCAAAAGTAGCAGGGCCTTAAAGGGGGTGAAATCCTCATCTGCGTTTCTTATTTGATTTTCAAGCTCCTCATACATGGAAAACTCAGCCAACAAATACAAATAGCCCTTCAAGGCTTCGTTATTTTGGCTTTTAATCTTTAAAAAAATGTTGAGGATGGCATCGGGGGTAAAAAAATTCACGCTCATCTTAGCGAGGCTCAAATACTCCGCTTCGTTAAAACGAGTCTGCAAAATCAAAACCTCAAATTCGCTCAAAGAAAGCTCCAAATCCCCCCTTTGAAAGCGGGCGATGAGGCTTAAAATTTGCTGGGGATTTTTTGCGATTTTGATGGATTTAATCTGCTCATAAGTGCCCTTTTCTAGCACATTCTCAAAGGCAAGATCCTCCAAATCATCGTTGATTTGATGGACATTTTTCAAACGAGCATGGGCGTGATTCACATCGTTTTTGATGCGATTTTTTTCATTTTGGATGGATAAAATGTTCTTCGCCTCAAGCTTAAATTTGCCAAGATTTAGCACCTCCCCCCGCCTTAGGCCATCGAGCAAATCAAAAATTTCATTGATCTTGGGGTGATCGGGAAGTTTTTGCTGGGTCCTCAAGCTCCTGCTCAGCTCGCCAACCTGCTTGAATTCTTTGGTTTGAAAGGCAATTTTGGGATTTTTTTCCAAGAGTAAATCCTTCGTAAAATCTTCAAATTTTTTCGCATCCTTAAAAAAATGCTTGAATTTGAGATGGTTCAAAAAACTATAAAAACTCAAATGCAAAAGGGCAAACACAAAATAAAGCGCAAGGGGCGCAAGCATCCAAACCACCACAGGAAGCTTGACATCGATAGCTCCCAAAACCAGCTGATAATCGCCCAAGTCCAAGTAAAAAACACAGGCCGCCGCCACCAAAGCACCATAAATCAAGCTCGCCACAATGAACAATCTGATCCTCATACCTTCCTCCCTTCTAAACTTTGCCTGCATGCGAAACAATACCTTGCGTGGGGCTTGATTTTAAGCCGCTTGATGTCGATAAATTCATCACAAGCCTCACAGATACCATAAAGGCCCTGGGTGATTTTTTGAAGCGATTCTTCGATGTCTTTTAGCTCTTGTTTGAGGTTGGCGCTGATGGCAAGATCGATTTGCGAATTGCTTTCTATGACTGAAAAATCCACACTATCGCTGGGCGCTGAGTTGTGCAGGGCCTTGATTTCCTCAAAATTATTCTGCAAATTGTCCAAAATAATCTTTCTTCTATCCCTCAAAAATTTTTCAAAAAAGTCAAATTCCTTTTTTTTCATAAAAATCCTACTTATGATACGGATGATTGTGCTGCAAACAAAAGGCACGGTAAAGCTGCTCGAGCAAAAGCACTCGCGCAAAATGATGCGTCAGGGTGAGGCGACTGAGGGCGAGACTGAGGTCAAATTTTTTCACAAATTCCGCGCCCAAGCCATAGGCCCCGCCGATGAAAAAGCTCAGCCCGCCCCTATCTGCGATCAGTCTTGAAAATTCCACACTCGAAAACTCCCTACCGCCCTCATCAAGCACGATACAAAAGCCCTTTTTGTAGGGCATGAAGGCCTCTTCGTAGCTTTTTTGTGCCTCATTGGCGCCTTGACTTTGCGCGGCGGCGATCTTTTTGCTGAAGAGATTTTTTTCTCTCAGCTGGGCGTATTTTGCGAGGAGTTTTGCGTATTTTTCGCTCAAAAAGGGCAATTCATCGCTTTTTTGGATGTAAAAAATATGTATCCGCAATTTATTTTCCGCTAAAAAATTTAAAGGCATCGCTGATAAATTTTTTCTGCTCACCGCGCTCAACAATCGCATCGATAAGCCCGTGCTCGAGTAAAAATTCCGCCCTTTGAAAGCCCTCAGGCAAATCCGCCCCTATGGTTTGCTTGATGACCCTAGCGCCCGCAAAACCCACCAATGCGCCCGGCTCTGCGATGATCAAATCCCCAAGCCACGCAAAAGACGCCGAAACTCCCCCCATAGTAGGGTCTGTCAAAACGCTGATGTAGGGCAATTTTTCCTTGCTCAGTAGCTTCAGGGCCGCGCTCGTTTTGCTCATCTGCATGAGCGAGTAGGTGCTCTCCTGCATCCTCGCGCCCCCGCTAGCGCTGACGATGAGCAGGGGGGTTTTGCCGCTGATGGCCCTTTGCACGGCGCGGACGATTTTTTCGCCCTCCACCGAGCCCAAACTCCCACCCATGAAGGCAAAGTCAAAAACCACAAGCTGAATTTTTAGCCCGTCCATCTCGCACTCCCCGCTGATGAGGGCACTTTTTCTGCCCGTTTTATGCTCCCCCTCAAGCAGGCGTTTTTTGTAGGACTTGCTATCTACGAATTTGAGCGGATCGACGGCTTCCAAATTTTTATCATACTCCGTAAAACTCCCCTCATCGCTCAAAAGCTTGATGCGATCCAGGGGCGAAATTCTCATGTGATGGGAGCATTTTGGGCAGACATTGAAGCAAAACTCGATTTCTTTATAATACATCAAAGCGTGGCAGCTTTGGCATTTGACCCAGTGGTTGGGCGCTTCGGCGGGGCTTGATTGCTTTTTTCTGATCTTGGAAAAAATGTCTGCAAAATTCATGCCCACCCCTTAAAATCGTGTCCCAAGACTGAACTCAAACGAATTCGTATCATCGCCCTTTTTGTCGTTGAGGGGCTTGGCGAAAACAAGCTGCAAAGGTCCTATGGGCGTTATCCACTCCACCCCAAGCCCCGTGCTCATCCTTTGAATTTCGTCCAAATTCTTTTTGCCGATCATCCCGTAGTCGAAAAACATACTCCCGCGCAGCTTGATCCTGTCGATTAAGGGAAAACTAAGCTCGGCAGAATTTGCAAAGGCGATTTTCCCGCCTATCTCGTCATCATACTCGTTTTTAGGGCTCACGGTGCGATTTTCAAAACCACGAATGGAGCGAATCCCCCCCAAAAAAATCCTCTCATTTATCGGCAAATATCCCCTATCCCAAACCTTATAAAAACTCGCCTTATAGCGATAAATCAAATCGTATCCTATGTAATCCTCCAGTCCCTGATAAAAATTGAATTTAGAATTGGAGTATAAAAATTTCTGATCCCCGCCAAGCCCTGCAAATTCTAGGCTAGTGGAGGCGATGACGCCTGAGCGTGGCAAGTAATAGTCATCGGTATTATTGAAGCTAAGGGCTGGAGTGATGGAGCTTTTAATGCTCTCTCCCAGTTGATAGCCCGTTCTCTTCAGGGTCTCACTCAGGGAGTAAATGTCGCTTTGCTCTAAATTGTAGGTGATGTTGGCGTTGAAATACCTTGCAAACTGCCTTCCCAGCGTGATTTCAAAGCCGTAGTTTTTCTCAGAATAATCATTCCAATCGTAATCGCTAGAGTAAAGCACCCCCCCCAAACTGTAAGCGCTGTCTAAAATTCTAGGATTTTCAAGGCTGATCCTACCCGATAAGGTATCATCGTCCTTATCCACGCTCACGGAGCTTTTAAGGCCTGAGCCGAAAATATTGCTATCAGAAAGCGAGGCGTTGAGGAGTAGGCCGCCGCTTGAGCTGTAGCCTATCCCGCCAGAAATTGAGCCCGTGGAGGCTTCTTTCACCTCGACGATCAAATCCATATGCGTATCATCAACCCTCTCCTCCCTGATGTCGACATCTTCAAAATAGGAGGTTCGCTTGAGGGCGTTGATGGACTCTATGAGGTCGGTGCGGTGGTAAAGATTGCCCTCGGTGAGGAAGAGCTCCCTGCGCACCACCCTATCCACAGTGCGCAAATTCCCAGAGATGATGACATTCCTGATGGTAACCTTTTCATTCGGGATAACCCTAAAAACGACATCGGCCTCCTGCGTTTGGCTATTTTTTTGGATGTCGGGGATAACCTCCACGAAGGCATAGCCCAAATCCGCAATCTGCGTTTCTATGCTTTTGATGTCCCTCCTAACCTTCTCTATATTGATGATGTCGCCGACCTCTGATTTTAAATCACTCACAATTTCCTCATTAGCCTCTGCGTCAAAAAGAGGATTTTCAATGCTGATATTCGTGATTTTATAGGGCTGCCCCTCTTTGATAACATAGGTCAAATCCGCCCTGTAAGAGTCGGTATAGGCCTTAAGCTGTGGCGGGGACACTTGCACATCCAAATACCCCCGCTTCATATATTCATCGCTTATTCTCGAGCGGTCATTATCAAGCTCAAAAATTTTCAGTTTGCCATCATTGCGCCCCCACATCCAGCCCATAAATTCCTGCTCTTTGTTGACAATGGCAGGCTCGATGTCCGCGTAGGAAAATTTCTCCCCCCCACTAAGATGGACGCTATCGATGATGATATTTTCACCGCGATTGACGATAAATTCAAGCTCCAAGCCCTCAGTGTTTTCAAGATTTTTTTGCTCGGTCTCAACCACAGTGTCAAAATAGCTCTTCGCCTCGTAGTAGCCCCTGATCCTCTCCTTAGCCTCCCTTATCGTCGCCTCATCAAGCAGGGCCCCCCTCCTGATGCCTAAAATCCCCTCAATGTGCTTTCTGTCGTTGGAGGCTATGCCCTTGATCGTGATTTTAGCAATGCTTGGCTTTTCGCTGAGATTGAAAGATAAAATTCCATCGTTTTCTTCCACAACGATGTTTTTAAAATAATTTTGCCTATAAAGGTTCAAAATCGCCGCGTTGATCTTGGCCGCATCGATCTCTTCGCCGACCTTGAGACCGCTAAGCCTCAGCGCCGTCTCGTAAGAAAGATGCTGCAGTCCGTTGAATTTTATTTCCTTGATGTGTGCCGCATTTAAAAGTGAGCAAAATGCGCAAATGCTCATAACTTTCTTCATAAATTTTCACCTAAGAGCGTTGATTGAATGTTTTGTATAATAACCGAAAATATTTAATGATTCACATTTTTAGGATGGACGATGCGGGTAGCGATTATAGGACTTGGACTGATGGGGGGTTCTTTGGGGCTTTGTCTGAGGGAGAATAAGCTCATCAGCGCCGTTTATGGCTTGGATGCGGACGCAGAAAATGCAAAAGAAGCCCTAAATTTAGGTCTCATACACGAGCTTATTACCTTTGAGGGCTTGAAAAACTGCGACATGATCTTCATCGCCACGCCCGTGGATGCCATCATTACCATCCTGCAAAATTTGCAGGGCCTAAGTTCAAGCACCACGCTTGTGGAATTTGGCAGCACCAAGAGAAAAATCATAGAAAATCTACCCCCCAGCCTCGCGAGGCAAACGATTTTTGCCCATCCCATGGCGGGCACGGAAAATAGCGGCCCTAAAGCGGCCTTTAAGTTCCTTTACAGAGATGCGGTTTGTGTGCTTTGTGATAGCGAGGTGGCTGAGGATCTGCATCAAAAAAGAGCGGTGGAAATTTTCTCACATCTTGGCATGCGCATCGTTTTTATGGACAGCATCGCTCACGATCATCACACGGCCATCATTTCGCACCTGCCCCACGCGCTGAGTTTTTCTTTGGCGAATTTTGTCATGCGCGAGGAGGACAAGCGCAACATCGCCCACCTTGGCGGCCCCTCTTTCAAGGATATGTGCCGCATCGCAAAGTCCTCGCCGCTGATGTGGGGTAGCATTTTTTTGCAGAATAAAAACAACATTTTAGCCTCCATCGAGTGCTTCCAAAAGGAGCTGGAATTTTGCAAGGAGTTGATAAAAAATAGCCAAGAGGATGAGCTCAAGGAGTGGATGCGCAGGGCCAACGCTCTAAGGGAGATATTGTGATTTGCTGGATATTTACTCAATTGATATTAAATTTTTGCCTCGGGTTTGAATTGGGGGGATGTTGAACGGATGAAAAAAAGCAAAAGTATCGGCCTCATGCTGATCCTCATCGCTATGGCTGTGTTTTTCGCGTCAAATTTGAGCATTTTCGAGAGAAATTCCCCGCAAATTCTGGTCGATGATGTGCTTTATACGGACTTGAAAACGCCCATTTGGGTGCGCATCAAGGACGAGGAAAGCGGAATGAAAAATATCAAAATCACCCTCAAAAAGAGCGCAAATGACCCCGGCACGGTGCTAGCCGACGGGAGGGTTGGGATGAAGAAAGATTTGAGCTTGCAAATCAACCTACCCAAAGCGGGCTTTAAGGAAAAGATAGAGTCCTACACTATGGAAATTTGGGCGAAGGATTCTAGCCTGTGGAATTTGGGCAACGAAAGCAAAAAGCAGGTTTTGATCATCACCGATACCACCAGGCCCAAGGTTGAGGTCCTAAGCCACTCCCGACAAATCGAGCAAGGGGGGGCGGGGAGCGTTGTTTTTGAGGCCAGTGATGCGAATTTGGCGCGGGTTTATATCCAGACAAAAAAGGGTAAAATTTTCAAAGCCATCCCCTACCTCAAGGAGGGCTATTATGCGGCCCTGCTTGCTTGGGATGCTAAGGATGAGGAATTTGAAGCCTTCATCATGGCTGAGGACAGGGCGGGTAATGCCACAAAAGAGCGCATCAAGTATCAGGCCTTGAAGCGAAAATATCGCATTTCTAACATCAAGCTCAGCGATAAATTTTTGGATGGCAAGATAGAGAGCCTAGCCCATCAATATGCCCCGCAAAGCAGTAATTTAACGCGCTTTGAGAAATTTAAATTCGTCAATGAAACCCTGCGCGATGATAACGAAAAGCTCATTCGCGAAATCACCGCGCAAGTGCCCGAGGAGAAGATTGAGAATTTCAGCATCCATCTGTTTTTGCCGCTCAAAAATGCGATGAAAGTGGCTGATTTTGCCGATCATCGGTATTATTCTTACGAGGAGGAATTCATCAGCGACTCGTATCATATGGGGCTTGATTTGGCCAGCGTGGCGCAAGCGCCCATCATCAGCAATAACGCTGGAAGGGTGGTTTTTGCGGAGGAAAATGGAATTTACGGCCTCAATCTCATCCTCTACCACGGCTTTGGGCTTTATAGCCTCTATGGGCACTGCTCCTCCAAAAGCGTGGAGCTTGGGGAGATGGTGAGCGCTGGAAGCGTCATCGCGCGCACGGGTCTTAGCGGCCTGGCCCTGGGGGATCATCTGCATTTTGGCGTTTTGGTACAGGGCGTGGAAACGCGACCTGAGCAGTGGCAGGATAGGAAGTGGCTTGAAAATAATATTTATAAAATTCTCAACGAGGGCAGAAGAGCCATTTTAGGAGGAAAATGATGCGACAACTCACGCTAGCAAAGACGGTCAAAGGCACGGGGATAGGGCTTCACAAAGGCGAGCCCATCGATATCATTTTAGAGCCGCTGCAAGCAGACAGCGGGGTGGTATTTTTCAGAAGCGATCTCAACGCCAGCTACAAGGCAGAGCCTCGCAATGTCATCAACACGCGCCTTGCTACGGTCATCGGTGATGAGAGGGGCTTCATTTCTACCATAGAGCATTTGATGAGTGCGATCAATGCCTATGGCATCGATAATGTGCGCGTGGTTTTAAATTCCAACGAAGCGCCCGTGATGGACGGCTCGAGCATTAGCTTTTGTATGATGCTGGATGAGGCGGGCGTGGTGGAGCAGGACGCGGCGAAGAAGATCATGGTGATCAAAAGGGCCATTGAGGTCAGAGACGGGGAGAAATTTGTGCGCCTTGTGCCGAGCAAAGAGCCTAAAATCAACTACACGATTAAATTTGACCATCTGCTCATCGGCAAGCAAAGCTATAGTTTTGAATTCAGTAAGAAAAATTACATCGAAAACATCGCCCGGGCTAGGACCTTTGGATTTTTAAGGGAGGTTCAGGCCCTAAGAGCGGCGAATTTGGGACTGGGCGGGAGCCTAGAAAACACCATCGTTTTGGATGAAAATCGCATTTTAAACCCCGAAGGACTGCGCTTTAAGGACGAATTTGTGCGGCATAAAATTTTAGACGCGATTGGGGATTTAAGCCTGCTGGGGTATAGAGTTTTTGGGGACTACATCGCTTATGCGGGCAGCCATCATCTCAATCATCTTCTAACAAAAGAGGTGCTGAAAAATAAAGACTGCTACGAGCTTGTAAGCCTTGAAAAAGGCACAGAAAAATCCTACGAAAGGGTCTTTGCCTAGATGCACACGCTTTTGCTCAACGCCCTTTCTAAGCCCATGATGCTAGGAATTTACGCGCAGGACAGGCTCATCAAAACATACGAAAGCTGGGCGAGGGCGAGTGAGTTTGTCCCTCAAGTTTTGCAAGAAGTGCTGGAGAAATTCAGCCTCTCGCGGCTCATTTACGCCAATGGGCCCGGCTCTTACATGGGGATTAAAATTTCTTACATCAGCCTTAAAACCCTCAGCATCGTTAGGGGCATTCCCCTTTTTGCCGTTAGCGCCTTTGCCCTCAATAACTTCGCTCCCATAGCGGCGAATCGGCATTTTTGCTTCGTGTATGATGGGGGTGAGATTACCCTGAAAAAGGACGTCGCTGGAGAATTTCATCTGCCCCTGAGCCTGCAGGAGCTCGCCCTGAGTGGGGACAATTTGCCCTTTTATTTTTTGGATGTGATTTAGGATAGGTTTTGAAAATTTTAACCCCAGCCACGAGTGCGAATTTGGGACCGGGATTTGACTGCTTGGGACTTGCTTTGAAATTTTTTAACGAAGTGCGCGTGGAAAAAAGCCCCTTTTTTAGCATCAGTATCAAGGGCGAGGGCAGTGAGAGTCTCTACCTCAAAAAGCAAAATATTTTTGTGAAAATTTTTAATGAAATTTATGAGAGATTGAACGGAAAGCGGGATAATTTTCGCTTCATTTTTCAAAACAACATCCCCCTTTCAAGGGGGCTTGGGAGCTCTTCGGCCGTGATAGTGGCAGCGATCGCGGCGGCCTTTCACATGAGTGGCTTTAGGCCTGAAAAGGAGAGCATTTTAAACGAGGCTCTCCTTTATGAAAATCACCCCGACAACATCGCCCCCGCCACGCTTGGGGGCTTTGTTTGCTCTGTGGTGGAGAAAAACCGCGTTCATAGCATCAAAAGGGACATCGATGAGGATTTGCGCGGGGTGATCGTCGTGCCTAATGTATCGATGAGTACCGAGAAGAGTCGCAATGTTTTGCCCAAAAATTTGAGTTTTGATGATGGGGTTTTCAACCTCACGCACGCTTCTTTTTTGACGGCGTGCTTTTTGGAGAAAAGATACGAGCTTTTGCGGCTTGCCAGCAGGGATAAACTGCACGAATTCAAACGCATGCAAACCCTGCCGGAGCTTTTTGAAGTGCAGAAATTTGCCCTGCAAAATGGGGCCTTGATGAGCACTTTGTCGGGTTCGGGCTCAAGTTTTTTTAATCTAGCCTACAAGGACGGGGCAGAATTCCTCGCCAAAAAAATGCGGGATAAATTTAGGGACTTTCGCACGATGTGCTTGGAATTTGATAACGAGGGGCTTGAAATTTGCTAAAAGATGCAAAAAAAAGTATAATCACGCCCAAACGCAGGCCTGTTAGGATGTGTATTCTATGCAAAAATCGTTTCAAGCAAAAAGAACTTTATCGTTTTGTCGTTCAAGATAATGCGCTTTGTTTTGGTGTGAAATCAGGACGGGGGGTTTATTTGTGTGGAATTTGCATTGAAAATACGCATAAAAAATGGCACAAGGCACTTTCAAAGGCGTGTAAAAGCACGATAAAAACTTCGCAACAGGATTTGAAGGAGATGGTTTTCAATGGCAAAAATTAGAATACACGAAATCGCAAAAGAGCTCGGCTATGACAGCAAGGACATCATCCAAAAGGCTAATGAGCTAGGGCTTGGCATTAAAACCGCTTCAAACGCCGTGGATGCTGAGATCGCGGCGGGGATTTATGAATACATACAAACAAAGATCGTCCCAGAAATTTTCAAAAAAGTTAAAAAAACAAGCGCGGACAAAAAGCCCAAAAAAACAGAAAAAACCCCCGCCAAAGAAGTGAAAAAAGCCACTGCGTCAAAAAAAGAGCCCGATCCTAAAGAAGCGGAGCCTGCAAAGGAGGTCGCCGCTGAGCAAACCGCGCAAATCCCACCCAGCCAATCGCCTCAAAGCCTCGCCAGTGCGACCCTAGCTAAGAGGCGCGGGCTTGTCATCGTCAAAAAGAAAAGGGATGGTGAGCAAAGGCTAGAAGAGCCGAAGCCAAGCCCTTCGGCGACAAATTCTGAGCGGCCAAGTTTGTCGATGATTTTTTCCCATACTGATGAGAACTTGAAAAAAAAGAAGAAAGAAAAAAAGCCCACTCAGGCGACAAAAAAAGAAAGCGCTGAAAAGATGGATTTTTTGAGCGATCATGATTTTGCCGATATTTCGCTTGAGGATGAGGATGAGGTGGTTTTGCCAGACTTTAGCGTCAGGGAGCAGCCTCAGGTGCAAAACACCATCAAAAAGCCGCCGAATTTTTTACGCCAAGCTGTGGGGAATTCTGCAAATTTCACTGAGGGCGGCATACAAAGAAGGGGTCGCAAAAAGCCGCCAAAACGCGTGGAAAAAAAGGAAAACGAGGCCATCACAAGGGTGGAAATTCCTAAAGAAATTCGCGTCTATGAATTTGCCGACAAGCTTGGAAAAAACACAAGCGAAATCATCTCAAAGCTTTTCATGCTGGGCATGATGACGACTAAGAATGATTTTTTGGACGAGGCGGCGATTGAAATTTTAGCCGAGGAATTTGGCGTGGAGGTGAGCATCATCGATGAATCGAGCGAATTTGACTATGTCAAGGACTATGATGCGCAGAGTGAGGCTGAGGATTTGGAGGCTAGGGCGCCGGTTATCACGATAATGGGGCATGTGGATCACGGCAAAACCTCACTTTTAGACCACATACGCAATAGCCGCGTAGCAAGCGGCGAGGCGGGGGGCATCACGCAGCATGTGGGCGCTTACATGGTGGAGAAAAATGGGCGCAAAATCACCTTCATCGACACTCCCGGACACGAGGCCTTCACGGCGATGCGTGCGAGGGGGGCTAGCATCACGGACATCGTGATCATTGTCGTGGCGGCTGATGATGGGGTCAAGCCTCAAACCAAAGAAGCGATCAATCACGCCAAGGCCGCAGGAGTGCCGCTCATCATCGCCATCAATAAAATGGACAAAGAAGCCGCTAACCCGGACATGGTAAAAACGCAGCTTGCCGAGCTTGAAATCATGCCGGTGGATTGGGGCGGGCATTACGAATTCGTGCCCGTATCGGCCAGGACGGGTGCGGGGATTGAGGATTTGCTGGAAATCGTGCTTTTGCAAGCCGATCTTTTGGAGCTTAAAGCGAGTCCTAAGAATTTCGCCAAGGCTAGCATCATAGAAAGCTCTGTGCAGAAAGGCCGCGGCGCGGTGGCCACGCTCATCGTGCAAAATGGCACACTCAAGGTGGGAAGCACCGTCGTGGCGGGGACGGCCTATGGTAAAGTCAGGGCGATGAGCGATGATAGGGGCAGGGCACTGAAAGAAATCCGCCCCGGAGAGTGCGGGGTCATCGTGGGGCTTAGTGGCGTGGCGGAGGCGGGTGAAATTTTAATCGCCGTTAAAAGTGATAAAGAGGCGAGAGAATACGCAAGCAAACGCCAAGAATACAACCGCCAGAGAGAATTGAGCAAATCCACAAAGGTGAGCCTTGATGAACTTGGAGCGAGGATCAAAGAGGGCAATCTCAAGGCCCTGCCCGTGATTTTAAAAGCCGATGTGCAGGGCTCACTGGAGGCACTGAGGGCGAGTTTGGAAAAGCTTAAAAACGATGAAATCAAGGTCAATATCATCCACAGCGGCGTGGGCGGCATCACACAAAGCGATATCGAACTGGCTAGCGCGAGTGAGGACTCCATCGTGCTGGGCTTTAACATCCGCCCGACAGGAGAGATGAAGGAGAAGGCTAAGGACAAGGGCGTGGAAATCAAAACCTACAATGTCATCTACAATCTCATCGATGATGTGAAGGCCCTGCTGGGCGGGATGATGAGCCCGGTCATTTCTGAGGAGCAGTTGGGGCAGGCTGAAATTCGTCAGGTCATTTCTGTGCCAAAAATCGGTCAAATCGCGGGCTGTATGGTTACAGAGGGCGTGATAAACCGCGGGGCTAAAATCCGCCTCATCCGTGAGGGAGTGGTGGTTTTTGAGGGCAATGTCAGCTCACTCAAGCGCTTTAAGGATGATGCCAAAGAGGTCGCTAGGGGCTATGAATGCGGCGTGGGCATAGAGGGCTGTGAGGATATGCGCGTGGGGGATTACATAGAAAGCTATAAAGAGGTGGAAAATCAGGCCAGTCTATGAGGGCGGACACGCTAAAGAGGCTTCGCACTGAAAGCGTTTTGAGGGAGCTTATCCCTGAGGCTTTGGCGCACTTGGACGATGAGAATTTAAAAAATCTTTGCGTGGTGGATGTGGAATGCAAAAGGGGGCGCTATGATGCCTTTGTATATTTGGATAAGATGTTTTTCAATACGCAGGAGCAGGAGCGAATTTTAAACGCACTCAAAAAAGCCTCCAAGGCCTTGCAAAATTATTGCATGGGGGAGCAGGGCTGGTATCGCTGCCCGAATTTTCACTTTAAATTTGACGATAGGCTGGAGTACCAAAATCATTTGGATGCGCTTTTTGAGAAGATAAAAAAGGAAAAATGATGGATTATGAAGCCTTGTGCCGCGAAGCAGGGGTGGAATTTTACGACCATGAGCTAGCGAATGAAAGCGGCAAAAAAATTTTTCGCATCTTCATCACGAAAAAAGGCGGCGTGAATTTGGACGACTGTGCGCGTTTGAGTGAAATTTTATCGCCCATTTTTGATGTCTGTCCGCCCGTGTCGGGGGAGTATTTTTTGGAGGTGTCCTCACCCGGACTGGAAAGGAAACTCAGCACCTTGGAGCATTTTCAAAAAAGCATCGGAGAAGGGGTCAAACTCAGCCTAGAGGATGAGAGCAAAATTTGCGGAAAGCTTTTGGCCGTGAGGGGGGAGGAGATAGAGCTTGGGGTCAATGGGAGCAAAATTTGCATCGCTTGGGAGCGGATCAAAAAGGCTAAAACCTTCATAGAATGGTGATTTCACGGACCCAATCAGCATCCGCGCGAGGGTCTAAAGTTTCTAAAAAGTTTCCAAAAATCTTTAAAATTTAAGTGCAAAATTTCATTTCATAACAAAAGGATAAATATGCAAAGAAGGACTTTTTTAAAGGGTTCGGCTGCTTCTATGGTGGCTTTTTTGGGTGCTTCTAGCCTGAGTGCTGCAGTGAGCGGGGGCAAGGATTTGCTCGGCTTTAAGGCTGTGGGTATTAGCACGGAGGATAATTTTGTCGTGCCTGAGGGCTATGAGGCTAAGGTTTTGGTGAGCTGGGGCGATCCGCTTTTCAGTAAGGCTTTGCCCTTTGATGAGGCTAAAAATATCAGCCCCGCATACGCTAAAAACGCCCAACTTGTCTTCGGCGATAATAATGACGGGATGAGCTATTTTCCGGTTTCAAAAACGCGGGCGATTTTGGCGGTTAATAATGAATATGTCAATCCCGAGCTTATGTTCAATCACAATGGTAAGAATTTAACCAAAGATGATGTGGCTTACGAGCAGGCTAGCCTTGGCGTTAGCATTGTGGAAATAGAAAAAAAGGGCGATGTGTGGAGCGTGGTCAAGGACTCCAAATACAACCGCCGCATCGATGCGAACACCAAAATGACCGTGAGCGGAGGGGCCAAAGAAGCCGTGCTTAAGGGCGAGAAATTTGTCTATGGGACCCTAAACAACTGCGCGAATGGCCAAACGCCTTGGGGCACCTACCTAACCTGTGAGGAAAATGTCGATACCTTCTTTGGAAGCTCGGATGAAAATATCAGCTTTGATGAGGGGCAAAAGCGCTTCGGCTTTAAGACAAAAAGCGCTTACGGCTGGGAAAAATTTGACGCGAGATTTGACTTGGCTAAAAACCCTGACGAGGCCAATCGCTTCGGCTGGGTTGTTGAAATCAATCCCTACGATGCCAAAAGCACCCCTGTGAAAAGGACGGCTTTGGGACGCTTCAAGCACGAAAATGTGGAGCTCATCGTGGAAAAAGACGGCTCGGTCGTTGCCTACATGGGCGATGATGAGGCGGGTGAGTTCATCTATAAATTCGTAAGCAAGCACAAATATCAAAAGGGCAAAGATGCGAGTAAAATTTTGGATGAGGGAACTTTGTATGTGGGGCAGTTTAACGGCGCTGTGGGCGATATGAAGGGCAGTGGAAAGTGGATCGCCCTAGAATTTGGCAAAAACGGCTTGGATGAGAGCAAGGGCTTCAAGTCTCAGGCGGATATTTTGATCAATCCAAGACTGGCAGGCTCCATTGTCGGCGCGACTCCTATGGATAGATGTGAGTGGATAGCCAGCCACAAGGAAAGCGGCTCGAAAGAGGTTTTTGCCACCCTCACAAACAATAAAAGCCGCAAGGAGCCAAACGCAGCAAACCCTAGAGCGAAAAATGTTTACGGGCAAATCATCAAGTGGGGCCCTAAAAATTCACACAAAGATGAGGATTTTAGCTGGGAAATTTTCGTCCTAGCAGGCAATCCTGACAATCAAAGCACCCTCAACAAAGGCTCTAGCAATATCACCAGTGAGAACAAATTCAACTCCCCAGATGGCCTTGGTTTTGACAAGGATGGCAGGCTTTGGATACAAACGGACGGGGCCTACTCAAACAAGGACGATTACGAGGGTATGGGAAATAATCAAATGCTAGCCGCCGACCCCAAAACAGGCGAAATCAAGCGCTTCTTAACCGGGCCTGTGGCGAGTGAGATCACGGGGCTGGCCTTCAATGAGGACTACACGACTATGTTTGTGGGCATCCAGCATCCGGGCGAAAAGCTCATAGAAAGCCATTTTCCAGGCGGGGGCAACACCACTCCAAAAAGCACAATCATGCAGATCAGAAAGCTTGATGGCGGCGTGATAGGCAGCTAAAATTTGCTCCTTAGGATTGTCAAAGCGTTTTGATGATTGAGGGGCTTGGCGGAGAATTTTTTGTTGAAGGTTCTCTGCCTTTTTGCAAGCTGCGCGGTGTGAGTGTTGATGCGGATTTCAAGCTCATCGCGAGAAATTTTACCCTCCAAAAAATCCCTACTTTCTTTTAGACCTATGGAATTTAGCGGCTTTAAATTCCCATCAAAATTTTTAAAAAGATAACTAGCCTCCTCGAGCAGCCCGTTTTTTAACATCATTTTCGTGCGTTTGGCGATCTTGTTTTTCAAGTCCTCCCTCTCCCAAAGCAGCTCGTAAATTTCTATACCCTCAAGCACCCCTTTTTGACGGGTATTTTGCAAAAATTCACTGGGGATTTGACCCGTGCTCTCGTAGATGTTGAGCCATTTTTTCAAGCGATAGCTGTCGTTTTTCTCCACCCTAAAATGAGGATCCAGCTCACAGCGCAGCGCGTAAATTTCATCATTGCTTAAAAAAACGGGACCTTCTTCTACCTTTTCACTCAGGCCATCCAGCATCGTTTTGAGATAAAAACCCGTCCCCCCCGTGATGATGAGAGCCTTGCCTTGCGCCCTAGCGTGGCGTTTAGCCCTCTCATACTCCTTGATGAACAAGGCCACATTAAAGCGCTCCCTCACGCTTAAAAGATTCACGCCAAAATAATCCATCCGCGCTAAATCCTGTGGCGAAGTTTTGGCGTTGGCGATGTTGATTTCCCGATAAACACAGAGGCTATCCAGACTCAAAACCACAGCCCCAAATTCCAAGGCTAAAGCGTTGGCAAGGGCGGTTTTTCCGCTTGCGGTGGTGCCGATGAGGGCGAGTTCGAAAAACATCGTGCTTTTTCCTAAAAATTTATGAAATTCCTGTAAAATTATAACAAAAAGCAAAAGGGCAAAGATGGCAAAACTATGGCTCAAATTCAAGGACATTTTAGAGCTTGTGGTCTTCAAACACTCCATTTTTGCCCTGCCTTTTTTATTCGCGGCGATGGTTGTGGCCTCGCAAATTCAAAACGGCAGTACTTGGTTTGGCCTCTCATCTTTGATTTTAGGGGCGCTTTGTGCGGTGAGTGCAAGGAATTTCGCCATGGCGGTCAATCGCCTCATGGATGAGGACATCGACAGGGACAATCCCCGCTGCAAGGACCGCCCCAACATCAGCGGCAAGATAGGGCGCAAAAGTGTCGTGCTTTTCATCCTAGCCAACGCCGCCATTTTCGTGCTTTGCAGCTCTTTTATCAACGCCCTAGCCTTTTACCTTTCTTTTCCCGTGCTTTTCATCCTAGCTTTTTACTCAGCCTTCAAGCGTTTTAGCGCTTTGGCGCATCTGGTTTTAGGGCTTTGCTTGGGACTTGCACCCATCGCGGGCAGTGTGGTGGTGCTGGGTGAAATTCACATCTTCAGCGTGGTTTTGTGCTTGGGCGTTATGTTTTGGACCGCAGGCTTTGACCTGCTTTACGCCCTGCAGGATATGGAGTATGACAGGGCGAGGGGTCTGCACTCCATCCCGGCGAAATTTGGCGCCCCAGCCACGCTCTTCATCGCAGCCCTTTGTCATCTCTTGGCCGTGCTTTTTTGGCTTTTGTTCGTTTGGATGGCGCCGCTTGGGTTTGTGGCCTTTGTAGGGGTTGGGATTTGCGGGGGGATTTTGTTTTTTGAGCACTCCATCGTGCGGAAGAATTTCGCCCACATTGACAGGGCCTTTTTCACGCTCAATGGCTACTTGAGTGTGGTGTTTTTTGTCTTCATTTGGATGGATTTATTATGGAGTTGAAGCTTTTTGCAGCAGGACTGGAGGTGGATTTAGAGTGCTGCGAGCTCGAAAACAACCCCTTCTCGCAAGAATACCTAAAACTCTCCGCCCTCTCGGCCCTTAGCAAGTGGAAAAAACTTGCCGCACGGGTGGAATTTGAAGAGGGAGAGAGGATCATTTTTGACCTGCTTTTGAGTCTGAAGGAGGACATTTTGAGGCTTGAAAACGCCTTGAGTGCGGATAGGGAACTTTTACCCCTCAAACAAAGAGCAGTGATTAGGGCCTTGAATTTTGAGCATTTTGATTTTGCCGAGGGGGTTTTGGAAAGGGATAAAATTTATTATTTGAGAGCGGGGCTTAATCATCAAATTTTAGCCCTTTTCATCAGGGCAGAGAGTGAGAATTTGGCGAGAATTGTGAAGATCAAGCCCGAAGATAGGGCAGTGTTTGACGCCTTTGTCGTGGCGATTCAGAGGGAAAATATTATCAATAGCAGGGGAAAATGATGGAAGATGTGCTTTACTGGGTCTTTAGCCTTGTGTTGTTGGGGGCGGTTTTTGCTTACATGTATATCAAGGACAAAGAGCAGAGCGTGAGAGTGGCGAAATTTGTGAGTGCGGTTGAGGATATGAGTAAGGAATTGCACTACATCAAAAAAGAGCTTTTGAGCAGGGAAAATTTGGACGAGGACTATAACAACGAGCTTTTGAAAAATGAAATGCAAATCATGCTGGAAAAGGAAGTGGCGGGTAAAATTTTGCCGATCTTGAAAAGTTTGCAAGGGATGGAGCACATCATCGAGCGCTTTCAAAACGAGCAGCAGGAGCGGATTTTAAGCCTCGAGCAAAAGGCGCAAAGCATGAGCAAACTCACACCCAATTATGACGCTGAGGAGCAGAAAATCATTGATTTGTTTAAGGCGGGCAGGAGCATCGAGCAGATCGCCAAAGACTTACGCATAGGCACGGGAAATGTGGAGCTCGTGCTGAAATTTAAAAAAATCATCAAGTAAAACGCATGCTAGTCGATGCTCATGGTAGAGAAATCAATTATTTGCGCCTTTCTGTTACGCAAAAATGCAATTTCCGCTGCCTGTATTGCATGCCAAAAATACCCTTCGACCACGTCCTGCAAGAGGATCTTTTGAGCTTTGAGGAGCTTTTTATCTTCGTGCGCGCCCTCATCGATAGGGGGGTGGTAAAATCCGCATCACAGGGGGTGAGCCCCTGCTGCGTAAGGATTTGAGCGCTTTTATCGGGATGATAAAAGCCTACAAGGCCGATATCGATCTGGGTCTTACGAGCAATGGTTTTTTGCTGAAAGATTTCGCCGAGGCGCTTTGGGATGCGGGGCTTGAGCGCATTAATATTTCTTTAGACACCCTCGATGCCAAAAAGGCAAAAATTCTCGCGCAAAAAGATGTCCTTCCTAGCGTTTTGGCGGGGATTGAGGAGGCTGAGAGGCTGGGCTTTAAAATCAAGCTCAACACCGTAGCCCTCAAGGGTCTCAACGAGGACGAGCTGGTCGCGCTTTTGGACTTTGCTAGGCGAAAAAATATCCAAATCCGCTTCATTGAATTTATGGAAAACACCCGCGTTCACAGGGCTTTGAGAGGCTTAAAGAGGGATGAAATCCTTCAAATTCTAGCCCAAAAATACCCCATCACCCCCATCCAAAAAGCCACCAAGTCCCCTGCGAGCCTGTATGATGCTGGAGGCTATGAATTTGGCATCATCGACCCGCATAGCGATGCTTTTTGCACGACTTGCAACCGTCTGCGTTTGAGCGCTGAGGGCTTGCTCATCCCCTGTTTGTATCACGATGAGGCCCTAAGCATCAAGGGAGCCATGCAAAAAAGGAACCTGAGTAAGGCTTTGGAAATTTTGATGCGGGTTTTACAAAACAAGCCCGAAAAAACGCGTGGAGGGAGGTGGGCAACGAAATTTCTCGCCGCGCCTTTTACCAGACGGGAGGCTAAATTTTCGTTGAGGATTTTTTGAGCGTGCGAGGGGGCGGGGGCGCTTGTGATTTAACCCCGCGGACCCTGGGCACGAAAGGGGGAAGGCCGGGAATTTTGCTGTGAGGGGCTGCGGGGTTTGCGCGGGTGTGAAGCGCTTGGATCGCGGAGAATTTAACCGCTGGAATTTGTCGCGCTTTGGATCGATGGCCTATTTTCCAAAATGACAAAAGCGAATGGGATCATCACAAGAGCGAACGGGCCATGCATAGGGCTTTAAGGAGGATGCTTGGGTGAATTTTAATAAAAATTTTAAACTTGAGAGTGTAGAATTGGCACCAGAAATCAAGACGAAGCAAGACGGGGCTGGCTCCTGTGAAAAGCCTTATAAGAGTGGCGTTTACCGATCCTAAGGAGTTGTGAGTGAGAATTTTTTTGGTTTTGGTGGGTGTTTTGTTTTTCTTAGCGTGTGGCGAGAGGGATGGAGAATTTTCAAAGAGCGAAAAGCCAAAAGAGAAGGCGGTGCAAATCGAGCAGAGTGATGCAAAAATAGACCTCAACGAGACAAATTTACCCCTGCCTGTCGAGGATGGCTCTTAGATGGATAAGAATTATGAATTGTTTCTGGCCGTGCATCTTTACACGCTCTATGCGAGTGGCTTTTTGATGACTTTTTACTTTGCACTCACGCAGGGCGATTTCAAGACCGAATTTGACTTTGTTCGCAGAATTCGTGTTTTTCTGCCCATTTATTATCTTTTTTTGGCTTTGATTTTCTTCACGGGCCTCCTGCTTTTAGCCCTGAATCATTTCACGATGCGGGGCGATTTTTGGCTGATGATTGCGGCTTGGCTTGGGATTTTTGCTTTGGCTATTTTTCATTTCATACTTTTCAAAAGGGCTAGAAGAGCTAGGCAGTATAAGGCTTTTCGCTGGATGAGTGTGGTGATTTTGCTCACAGAGCTTGTCTTGCTACTTCTTCCTTTTTATCTCAAATTTTAATGCAGTTTTTGTTTCATAAGGATGCGGGCGAGGCATTTTTAAGGCTGGAAAATGAAGCCTTGAGGCATCTTAAGGTTCGAAGATTGAAGGTCGGCGAGCCCTTAAGCCTGCGTAATCTTGAAGATAATTTTTTATACGAGTATGAAATCACAGAGTTTGCAAGGCATTTTTGCGTGCTAAAATTTTTGAGCAAAAGGCAAAACCCTCAGCGACGAAGCGATTTTTCTTTGGCCTTAGCGGTGATTGATTCTAAGGTTTTGGAAAAAATTTTGCCCCCCTTGAACGAGCTTGGGGTGGGGCGCTTGATTTTGGTTTATAGTGAATTTTCTCAAAAAAATTTCAAGGTGGATTTTGAGCGCTTGAGAAAAATCCTCATCGCCTCTTCGCAGCAGTGTGGGCGTGGGGATTTGATGGGGCTTGAGCTTTTTGAAAGCGTGGATGCGTTTTTGATGGCTTATCCCGGGGTTATTTTGGTGGATTTTGGGGCCAAGCGGGGTGAATTTAAGAAAGAAAGGCTTTATTTTATAGGACCTGAGGGTGGGTTCAGTGCGGAGGAGCGGAGAAAATTTAAGGAAAAAATTTCTCTTACAAGTCAAAATATCCTAAAAAGTCAAACCGCGGCCTTGGCCTTGGCTTCAAAAATTTTGCTTTAGATTGGCTTAAATTAATCTTTTTTTTATCTTGGATCTTTTACAATCAAGCCCTTACTTTAAAAATTCAAGGAATCCCAATGAAAAAAGAAATCCATCCAGAATATGTAGAATGCAAGGTCAGCTGCGCTTGTGGCAATACTTTCACAACAAGATCCAACAAGCCCGAGTTGCGCTTGGATATTTGTTCAAACTGCCATCCTTTTTTCACGGGCAGTGAGAAAATCGTCGATGCGGCGGGTCGTGTGGAGAAATTTAAGAAAAAATACGCAATGCAGTAAAATGCTCTATTTCATTCCTACCCCCATAGGAAATTTAGCCGACATCAGCCTCCGATCTTTAGACATTCTTAGCACTTGTGAGCTTGTATTTTGCGAGGATACGAGGGTCAGCAAGTGCCTCATTTCTTTACTCAATGCCAGATTTGACGCTCAAATTCACATCAAAAATTTCATCCCCCTCCACAGCCATAACGAAAAGCAGTTTTTAAAGGATGTGGATGTGAAAATTTTTGAAAAAAATGTCGCCTACCTGAGCGATGCGGGGATGCCCGGCCTTAGCGATCCGGGGCTTGGTTTGGTGGAATTTGCCCTCAAAAATCACATCGCTTATGAGGTTTTGCCCGGCGCGAATGCCGCCCTGGTGGCCCTTGTGAGCTCAGGCCTGTGCCGCAAGGAATTCACTTTTTTGGGATTTTTAGCCAACAGGGGGCAGCAAAGGCAAAAGGAGGTGGAGGGGCTTTTGAAAAGCCCCCACCCCAGTGTGGTGTATGAGTCGCCTAGGCGCATTTTGTCTTTGGTGGAGTGCATTTTTGAGCGTGAGCCCGCTAGGGAGCTTTTTGCGATGAAGGAGATTTCTAAAAAATTTCAAAAGTCTTTCAAAGGCAGGGCGGAGAGTGTTTTAAGCGAGCTTAAAATGGCGAATTTGAGTGGAGAATGGGTTTTGGTGGTCGCAGGATCTGAGGATGAGGCGGGGGGAAATTTGCTTTGCGAGAGGGACATTTTAGAGCTGCCTCTGCCGCTGAAAACCAAGAGCAAGCTTTTAGCAAAATTGAATGGAAAAAATCCAAAAGAGCTTTATAAAAAACTGCTTTTAAGTCAAAATTAGATAAAATCAAACGATGATAATTTACGGAAAGCAAGTATTTTTTTACCTTTTGCGAAGGCACAGGGAGCTTGTCAATGAGCTTTACTTGGCTAAGGAGTGCGATAGGCTTACTTTTTCTGAGTTGGCAAAAAGTGGCCTTAAGATAAAAAAGCTTGATTTTAAAACGGCACAGGCCTATGCAAAAGGCGGCAACCATCAGGGCTTTTTGATGGACATTAAAGAGCCTTCCCTCGCGACCTTGCAGGCGGTGAAAAAGGGCAAATTCCTCGCGATGCTTTGGGGTGTGAGCGATATGGGCAATAGCGGCGCCATCATCCGCACGGCCTATGCTTTGGGTGTGGATGGCTTGATTTTTGTCGCTCCTAGGCTGAATTTACAAGCCCTGCTTCGCACCAGTAGCGGGGCGGCGGCTAGTTTGCCCATCGTGTTGGCTGAGGATGGTTTGAGCGTGCTTAATGAACTCAAGCAGGTGGGTTTTAGCCTTTACGGTGCGCACAGCGGTGGGGGTGCGATTCATAATTTCAAGCCGGGTGCGGACAAAAAGGTCCTGATCATGGGAAGCGAGGGCGAGGGCTTGAGTCAAAAAATAATGCGAAAATGCGATGATTGCGTGGGCATAGCGATGAAAAACGATTTTGATAGCCTCAATGTCAGCGCGGCTTTTGCGATACTTTGCGATAGGATGATGCATGCAAAATTATAAAAAATTACAGGATTTGAATTTAAGAGAGGTTTCCAACAAAACGCAGATTGAGCTTGAATTTTTGCAGGCCTTGCAGGATAAAAATTTTAAAACCTTAAATCGCTTCAATGTGAAGGGCTTTTTAAAAATTTTAGAGCGCGAATATGGACTTGATTTTAGCGATTTTAATGAGGAATATGAAAATTATTTGAACGAAAATCGCCTCCATTCACAAGAGGGCAAGCCAACCACCCCCCCGCTGATCTCCTACACCCACAAAGGCTCTGCCCTGCCCTTGATTTTGGGCGTTGTGATGGTTTGCGTTTTGGGATTTGGGGCCTATTATTTTGAGAGCATCAAGGCATTTTTTCTCAACGACCTAGAAGATAATGCCAACATCGTAAGCATCAACGTCCTCAAAGAGGCGGAGCAAAATTTGCAAGATTTGGAAAAAAGCTCTGTGATTTTAGTGGATAATGACGAGAAAAATGCGAGCGCGCCAGAGTCTGCGCTTAATCATCAAGAAGAAAATAACGCAAGCGCGCAAGGATCAAATTCGATCGATCAAGAGGATGCTAGCGATGATGAAATTTCTGCGGCCCCAGAGCAAGATACCAAGGCCAGTGAAGCGATCTTTAGGGTCAAAAATAAGGTTTGGGTGGGGGTGATAGAGCTTAAAAATTTGAGAAAAACGACCTGGGTCAAAGAGGCGGATTTTAACATTTCCCTATCGGAAGATAAGCTTATTTTAGCGGGTGCGGCGGCCTTTAGCGTCGTGGATGAGGAGGGCAGAGAGCGGAGCTATCCTGCGGGTGCGTCCAAGCGCTTTCTCATCAAAGAGGGCAGGATCACGAGCATCGACACGGGGGAATTTAGGCGCCTCAACGGCGGGAAAGACTGGTAGATGAAAATCGCGCTTTTTTTTGTTGTGTTTTGCTCCCAAATTTTTGCGCTTTCTGGCTTGGATCTGGCGAGAAACATCGTAGGGGATGCTAAATCTTCGCAGCTTAATCTTTTATTCGCTCATCAAAATCATACCGATGGCAATGGAAATTTGGACCTTGATAAAATTTCTAGAATCCTCAAAACAAATTCCCTACTCAACCTCACCCTGCCAAGCTCCAGAACTTTGACGCTAAATTTCAAGGCCAAAGGCGATGCGGTTTTGTTTTTTAAGATCATCAACGAGGCCCTAAGCGATGCGGGGTATGTGTATTTCACCCCGACGGATTTGAATTTAATGCAAGACTCCATCGACTACACCATACAGGTCGAATCGCAATACATCCTAGATCCGGGCACATTTTACAGGCTTTTAAAATCAAGCTCTGTTTATATCACAAATGTCAAAGCCCTTTCAAAATACGACTACGCATACGAGCTTGATTTTGGCGATGCAAGGCTCAAAACCAACACCAACCTCCCGCTCAATACCCCCACAAAGCTCGAAAAGCCTTTTAAGGATTATGTTTTGAATTTAAAAGGGGCCTCAACACTGCTTGTCGAGGCAAATGCGGCGGATAATTGGTTCGCTAAGATTTTGTTTTTGGATAAAAATTTAGGCTTGATCAAAGCGATCAAAAGCACAGAAAAAAGCAACTCCCTCTCCCAGACCATCCCCAGCGGCGCGATTTATGCCATCATCAGCGACATGTATAATTTGGACAACATCCGCCGAGGACTGACCATCACACTTAAAAAATAGGAGCGCAGATGTTTGAGGAAATCACCTTTCACACCATAGAAAGACTGCCCAACTATGTCTTTGCGGAGGTTAATGCCATCAAAATGGCCGCGCGCAGAGCGGGGGCAGACATCATTGATTTTTCCATGGGAAACCCAGACGGCAAAACCCCGCAGCACATCATCGACAAGCTTTGCGAAAGCGCCAACAAAGAAAAAACTTCAGGCTACTCCACCTCCATGGGAATTTACAAACTCCGCCTTGCCGTTTGTAACTGGTACAAGCGTAAGTATGGCGTGGATTTGGACCCTGAAAGCGAGGTCGTAGCGACCATGGGAAGCAAGGAGGGCTTTGTGAATTTAGCCCGCGCGGTGATCAATCCGGGCGATACTGCCATCGTGCCCACCCCTGCCTACCCCATCCACACGCAGGCCTTCATCATCGCCGGGGGCAATGTCGCCAAAATGCCCCTTCGCTACAACGAAAATTTCGAGCTGGATGAGAATCAATTTTTCGCGGATTTAGAAAAAAGCCTCAAAGAGAGCCTGCCTCGGGCGAAATATCTGATCGTAAATTTCCCGCACAATCCCACCACCATCACCTGCGAAAAAAGCTTTTATGAAAGGCTAGTCGCCCTAGCCAAAAAAGAGCGATTTTACATCATCAGCGATATCGCCTATGCGGAATTGACTTTTGATGATTACAAAACGCCCTCCATTTTGGAAGTGGAAGGAGCTAGGGATGTGGCGGTGGAAATTTACACTCTCTCAAAATCCTACAACATGGCAGGTTGGCGCGTGGGCTTTGTCGTGGGAAACAAGCGCCTCATCAGTGCCCTTAAAAAAATCAAATCCTGGTTCGACTACGGGATGTACACCCCCATCCAAGTGGCGGCTACCATAGCGCTAGATGGGGATCAGGAGTGCGTGGAGGCCATCAAGCTAAATTACGCAAAAAGGAGGGAAATTTTACTCGAAGCCTTTGCGAATGCGGGCTGGAGCTTGAAAAAACCTCGCGCGAGTATGTTTGTGTGGGCGAGATTGCCCCAGAGTAAGATGCACCTTGGCAGCCTAGAATTTTCCAAGGAGCTTTTGCAAAAGGCTTGTGTGGCGGTCAGTCCGGGCGTGGGTTTTGGAGAGGCGGGGGATGCCTTCGTGCGCATTGCTTTGATTGAAAATGAAAACCGCATCCGTCAGGCGGCGCGAAATATTAAAAAATACCTTAAGGAAAGTTGATGCAAATTGCGTTATTGGGTTATGGCACGGTCGGCTCTGCTGTGGCGAGGGTTTTGCTGGAAAATCAAAAGATCATCCGCGCAAGGTGCGGAGAGGAAATCAAGCCCATCATTGCCCTTACCAAAAGTCCGAAAAAACAAGCTCTCATCCCCATCACGCAGGATTTGGGTGCGGTTTTGGAGCGTGAGGATATTGATGTTTATGTGGAGCTTATGGGGGGGGTTGAGGAGCCGTTTAGGATAGTGCGGGAGCTTTTGAAACGGGGCAAAAATGTCGTCACCGCCAATAAGGCCATGCTGGCCTACCATCGCTATGAGCTTGAGGCTTTGGCGGAGAATTTGGCCTTTGGCTATGAGGCGAGTGTGGCGGGGGGGATACCCATCATCAAGGCCCTCAAGGAAGGCTTGGCGGCGAATAATATTTTAAGCATTAAGGGCATTTTAAACGGCACGAGTAATTACATCTTAAGCGCGATGCAGGGGGGGATGAGCTTTGAGGCTGCCCTGAAAAAAGCTCAAAATTTGGGCTATGCGGAGGCGAATCCTTGCTTTGATGTCGGGGGGATGGACGCTGCACACAAGCTTTTGATTTTATCATCTTTGGCTTATGGCATCCGTGCCTTGCCTGAGGAAATTTTATGCGAGGGGATCGAGGGCATAGGCGCTGAGGATATGTATTTTGCGAGGGAATTTGACCTCTGCATCAAGCTTTTGGGCGTAGCGAAGGCTAAGGGCTATGAGGTGGAGCTTCGGGTGCATCCTGCGATGATAAGCAAGGATACGATGATCGCTAAGGTCGATGGCGTGATGAATGCTGTAAGCATAGTGGGGGATATGCTCGGGGAGAGTCTTTACTACGGCGCGGGAGCGGGGGGGGAGGCTACGGCGAGTGCTGTGGTGGCCAATCTCATGGAGATAGCCAGAAAGGAGCTTCAATCGCCGATGCTGGGCTTTAAAAATCCTAGCTCTTATACCCTGCTGGAAAGGGAGAAAATTTATACCAAGTATTATTTGAGGCTGAAGGTTGAGGATAGGATAGGCGTTTTGTCTAAGATCACAAATTTAATGAGTGAAAATAACATTTCTATCGATAGCTTTTTGCAAAAGCCTAAGGCGGACGGGGACTATTGTACCCTGTTTTTTACCACGCATAAAAGTTATGAAAAAAGCATTCAAACTCTGCTTCAAATCCTCAAAAAACAAGAATTCATTAAAGACGAGCCTTTTAGGATGCGCATTGAGGATTGATGGGGCTTAGGTCGTATTTGGGCGGAATTTTAGGCGAGAATAGAGCCTGTGCCTTTTTGAAAAAGCGCGGCTTTGAGCTTGTGGAGAGGAATTTCCGCTCTAGGATGGGCGAGATAGACATCATCGCCAAAAGGGATGCGATCTTGCACTTTGTGGAGGTGAAATTCACGCAAAAAGCGGACCATGAGCCCTACGAAAGACTGGATGGCAAAAAAACCGAAAAACTCCTCAAAACCATAGAATTTTATAAGCTTGACAGGGGCTTTGATGGGGATTTTCAGCTGGATTTGATTTGCATTTCTGGGGATGAGATACAATTTTTTGAAAACATTAGTTTTTAAGTTAGAATTTTATTTATTCAAATAAAATACTGGCTTTTTATTTATTTTCAAGGAGAACAAAATGGGAAAGTATGTTGAACTGACTTCAGAAAATTTTAGCACGGCTAAAGAAGGGGTGGCTTTGGTGGATTTTTGGGCGCCTTGGTGCGGACCTTGCAGGATGCTTGGTCCAATTATCGATGAATTGGCCAATGACTTTGAGGGCAGGGCAAAAATTTGCAAGGTCAATACCGATGAGCAGGGGGATCTGGCCGCTGAATACGGGGTGCGATCCATCCCTACTTTGATCTTTTTCAAGGACGGACAGGTGGCAGGGCAATTTGTCGGCGCACAGTCCAAGCAAAACATCGCCGACAAGCTCAATTCTCTTCTTTAAAAATTTCAAGGCTGGGGATTCCAGCCTTGAAGTTATCTTAAGTTTCAAGCCGTATTATGCGCTAAGGTATCAAGCTCCTTTATGGCCTCTTTGTATTTTATTTTATCGCTACCCAGCTTGACAGTAAGGGGCTCAAATTCATCGCAGAATTTTCTAAAAAAGTGCAAAAATTTCTCCACCGCCTCGCCCTCATACTCAAGCTCTAATTTTGTCAAAATCCCCATTTTCACCGCTTTAATTTTTTAGCACGATTGTAGCAAATTTAAGCTAACACCTCCGCATAAGCCTCCCTCTCCCTCTCCTGCCATAACACCACGCTTTTTATACACTCTTTTTGGATAGCTTTGATAAAAGATTCTATAAAGTCAAAATCAATATTATGAGAATCTAAAACAGGCAGTAAAATCTCTGTTTTATTGAAAGTCTTCTCAAAATCTCTCACTAAAACACCTTGAAAAATCTTTTGATTTTTATTTAGCCAAGCGATGAAAAATTGTGCGATTGTAGTATTGAGCCCATTAAATTTTGGATATAAAGTTTTAGTAAATTGCCCTGCATAAAAGTCCTTTTGCATATAGAAAAACTGCATTCCAAGCATACCTACGGCTATGCTTTCTCCCTTGATTTTATGCTCCTCGTCCAAATACTCCACATAACCTGCTATGCCATTATTTAAACAAGTGCGCGTAAAGTAAGGGTATGGGGCATTTTCGCTAAAACTAAAACTATCCTTATTTAACTGCGGATTAGACTTCACACTAAAAAGCTCTTCACATTTAAAGCTTTTCCACTGAAGAGATGAGTGTGTAGAATCTGTGCTATAAGTTTTGCAAAACGCTTCATACTCACTAAGGGTAAATCTTACCCCCCCCCCCCGTTAATCACGGCATCATAAGCTTTTAGCTTAGTCTCCCAAAAAGCATAAATTTTTTCAATGTGCTGTTTTTCTATGGCTTTGATGAAAGTTTCCATAAAGGTAAAATTTATCGTGCCAGAATTTAAAATAGGCAGCAAAACGCACACATTTTTTAAAACCCCCACATTAAAAGAGCTACTCCCCCAGCTAAAACTAGAAAAAGCCCTTTTCATCACAGCGATAAGAAAATTTGCTTTATATCTATCTAAATTACCCTTTTTAAAAGTAAAGATTTTGATTTTATCACCTGTAAAATAGGGGCTTGTTTGATAAAAAATCGTAGCCGTATCTTGCCCAAAGCTTATCGTATTTGCTTCGTTTAAAAAGGCTTCATCTTTATCAATATACCCACGAATTCCATTATTAGAATCCCCTCTTGCCACATAAGGATATTTTCCATTAAACCTAAGTTCATTAGCATTAAATTTTTTCTTAGGTGTGCTTACCTCAAACAACTCCCCAAGCTTAAATTCCCTCCACTCTATGCCCTCTTTTGCACTGCTAGATTCTAGCTCTTTTTGTGCGAGGGTGCTTAGGGCAGTGTTAGCAAAGCTCTGCCACTCTCTAGAATCTGTAAGCGTAGAATCTTGTAAGGCTTTAATCGGCATTTCGTGTGAAATGCCGATTACTCTCTCGTTTGGTATGCTTAGATTCTCAAAAGCTTTTAAGGCTTCTTTTTCTTTTTGCGTTAGGGTGTAATCATCTAAGCCTGTAACCTTAAGATAGGCTTCAAGTTCTTGAAGACGCTCGGCTTCAAGTTCTTTAATGTAGCTTTCCATAAAGTCAAAAGCGATTTGCTCGTTTAAAACGGGCAGGGTTATAAACTCCTTGGAAACCTTAGCCCAGCCTGATTTGTTGTTCCAGTTGTATTTTTGCAAGATTTTTTGCAAAAGTGAGGTAAGGTAAAGATAGCAAAGTGAGCTTAACTCCGCACCATCTTGCATAAATTCACTCCTAAAACGCAAAGCATACGCATCCTGCAAGATAGCAAATTCGTGCGGCTGATAAAAGGCCGGCGCATCGCCGTTTGCCGCTACTGAAATGACATTTTTTAAAATTTTTGCCCCGCCGCGTGGCATATAGCAGGCTATGCCTTGATTTACACTTGTGCAAGTAATGGCGGGTAGGTCGCACTCTGCACTCGGCTCTGTGGGTAAATTTCCCTTCGCGTAAGCGTGTTTTGTAGGTTTGATGTGCTCAAACAACTCCCCAAGCTTAAATTCCCTCCACGCGCCCCCGTTTTGCTTGAAGTCGTTTTCAAGCTTTGCTAAACGAGGGCTAAGGGCGTTTCCCTCCGTCCCACCTTGTGTAGAATTTTTCAGCACATTGCTTACTTCCCACGCTAGATACTCACTCACGCATTTTTTAAAGTCCGCCAAAGTGGGCGTTGTGTCTATCTTTTTATGCTGGTCAAAGTTCCAGTCCGCCCCACTTTCACTAATGAAATCTTCTACATACACTTCGCTTAAGTTAATGGGCTTTTCATACGCATTATTGTCAATCTTGGCGTTCAAGCCCTGCTTGTAGATTTTAAGAATGTCTCGGTATCTTTGGGTGGGGTTATCCACTTCTTGCAAGCTTCTTTTTGTGCGTTTGTAGCCGTCATTTCTAAAGTCTATAAATTTCACAGGCTTTTCAAAATCGTGCGGGATTTTGGCCTCAAAGATATAAATGCTTGTTTGCACACCTGCCATAGGCTGAAATAAATCTATGGGCATTTTGATGCTAGCCTTTAGCGTGTGCTTTGTGAGTATGGACTGCGTGATGGGGGTGGCTTGTCCATTGCCCGCGCTATCTTGGATGATGATAGCTCCTAAGCCATGACGCTGCATCCTATCGAGTCCAAATTCTATAAAGGGCAGTCCGTTGTAATCCCAAGTGAAGGGGGGATTAAGCAAGATTCTCGTGGGGGCAAAGTTTAGATAAAGCGAGTCCTCTGTCTCAAAGGTATTGGCCTTATAAATTTTGCTCGAGCCATCCCCGCGTAAAATCATATTTGCAGTAGCTAGGGCAAACATCTCGGCGTTATACTCCACGCCTAAAAGCTGCTTGGTCTTAAGCTCTAAAATGGCTTTATTTGCCTGCGTGCTGTGCTTGCTGTGCTTTTTATAGACATCTTCTATCATTTGCTCCATACTGGAGATGAGAAATCCAGCTGATCCTGTGGCTAAGTCCATAACCCTATCTTCCTGTGTGATGTCTAGGATTTGAGTCATCATTTTGGTAACATAAGGGGGAGTTAGGACTATGCCTAGCTCCTTGCCATCGCCTAGGGCGTATTTTAAAAACTCACTGTAACACTCACCCATAATGTCCAAATGCCCATTAAGCCCATCAATCTCTTTATAAATATGCGTGTAAATGTAGGCGAAAATCTGCTTATTGATACTTGAGGGCTCTTTGAGAATGTGGGCTATGATTTTGTGGTTTGGATTTTTCTTCTCGCCCTCTTTGTAAGTGAAATTTTTAGGAATTTTATCCCTGTCGCTATCTTTTCTAATTTCATTGAAAGAATCTAACATAAGCTTTCTTTTTGCACCATCTGGGACCTTGACCTCTAAAAATTCTTTAATGCGCTCAAACACTCGCTCCCCATCTCTTAGCCCCTCATCTTGTCGGCCATGCAAATCATCCGGGCTTAGCCCCTTGGTCGGGATTTTATACTCGCTACGCATCACGCTTTGCATGGATAGAATCATACCTGCGATGTAAAGCACTCTTTGGGGGGCAGTGATGTTGTGATTGTGCATAAGCTTATTGAGCTGGGCACTATGGTAGGACAAATGCCCCTTAGCTCTTAATAATAGCTTATGCTTGTCCGCTTCTGTGAGCCTACACTCTTGCTCGTAAAAATTTGCAAAGCTGTGTGAATTTTCTAAAAAGTCTAAATTCGCACCTTGTGTCTCCTTGTAGGAGAGCGAAGAGTCCGCAAAGACGCAAGCGATTTTTACCCTTACATTTTGCGCGCTATCGCCTGCTATGCCTATGGCGATGATTTCTTTGTAGGGATTTTGCTTTTGACTTTCATTTTGCAATGCCACCCTTGCATAATGCAAGGCCCCATTTAGGGCGTATTTGCTAATGGCATCATTAGAAAAATCTAGAGCTTTTTCATTATCCTTTGCGTATTTTTCAAGCTTGCCAGCACCCAGCTTACACTCAAAAATAATGGGAATAATCCCATCATCAATCTTGTATTTTTCTATCACAAAATCAGGCACTCCCGTGCCGCTTTGCTTTTTAGTCTTGCTTGCGCCTTTTAGGGCGTCTTTGAGATAGGCGCTTGCATCTTTTTCTAAAAAATCCTTGCCAAATTTCAACCCGATGGATTTTAGCCTACATCGCACCCACTCATCAACTAAAATTTCTTTCTTCCACGCGTCCATTCTTCTTCCTTTCCAAACAAAGCCCGCATTTTACCAACCTAAAACCAAGTTTCGCTAAACTCTCACCTTGTTTCCAAGCGTTTTAAGAGAGTAAAAATGGACAGAATCGTAGAGCTAGAAAAATTCTCCCCCGATGAGACTTACGAGACCTCTCTAAGGCCCTCAAATTTTGAAGGCTACATCGGGCAGGAGGGCATCAAAAAAAACCTCACCATCTTCATCGCCGCGGCCAAAAAGCGCAGCGAGTGCCTAGACCACATCCTCTTTAGCGGCCCAGCAGGGCTTGGCAAAACCACCCTAGCCAACATCATCGCCGCGCAAATGAGCGCTAGCATCAAAACCACCGCCGCTCCTATGATAGAAAAAAGCGGCGATTTGGCGGCGATTTTGACGAATTTGAGCGAGGGCGATGTGCTTTTCATCGATGAAATTCACAGACTTAGCCCCGCCATCGAGGAGGTGCTTTACCCTGCGATGGAGGATTACCGCCTTGACATCATCATCGGAAGCGGCCCGGCCGCTCAAACGATAAAAATCGACCTTCCCAAATTCACCCTCATCGGCGCGACCACCCGCGCTGGCATGCTAAGCAACCCCTTGCGCGATCGCTTTGGGATGCAGTTTCGCCTTGAATTTTACAGCCACGAGGAGTTGGCCGAAATTCTCAAAAGAGCAAGCATAAAGCTTCAAAAAATTTGCGAGCAAGACGCCGCCCTTGAGATTGCCCGCCGCTCTCGTTCCACGCCCCGCATCGCCCTGCGGCTTTTAAAACGCGTGCGCGACTTTGCCGATGTGAGCGATGAGGAGCGCATCACCCTAGCTAGGGCGCGGGAGGCTTTGAATTCCTTAGGCGTCAATGAACTGGGCTTTGACGGGATGGATTTGCGCTATTTGGAGCTTTTGACAGCCCACCGGGGCCGGGCCCTGGGGCTTGCTAGCATTGCGGCGGCTTTGAGCGAGGATGAAAACACAGTCGAGGATGTGATCGAGCCCTATTTGCTAGCCAACGGCTACATCGAGCGCACGGCTAAGGGCAGGGTGGCGAGCGCGAAGAGCTACCGCGCCCTGAGGCTTGAGTATGATAAAAATTTATTTGAGGATTGAGCCTTGAAAAACGGGAAATTTTTTTTGATTGCCTTTATTTTGGTGGTTTTAGCCCTTTTGCTTTATCTTTTTAAAGATTTTTTGATGGTCATTACAATCGCGAGTTTGATGGCGGTTGCTACGGCGAATTTGAACGCGAAATTTTTAAGCCTCGCCAAGGGGCAGCGCGTGGTCGCAGCAGCTGCGACGACGCTTTGCGTGATCTTGCTTTTTTTCGCGCCCTTCGTTTATACGGCGGTGGAGCTTGTCAATGCCCTGAAGGACTTTGATTTCAACCTCATCACGCAGACCTTAGAATTTGTAAAAAACTACCACTTCTCCCTGCCCGAAAGCCTCAGTTTCCTAGAGCCCAAGATTAAAGAATTTCTAGCCGGGCTTGATCTTGGTAGCCTCTACAAACAAGCGCTTGGCTTTGTTTCAAGCTTCACCAAGTCGGGTGCGAAATTTCTCATCGACATGGTGCTCATTTGCATTTTTTATTTCTTTGCGAATTTATACGGCGCGCAGCTTGTCATCTACCTCAAATCCATCATCCCCGTGGAGAAAAAGGAGCTGGACGAAATTCTGGGCGAGGTGGGCAATGTGATGGCCGTGGTGCTTTATTCTATGGTGATTGTGGCGATTTTTCAGGGCGCCTTGTTCGCGCTTGTTTGTGCTTTTTATGGCTATGAGGCGCTTTTGATGGGCGTGGTTTTTGCGGTCAGCTCCCTCATCCCTGCTGTGGGCGGGGCCTTGATTTATGTGCCGGTGAGCCTTTATGAATTCGCCACAAATGGCCTCAGCGCGGCGGCGGGGATTTTCATTTATTGCGTGGTGGTGATTTCCTTCATCGCCGATACCCTCATCAAGCCCCTCATCATCAAGTGGATCAACGAAAGGCTTGTGAAAACCCCCACGCAGATCAACGAGCTTTTGATCTTCCTCTCCATGCTAGCAGGTATTTCAAGCTTTGGCTTTTGGGGGATCATCCTAGGCCCTGCGATTTTGACCTTTTTCATCTCTACCATCAGGCTTTGGACGATTTTGAAGGCCAAGAATTTGATCTAGCTCCGCACCCGCCGCGACAGTGAAATTTGCCCCCAGCACAAACCCTTCCCAGCGCATCCTGCGCGAGGAGGTCAGTGGATTTCAATCCCCCTATCGTTTAAATTTTTATAGGCCGCGCAGGCCTCTTGGTGCTTTTTATCACAAGCCATCCCAAAATAGCGCTTGGCCCTTTGCAAGTCCTTTTTTTCAAGCTCCTCATAGCGCCCCAGCTTGTAGCATGCCTCCCCAAGCCCCAAATTGCAGGAATTTGAGTAAGAAGCTAGAGCCTTTTTGGGGTTGGCCCGCACCCACTCACCTCGCTCATAGAGCAGTCCCAGCTTGTAGCAGGCCCTTGGGTCCTTGAGTTTGCAGGATTTTTGGTAAAAATACAGGACCAGCTCACCATCCCGCTCCCCCTCATAAAACGCGGCCAATGTGTTGCAGCTTTGAAAATCGCCCAACTTGCAAGCCTCATTGAAGGCCAAATTCGCCTCATTTTTCCGCCCCTCCTCCTCAAAACTGAGGGCCAAATTTGAACAAGCCTTTTTGAGGCCCAGCCTACAAGCCCTGCCGTAAAAATGCCGCGCCTTTTGCGCATCCTGCCCCACACCCTGCGCCTTCTCGTGCATCACGCCTAAGGAAAAGCACGCTTTGGGGCTATTTTTTTGACACAAGGCCTCAAACATCGCGTAAGCCTTAGTGAAATGATTGTTCTCATAAAGCCCCAAGGCCCTCTGCAAATCGGCCCCCAGGGCTAAATTGAGGATAAAACATAGCATCAAAATTTTTTTCATAAACACTCCACTTTCTTTTCAATGTCTAAAACCCGACTCACGCGCTTTTGAATTTCATCCCTTTTCGTGGCGATGAGGGATTTTTTTTGGGCGCAGAGGCTGAGATTTTTTTCCAGTAAATTTTTTATGATTTTGTTGATGAGGGGCTTGTTGATGAGGAAATTTTCAAACTCATAAACGCAAAGCTCGCTTAAAAGTCTCTCATCAAGCTCGGTTTTTTGCGGGGTGAAGAGGGCAAATTCGGTGCTGTCTAGCTCGTAAAGCGCGCGACTTTCGTTCATTTTGCGCTCGAAAAAGGCTAGGCTGAGTTTGGCGGCGTTTTCGTAATTGCTAAGGGTCTTGCTTTTGAGTTTTTCAAAAAAAAGCTCAAGCTCTAAGGTGCTTTTAAGCAAAGCGTTTTCAAAATCCCTCAAAAAATGCTCCTCGCTAGCACTCGCAAAGGCACGCAAATGGGCAAAATTCGCCTCGCTTTGCAGGGGGCTGTCTTTTTGGATGTTGGAAAATCTAGCCTTGAAAAGCAAAATTTCCCTTTGCAGCCTCTCAAAACCCGCCCTCAAATCCTGCTTTAAATTTTCAAAAGAATTCTCAAAATCTCTTTTGATTTTTTGAAATTCCTTACGCAAAAGCTCGGAGTGATAAAAAAGCGCCAAAAAGGCATCATCGCCTGAAATGAAGGGCGCTTTGTAGGGGTATTTTTGGTAGAGATTTTTTTGAAAAAGGCCCTTCGCCTTCCTGTAAAAGGCGCATTCTTTTTCCTTAATGTGCCCAAAAAGCTCCGTGCTGATCCTCCCCGCTATGCCTTTGAGTTGGGTCAAAATTTCGTGCCCCAAAAGGGTGCTTTTGTGTAAAATTGCCTCAAAATGCTGCCCCAAATAGCCCTCATAATTTGTAAATTTTTCTTCCAAAAGCTCAAAGGCTCCAATGAAAATTTGATTTTCTTCTTGGAGACTTTGGCAGTATTTGTGCATTTTTTTGCGGACAAAATTTTGCTTGATTTGGTCCAAATTTAGGCCTTGTAAATGCTTGATAAGGGCTGGGAGGTTGGATTTTTCAAGCTGTCCCTGGGCTGCTTCCTTGCAAGAAAGTGCGATGACATCCTTAAAATAGCCTGAAAATACGCCCTTAGCATAGTTTAAAACCCGCTCAAGCTCCTCAGGGCTGACTTTGTCCTTTTGATTGAGGATGCAAAGGCTGCTATCGCCCAGAAGCTCCAAATTCGCCCTGATGGCGTCCTCCTCGCTTTTTTTGCCCGCATTGTCGATGAGGCTAAGCCAAATGACGCTGTGGAGATTTTCAAGCTCGCCGAAGGTCGTGAGGCTGTCGTTTTCGTTGGCATTCAGGCCCGGGGTATCGACTAGAGTGAGCTTGGAAAGTAGCGGCACGGGGGCGTAGATGTGGAGTTTTTTTGCTTCTTTGATGCTTTTTCTTTGGTCGGTGTAGTTTTCAAGCTCTTCAAGATGGGTGATGAGGTCGCTGCCGTCGTTAAATTCCACGCGCAGAAAATATTCCTTGCCGTAGTGCAAAAAAGTGGGCTTGAAGGTTACGGGCACGGCGCCTGTGGGGAGGCAGGGTCTTTTTAGGATGAGGTTGAGGAGGCTTGATTTACCGCTTGAAAACTGCCCGATAATGCCCACTTGAATGTTTCTATCCAGCGAATTTTGCAGGTCGTGCAAGAGGGTTTTTAAGCGAGGGCTAAGGTGCATGAAGGGCTCATCAAGCTCCTTGCACAGGGCAGAAATTTTGCCCTTAAAACTTGAGTCAAATTCCACCTTATAGGCCTTTTCGTAGGCCTTGATGAAATTTTGCAAGCGTTCAATTTGCATCCAGCATCTCCTTTAGGGCGTGGAGTTTTTGGATTTTGGCCTCGGTTTCTTGGCGCATTGCATTGAGTTTCAAATTCTCGCCCTCAACCCCCTCCAGCAAGGCGCTAAGCTCGTTGATCTTCTCCTGTGAGCTTTGTTGGTAGGCCGTTAATTTTTCGTTCAAAAAGTTAAAAAAACTCTCATTGATTTTTAAATTTTTAAGCACCTCTTCAAGTCCAAAGCCCCTAAACCCCTCATCAATAAGCTCAAAAAGCCTCGTTTCTAGGCTGAAAATATCGTCTTTTTCCTTGAGAATTTGTGTGATTTTGCTCTTAAGCTTTGCGAATTTGTCCGCTGCAAAAATCGCCTCTATCCCCTTAGAAATCCCGCTTTTAAAGCTCTCAAAGTCGCTATTAAATTCCGCTTGCAAAAAGTCGTATTTGATGCTTAAAGCATCCTTAATGCTCTCCATCTGCTTGAAATTTTCAAAATTAACCTCCCTCAAAATATCGCTGATGCCGTCCCTTGTCGTGAGCTCTATGATGTTTAAAATGCGCTCCAAATTAAGCTTTTTGCGATGATTTTGCAGGTATTTTAGCTCATCAATCAAGCGCTCCTTAAGCTTTTTAGCCAAAAGCAAAATCCGCCTATCAACGCCATTTTCCAAGCCCTGCAAACGCTCAATAGAATCGCAAATGTCCTTTTTGGCTTGCTCAAATTTTTCTTGCCAAACCTGCATCCTAGCCAACAAATCCTCATTTTCGCCGCTCTTTTCATGCCCCCGCTCGGTCAATAATTTTCTTTGCAAGGCATAAAATTCCAGCAAGCGGCCCAGCTCCAGCCCCAACTCTTTTTTATAGGCACTAAGGGCGGTTTTGCTTTTTTCGCCCGAGTAGAGGGCGTTTAGCAAGTAGGCCTCAAACTGGGGGATTTTGCTCTCCTCAAGGGCACTTTCATCGGCCTCTCCTGCGTAAAATGCGTTAGCCTTTTTGGCGCTCACGGGCAGAAAATCGATCTGTTCTGCAAGGGACTGCAAGTCCCCAAGCCTTGATTTTAGGGTGTTTTTAGTGTAGTTGATCACTTCATTCAAATCCTCATCCCCGAGCAAATCCGCCTTTGTCAGCACGATCAAAAATTTACTAAGACGGGAGTTGAGGAGGCAGGAAATCAAAAACTCCGCATCCTTTTGCGTGAGGCTCTGAGAGGCGTTCATGAGGTGGATGAGAAAGTCGCTTTCTTTGAGATACTCGCGGGTCAAAATTTCCCTTTGCACCACGATGTCATCAAGCCCCGGAGTATCCACGATGGCGATATTATTTTGCAAAAATTCCAGCTCACCCTCAAGCTCGATTTTTTTGATGAGGGCAGAAATTTTATTTTGCGCACTGCTAAAGCTCTGCAGCTCGTCAAGAGGGATTTCTTGCATCAGGGCCTCGGGCTTGATGTAAGCACTGAGGTCAAATTCCGCACCAAGCTCACGGATAAAGCGGCTAAGGTCCTCGTTAAAATAGGAATTTGAAAGTATGTCCCGCCACTCACTCTCATCCCAAAAATAAATCTTTGCCCCCTTGCTTTTGCCGTATTTTAAAAGGGTCAAATTTGCCGTTTCGGGCACATTGGAAACGCCCAAAATGGGCTTTTTCAAAAGGGCATTGAGGAGGCTTGATTTGCCCGCATTCATCACGCCCGTGATGGCGATGCTAAAATGCAAATTTTTAAATTTGTTTAAGGATTTTTCCAATCTTTTTTTTCTTTCCTCGCTCTCGCAAAGGTTTATGAGCTCTAAATTTATCCCATCAAGTTCTTTAAACGAAGCTTGAAGGAGGGATTTTTGATCGATCTGGGGGGTTTGGAGCTGCTCTAAATATCCTCTCACAAAGGCGGTATTTGTGATTTTGTCTAAAATGACTAGGGCCTTGATGAGCTCTTTTTTGTCTAAAAGGCCTTTTTTTAGGAGATTGATGGTGCGAATTTGAGCCTCTTGTATGCTAAAAATATCCACTCTTAAAGCGATTTTTTTGAAGATTGCTCCAAATTCCTTTAGGAGAAAATATCTCTCATAATTATCTTTATTGGCACTCAAAAGTATGGCCAACTCACTCACATCAAGAGCGTTTTTGTCTTTAAAATGGGAGTTGAAGTCTAAAAATTGCAGATGGTTTTGCCAAATTTGTTCCAAAAATTCTTTCATATTTTCCCTCCGAGGAGGGAAATTTTACCGACTTCTTTGCGCAACAAGCTGTCTTCTCATGTAGGCGATCTTGCTTTGAAGCGGCAGATCCTTAGGGCAATTATCCTCACAAGCTAAAAGCGACATGCAGCCAAAAACCCCATCATCATCACCCACAAGCTCGTAAAAATCCTCTACGCTTCTGTGATCGTGTGGGTCCTGCAAATAGCGCGCCGTGCGAAGCAAGCCCGTAGCCGCGATGAAATTAGGACGCATTAATTTGGTCGCGCAGGAGGCGACGCAAATGCCACACTCAATACAACGATCTAGCTCAAAAGTCTCCTCGGCCACTTCGGGCTCGATGCGCTCCTCGATCTTAGAAATATCAGTTTCTTTTTCATTATGCACCCAGCTTTCTACCCTCTTACACATCGCCTCAAACCACTCGCCCGTATTGACACTCAGATCCTTAATATGCCTAAAGGCTGGCATGGGCATGAGCTCGATGACGCCCTCAGGATAGTCCTTAGTGAGGGTCTTGCAGGCAAGCTTTGGAACGCCATTGATCATCATCGCGCAAGATCCGCAAATCCCCGCCCGACAAACAAAGTCAAAGCTCAAATCCGCGTCCATTTTCTCGCGAATCTGAGTGAGGCACACAAAGACCGTCATAAAAGGAGTTTCCTCAAGCTCATAGGTTACAAAATGTGGCTTTGAAATTTTGCTTAAAGGGTTGTATTTAAACGCTTTCACAATTAATTTTCTACTCATAATCGACTCCTATTCTTTGATTGGGTGCTTTGTATTTTGCCTGAAGCTCATAAGGCATTAGAGCGTTTTGAATTTCATAGCGCCCCTTGCCCTCACTTTCCATTTTTTCCCGTATGGCATCCACCTCGGCTTGACGCTTTTCGCTTAGTGGGTTTTCTATGATATTGCCCTTTGCGCCGTATCCACGAAAGGCTGGGGGCATTTCCATTTTCATAATGTCAAGCTCATCATACTCGATTTTTGGCAGAGTCTCGCCCTCAACCCAATAAGCAAGCGTCCTTTTCATCCAGTTTAAATCATCTCTTTTTGGATAATCTTCCCTGTAATGCGCCCCGCGACTTTCTGTCCTCAAAAGCGCGCCGTAAGCAACGCAAAGGGCGATTTTAAGCATTCTAGGCACTCTATAAGCTTCTTCAAGCTCAGGATTTGCCGCATTTAATTCTTTGCAATGCACTTTAACATTTAAAGATTTTTTATAAAGCTCTTCAAGCTCATTAACGGCTTCTTTTAAGCCCTCGCCCGTTCTAAAAATGGCAACCTTATCCCACATTACCTCTTTCATTCTATTTTTAATTTCAAAAACATCATTTTGTCCCTCTTTATCCACTAAAGATTTAAGATATTGATATTCTTTACTTAAAAAATCTTTTACAACATTAGTATCTACAACTTCGCCATTATTTTTACAATAATCCGCAAAATAATCTCCTACTATCATCCCCGCCACAACGGTCTCCGCGCAAGAATTTCCACCCAAGCGGTTAAAGCCGTGCATATCCCAGCAAGCCGCCTCCCCGCAGGCAAAAAGCCCCTCAAGCCACTGACTTTCTCCTGTTGGCTTAGTGCGAATTCCACCCATTGAATAGTGCTGCATAGGAAGCACGGGCGCCCAGCCCTTCGGCCCCTCATCGGCCGGGTCTATGCCGTTGAAAGTTTTGCAAATATCTTGCACATCGCGCAAATTTTTCTCCACATGCGCCCTGCCTAAAATAGAAATATCAAGCCACAAGTGATCCCCATAAGGACTTTTCACACCCTTACCCTTGCGAATATGCTCCATCATCCTACGGCTCACCACATCACGGCTAGCAAGTTCTTTTTTTTCTGGCTCATAATCAGGCATGAAGCGGTATCCATCCACATCGCGCAAAATTCCGCCATCCCCACGACAGCCCTCAGTCAGTAAAATTCCACTCGGCACGATGGGGGTCGGGTGAAATTGCACCGCTTCCATATTAGAAAGTCTGCAAAGTCCTGTTTCAAGGGCAATCGCCGCGCCTGTCCCCTCGCAGATAACGGCATTGGTCGTTTGCTTGTAAATTCTACCATAGCCGCCCGTTGCTATCATCGTGCCGCGTGCGATGTAGGCGATGAGCTGCCCATTTGTCAAGTCCCTAGCGATGACGCCCAAGCATTTTTTCCCATCGTGCATGATGCGCACCGCTTCCATTCTATCAATAACTTTAACTTGATGCTTAATCGCTTCATTTGCCACGCCATAAAGCATACAATGCCCCGTAGCATCGGCGATATAACAGGTTCGCCATTTTTTCGTGCCGCCAAAGTCCCTTGCGTTAATAAGTCCGTGTGCCTCTTCTTTTTCTTCAATCACGGTTTTTTGTGCGTTGATAACGACCGTTCTAGGACCCTTCGTAACCCTAGTCCAAGGCACTCCCCAAGCCGCAAGCTCCCGCACCGCCTTTGGCGCCGTTTGAGCGAACATCCTCGCTACCTCCTGATCACAACCCCAGTCCGAGCCTTTCACCGTATCGGCAAAATGCAAGTCCTCATTATCACCCTCGCCTTTAGCACCATTTCCAAGACTTGCTTGCATACCACCTTGCACGGCAGCCGAGTGTGAGCGCTTCACCGGGCAAATGCTTAAAAGCGTTACGCTTTGCCCACTTTTTGCCACCTCAATGGCTGCTCTAAGCCCTGCTAGACCGCCGCCTATGACTAAGGCATCACTATATTGTATATTCATGATTTGCTCCATTGTAGTTTTTTATCATCGCGTTTGCTTGAATTTGATAATTCTCAAAGCCTATTTTTGCAAAAGCGGCAAGGGACAAAACGCCAAGCGCCAAGAAAAAAGCACTGATAGCCCATTTGGCCCTTTTGAGCTTTTTGCGACTCTCCCTTGCATTTTTCCCCTCAAACCAGCCCCATTTAACACAAAGCCTATAAAGCCCTATGCTACCGTGAAGCTCCACGCAAATGAGCAAGACGATGTAAAAAAGCCACATGAAGTGATTGACCACCCTCTCGCCTGACATGTCCGCGCTGATTTTGTCGGCATTTGTGATGATGAAGATAAGATGAGCCGAACCTAAGAAAAACATCACAAAGCCCGTGAAGGCCTGCACCCACCAGAGCGTGGTGTCCTCGTGCTTCATCTTTTTAGAGTGGGTTCTTAGAAGCTGATATTGGCGGAAATTAATAGGAAATTTTCTCATCGCCAGCGCTGCATGCACGATGAAAATAATCAAAACACAGGCTGCAAGAAATGAAGTGATGTAACTCATAATAGGGTTATCATAAACAAATTTTAACTCTAGAAAATGGACAACAGAGTTAAAAAAATCTTCACTCACCAAAATCGTGGATACAAAAAGCATATGTAGCCACATAAAAAGTCCCAAAAAAAGCCCTGAGGCGCTTTGGATAAAGTCAAGCCTGGCTGGCATTTTGCTTTTTTTGCCATCGATGCTCTTGCCTAAATATCCTTCGATAAGCTCGCTCATCTTTTCTCCTTGCGATGTGAAATTAAAAGGGCTTGATTATATTAATACTAGCCTTTAAGATAATTTAAATTTTATTTTAGTTTTTAAATAAAAATAAGACAAAAAAACCACGACAAACATCAGCAAACTAAGAATTTGACCCATGCTCAAACCCCAAGCCACAAAGCCGATCCCAAAATCAGGCTCTCTATAAAACTCGCACACAAAACGCGCTAAAGAATAGGCCCCGGCATAGACAATGGCGAGCTCACCTTGAAAGCTCTGTTTAAATTTCATTAAAAATACCACGATGAAAACAACAAAGCCTTCCAAAAAGGCCTCATAAAGTTGAGAGGGATGGCGCAAAATTCCCTCCACATAAATCCCCCAAGCCACATCACTAACGCGTCCAAAAAGCTCTTGATTGAGAAAATTCCCCACGCGTCCAAAAACATAGGCCAAAGGCACACTCAGAGCAGCCAAATCCAAAAAAAGCCAAAGATTTTGCTTGTATTTTTTGCAAAAAAGAACAGTCGCTAACAAAAATCCAACAATCGCACCGTGATAGCTCAACCCGCGGATACCTATAAATTCACCATTTCTACCGAAGGGATTAAAAATTTGCCAAGGATGCGTGAGATAATAGGCCGTGTTTGCATCATAAATCAAAACATAACCCACTCTAGCACCCAAAATAACGCCAATCTCCGCCCAAACAAAATAGTTATCAAGGATTTTATCGCGAATGTCGAACTGGAATTTTTTCACAAAAAATTTCGCCAAAACGAGGGCCAAAAGCAAAGCGATGACATACATGATGCCATACCAATGCACCTTAAAACCAAAAATACTAAAAGCCACCACATCAAAATGCATATAAATTTGACGCCAAAATTCCATCACAAAACCTGATTTTACTTGATTTGAAAGTTTAAGATAACAAAAAAACTTTAACCCGCTACAATTGGCCTAAATTTTACCCAAAGGCTTTGTGGATGAAAAAATATTTTTTTGCGTTTGTGGCTTTGTTTTTTGCGGCTTGTGTCCATACGAGCTCTGAATTTGTCAATGTTTCATTGCCAAGCTTCAAGCCCCAGGAGCAAGCACAGGTTGACGTGCCAAGCTCTGGCATTAGGGTTGCGGTGAGGGCTTTAGAAGTGGAGCAAAATAATAATTATTCTGATGATTTTGAAAATTCCATTTTGAGGATAAGGATGCAGAAAGAAGCGGAGCTTTTGAAGCAAAATTTAGAGGAGCAAATGAGGGTCGTGGTGGGGCTTAAGGGCTATGAGCTCAGTGAGGGTGTGGCTGATTATAATCTTGTGGGCTTGATTAAAATTTACATAGACGAAAAGGAGGCCAAAAGGGCGGATGAGTGGCTAAGCGGGAGCTATGTCGCGTCCAAACTGGGCTTGAAATTTGAGGCTAGGCTTGATTTTATCGATGCGCACAATCCGCAAAATGTTACCAATATCACTAGCAATACGAAGCTGGATTCTTGGATCGATATCAATTATCCGGTGAAAAGCGATGGGGGCCTGGGGCCATTTAAAACCACGCTTAGCACCGTGCCGACTCAGATCAATAAGGGCTTAGAGCGTCCTGCCTTTGAGATCGATAAGGCCTTCATCGCCTTTTATAAAAACACCCTAAATTCCCTCAATGCCCATTTGCCAGCGGCCGAAAACATGCAAAAAACCAACGCAGACTACAATGAATTCAAAGGCGGGGTTGATGGGGATGGGGTGGAAATTTTTGAGTGAGAGAGGCTTGTCGCGCGGCCTTTGAGGTGCGAGGAAGGATGTGCCAAAGTGAAGAGGATGCGAAGTGCGGAGAGGGGCGTGCGCTTACCTTAAGTAATAGGCGATTTGGTCTTTTTTGAGGATGCGGATGAGGTTGCTCGTCCCCTCGATGCCTGTTGGAAAGCCCGCCGTTAGGATGTAGCACCTGTCTTTATCCATCAGCCCCTTTTCAACGCAGGAGCGCACAGAGTCCTTAAGCAGCTTCGTCATTTCATCGCTTTTACTCACCAAAATCGCAGGATCAACCCCCCAAACTATGCTAAGAAAATTGAGCGTTTTTTCCGAGTGGGCCACGGCGATGATGGGGGTGTTAGGGCGATATCTTGAAATTTTAATGGCCGACTTGCCGCTACTTGTGAGTGAAATGATGGCCCCAGCCTGTAAATCTGTCGCCAAATGGGCGCTTGAAAGCATGATTTTATCAGTATCATCAAGATACTCAAAAGAGCCAAATTTATTGTAAGGATAGTATTTTTCCACCTCGATGATGGTCTTGCACATGATATCAACAGCATTGGCAGGATCCACCCCCACCGCACTTTCCTCACTCAGCATCACCGCATCCGTGCCGTCTAAAACGGCATTGGCCACATCAGAAATTTCAGCCCTAGTGGCGGTTTTGACCTTCGTTAGAGAAAAAAGCATTTGCGTGGCAGTGATGACGGGTTTGCTTGCGTTGTTGGCTTTTTGGATGATTTTTTTTTGGATGTTGGGCACTTTGTAGTAGGGCACTTCGATGCCCAAATCCCCGCGAGCGACCATAATCCCATCACTGGATGCGATGATCTCATCGATATTCTCCACCGCATCAAATTTTTCTATCTTGGCAAAAATGGCGATTTTGGCATTGTTTTGCGCCAAAATTTCCCGCACTTCGTGAATATCGTGGGCATTTTGCACAAAAGAAATGGCCAAAAAATCCACCGCATTTTCAATGCCCCAAAGCAGATCCCTTTTGTCCTTTTGCGTGATGATGTCGATATTGATTTTTGTGTTGGGGAAATTGATGCCCTTGTTGGAATTCAAAAATCCATCATTTTCAATAACGCTTTCGACAAAATCCTCATTGATTTTCACTATCCTAGCGCGGATACTTCCATCGTAGAGGTAGATGTATTCATCGAGCTTGAGCCTGTTTAAAATATCGCTTTGATTGATGCTGAGCTTGTAGTGGCTTGGGGCACATTTTTCGCCCAGAATTTTTCCCCTGTAAAAATCAAGCCTATCGCCCTTTTTCAGCTCAAAAGGCTCCTTGAGCTCCCCGGTGCGAATTTTAGGACCACTGATGTCCTGGAGTATCCCCACTCTGTTTCTAAGCTCGGCGGCGACCTTTCTTATTTTGTTTAAATTTTCTTTGTGATACTCGTGAGTGCCGTGGGAAAAGTTGAGCCTGAAGACATTCACCCCATTGATGATCATCTGGCGCAAAACCTTTTCACTCTCACTCGCTGGCCCTACGGTGGCGACAATCTTCGTTTTTTTAAGCACAACCGGATCCTTTGTAGTGTTTTGCGGAGGCATGATTGATTTTAAAGCTACAGCAACTCGCTTGCAAATTTATCCTCATCAAAACGCGCCCCCAAATAGGCACAAAGCGCCTTGGTGTCCCTTTCGGCGTTACCCAGACAGCTTGTCGCGCCCGGACTTGGGGTCATATTAAAGGTGATGCCGTCCATTTCGTTAATGCTCGCTTCTCCTAGCATGAGCTCTTTGTTGGTTTTGTCGATGATCTGCGGACGAATCCCGCCAAAGCCCTTAGCGTAGTAAATATCCTCGATCTTAAGGCTCGGGACGATTTTTCTCGCATCCTTGACGAATAATCTTTTGTTTAAAAGTGGAATTTCAAAAAGATAATTGTAAAAAATGTAATTTCTGATCGTTGAATCTTTAAGCATGTCAAAACTGATCTTCATCACAATCCGATCAAACCTCAGGGCCTCAAAAAATTCGGGCATGGATTTAAGCCCCCTGTAACGCTCAAGCTTGGGTATCACTAGGGCCGTGGGACCAAAGCGCGTGTTCATATCCGCCATTAAATCAGGATCTCCGTGAAGTGCTGCAAATGGGAGCTTAGGATTTTGCACCATATAAACCTTACCATTTAAAAGCTTTTGTTTTGTAAGATAAAAACTACCTGCCACAGGCCAGCAAGATTTATCAAGCCCCAGTCCCATTTTGTGCGCAAGATACAAAGAATGCGCCCCAGCATTCACCACAACAGCCTTAGCGCGATATTCTTTTGAATTCGCGGTTTTGATGACAAAATGATCCCCGTTTTTTTCTATGAATTTCACCTCTTCGTTGAAGGCCACTAGGGTATTCTTGCCCTGCTTTTGACCCTCCTCAACAAAACTCTGGCTCATCTTGCCAAAGTCAATCGTAGTGAAATTCTCCCCCTCCTCAACGCCCATAGCTACGATGTTTTCACCCCTATCCTTTTGGCCATCCTCACCCAGGGCGACCTTGGGTTCTATTTGCTTGATCTTATCCTTGTCGAAAAATTGGATATAGGGGTAAAGTTCTTTAAATTCCTCGTAGCGATTTTTCATGTATTCACACTCGCTATCGCCCACAGCCAGAGCCATTTTTTGATGCGAAAACATGAAGCGATTTTGCGCATTTTGGAGCATCCCATACTTGATGACCATATCGGCGCTTCTTTTGACATTTTTGGCCTTTTCGAGGGTGTAGTTCGTCTCAATGTCGCCACAATGTATGGTTTGCGAGTTACTCGTGCTTTTGCTATTAAGCAAGGCGGGGGCGCTGTATTTTTCTATCAAGGCGATATTATTGATATTTGTGTATCTTGCCAGTTGATAAAACAATGCCGATCCTGAAACGCCAGCACCGATAACAAGCACATCAAATTCTTGCCATTTCATCGTTTTCCTTAAAATTCAAAACATTGCAATCTCGTTGCAAATTTAATTTCTGTAAAGTTTAGTCCAAAAAAATAAACTGAGTAAAAATTTTGGATAAATATCGCACATTTTTATGATTTGAAAATCGTTGGGTTTTCTTCAATGAGCTTTCTCATACCTCTAAAAATAAGAAGTTTGTCGTAGATGGCGTTGTCAAAAAAATTCGCCAAAAACTGCCCGTCCCCTCCGGTAAAATAAAGTCGTTCGTTTTTGGCGGCATCTTTTATGAGCAAATAAATTCCCTTGAAAACGGCATAACTTTGCGCATCGCTTGTCCTTTGCGGGAAGGCGTCAAAACTGACCTGCGTGTTGAATTCGCACTTGAGGCGCTGTGAAATGTGGGCGTAAATTTTTTTGTAGTTTGCGATCCCGGGCAAAATAAAGCCTCCAAGATGGATAAAATTGGAAACAATATCCACAGTAATGGCACTTCCCGCATCCACAACCACCCCATCGCTGATCGTATAGCAAGCCGCGATCCTATCCACCCCCAAGCCCTGATAAATCGTATCAAAGCGAAAATAAGGCTCGAGATTGACATAATGATTTTGGGCTTGCAGGTGGCTTTTGAGCCTGTCATTGACGCTGATGTAATAGACCCTTTCTTGACTTTGAAATTTTAAAAATTCCTCGATGCTTAAAATGAAATATTTGTTTTCATCCAAAAAACTCGCGCTGAAATTACCAATATCACACAAAAGCATGGACGATGAAACCTTTTTCTAGGAGCAAATTTTTAGCCTTCGAGCAAAGGGGGGACTGCAAGAAGAAATATTTTTTTGAGGGGGAAATTTGATGTTTCGCGCAAATTTTTTCGCGCAAATCCTCCAAGAATAAAGCGTCCTTGAGCAAAAATCTCGCCTTGCCGCTGTAAATGAGGGCCAATGCCCCGCCACCATGCAGGCAAAGATAGGTTTTTTTGCGTGTGTGTTCTTGCAAATCGAGAGTTTTCGCTTGGGGCAGTTTCAAAAATGCCAGACTTTTTTCTAAAATGATCATGGTAGGTTTAAAATTTTATCATCATAGTAAAACTTGCCATCACCCATGAAAGACATCTTATCGACAGCGGCTTGAAGCTTGAATGTTTGGATGTTTGCTAAATTCAAATCGCTTTTTATCAAATAGCCCTTTTTTTCAAAAATATACAAAAATCCCTCATAAATTTGAGCCTTGTTGAAGATGGCAAAGTCAAATTTTTTTTCTAGGATTTTGTTGAGCCTGAGGTCGGCTTTGATGATATTGCCGTCCTTACACAGGATGAAAATGTCGCCCCCATCCGTGATGACATCCTTAATTTGCGCATCCAGATGGAAGGTTTTTTGCGGAGAAATGATGATGATTTTATGGGAAGTGGCGGCTATCATCCTGTCCTCAAACACGCTAAGATGCAAGACATTGTTGAAAAAATCCGCCGCTGAAACCACGACATCATTGAGAATTTGCCCCGTATCCCTTGAAAAAATGATCAATCTCCCATCCAAAGTAGGGTAAATGATGAGCTGGTTTAAAAATATCGGCGCGGCGGCGCGGTTGTCTCGAGTGGGGGCAGGGGTGAAATCTTGCGAAAATTTAATCCTCAAGTTTCGATCGGCTAAAACGATGCTATTGCTCGCTAAAACCAAGGCCAAGTCATCCCCATCCAAACGCGCACTGACGACACTTGAGTCGAATTTGTGAGCGTGAATTTCTTCTTGACGCTCGTTGAGGATTTTAAGATTCCCCTCGTTGTCGGCTATGACAAATTCGCCATCCTGATAGGCTAAAAGATTTTCGTTTTTTCCAAGCTTGAGCGGTATTATTCCTTTGTAAATGACGCCCTTGTTGAGCTTGGCGGCGTTTGAATTCCAGTCGATGATCTTATCCCCCAAATACGCATCAAAACTCAAAGCTCCGTCCGTTTGTGCAGGCTCAAAATACTGCCTCTTACTCTCGCATCCGCAAAAAAGCACTAGGCAAAAAATTGTCAAATAAATTTTTTTCATTCGGTTATACCTTTGTAGTGTTGGAAATTTTTAGCGATTTGTCCCAAGGAGCTATCCGGCTTTATCTGTGAGAGCAGGACATTTGCCTCTTCGATTTTGCCCTCTTTCAAAAGCCCGTAGGCCTGTAAAATTTTGTCATAATCCCTCAAAAACACGGATTTGCCGCCTGTGCTGAGGGCGAGGATGTTTTGAAGCAGTGGGTTGAGTTCCGAGCTTTCGCCTAAGGCGTTCATTGCGTTTAAAATTTGGGAATTTTGAGGATCGGAATTGAATTTTTGCATCAAAAAAATGGCGTAAAGATTGGGATTTTTCTCCTTTAAGCCCTGAGCCCTAGCCAGATCGCCATCCTCAAGTATGAGCTGCGTGTAGAGCGCATTGCCCTCCTCGATGCCCTTTTGCTTCAGTGTCTGCATGATAAAACTGACGGCAAACCACAGGGTCAAAACGATAGCGAGGCCGATGAGGTAGAATTTGTATTTTTTGATGAATCGTTCGCTTTTGATGAAATTTTCTATGAAGCGCTCTTCGGTGCTAAGTTGCGCTTTGATGGCCTTTAAATTATCTTTGAGTGCCAAGTCAAATCCTTTTGATAAAGATGCCATAGTGTAACATAATAAAAATAGGATATGCTAAACAATCCAAGGCTTTTTGTGTTATCATCTTGTGAAAATTTTACATTGTGAGGTTTTAAGATGCAGATTGACGCGGGACTTTTGAGTAAGCTTGAAAATTTAAGCGCCTTGAAGATTGACGATGAAAAAAGAAAAGACGTGATTGCCGAGTTGAGCGAGATTGTGAATTTCGTAGAAAAACTCAATGAGCTGGATTTGAGCGAGCTTGAGGTTACCGTAAGCACCCTCGAGGGGGGCACACCCCTAAGATGCGATGAGGCACGAGGAGAGGATGTGATTGACGGGGTTTTAGCCTGTGCGCCCAAGAGCGATGAGCGTTTTTTTGTCGTGCCAAAAATCATTGAGTGATTAACCCAACATTTTTTCGCTTAAGATAAAATCACCCTCAAAAAAGATTATTTTTAGGTAGCTACGATGAATTTTTACTGGTTCGATGCTTTTGTGATAGGCTTCACTCTGCTTTTGGGACTTAAAGGAATTTTAAACGGACTCATCAAAGAAGTTTTCGGGCTTTTAGGCATCATAGGGGGCGTTTTCCTCGCATCTGTGTATGCGGACAAATGCGCTGCATTCATACGCGAAACCTTCTATAAAATTGAAAACGAAGCCCTAGCCTCCTTCGCGGGATTTTTAGCGATTTTGATCCTCTTTTGGATTTTCTGTCTCTTGTTTGGAAATTTTTTAGCCAAGCTCATCAAGCTCAGCGGACTGGGCTTTTTGGACAGAATGGGTGGCTTTGTTTTTGGAAGCGCGAAAATTTTCTTGGTCTTTGCCATTTTGGTCTTTTGCATCGCTAGGATAGACTTTTTGGACGACAAATTGGAAAAATTCGCAGCCGGTAGCTACACCCTGTCCGTGCTTAAAAATGTAGGCTCTTTGATCATGAATCAGTCCCTCAGCATGCCAAATTTAGACGAAATAAGGCAGGACTTGCAGAAAGATTTGAACGCGACATAAGAAGGGTAGATGGTGATTGAAAATTTAGAATACGATGTTTTGCTGGATGAATTTAAAAAAATTTTACGCGAGGGTGGCCTCAAATATACCAAGCAAAGGGAAATTCTCCTCAAAACCCTCTATCACAGCCAGATGCACTACACTCCAGAAAGCCTGTATATAGAGATCAAGCAGACGCATCCTGAGCTCAATATCGGCATCGCCACGGTTTACCGCACCTTAAATTTACTTGAAGAGGCCGCGATGGTTACGTCGATCTCCTTTGGCGCAGCGGGCAAAAAATACGAGCTCGCCAACAAACCCCATCACGATCACATGATATGCAAGGGCTGCGGTAAGATTATTGAATTTGAAAACCCCATCATAGAAAGGCAGCAGTCCCTCATCGCCAAAGAGCATCAATTCAAGCTTACAGGGCATTTGATGCAGCTTTATGGCATTTGTAGTGATTGCGACAAGGGGGCGGGAGATGTTTGAGAATGTCTTAGAGCAGCAGCGCATCCAAAAGGCCCAGGAGCTAAGGCAGACTGGGGTTCATCCTTATCCTCATTTTTTGAAAAAAGACGCGTCCATTAAAAATTTCAAGCGTCAATTTTCCTACATCCAAAACACCGAAGAGAAAAGAGACGCCAGCGCGTCCGTTTGCATCGCGGGGCGCTTGAAGCTTTTGAGGATTGCGGGCAAGTCCATTTTTGCCAATATAGAGGACGAAAGCGAAAACACGCAAATTTATTTTTCCAAAGACAGTCTGGGCGAGGAAAAATACAATCTTTTCAAAAAAAATCTCGAAGTGGGCGACATCGTCATCGCTAAGGGCTATCCCTTTTTGACCAAAACGGGAGAATTCAGCCTGCGCGTGAGCGAGCTGATCCTAGCCGCTAAAGCCATCGTGCCACTACCTGAGAAGTATCACGGCCTCACAGACATCGAGCAAAGATACCGCAAGCGCTATGTGGATATGATCATGAATACCGAGGTTCGCAGGGATTTTATCCTGCGCTCTCGTGTGGTGAGCCTCATCCGCCGTTTTTTTGAGGACAGGGGCTTTTTGGAGGTTGAGACCCCAATGATGCACCCCATCGCTGGCGGAGCAAATGCCAAGCCCTTCGTTACCTTTCACAATGCCTTGGGCGTGGAGAGATTTTTAAGGATCGCTCCCGAGCTTTATCTTAAGAGGCTGATTGTAGGGGGATTTGAGGCCGTTTTTGAAATCGGTCGCTGCTTTAGAAATGAGGGTATGGACCTCACGCACAACCCTGAATTTACGACCATTGAATTCTACTGGGCCTATCATAATTATGAGGATTTGATGGACCTGACCGAGGAGCTTTTCGTCCTGCTTTTGAGGGAGCTTGATCTGGGGCAGAGGCTTGAATTTGACGGGATGAGCATCGATTTTTCAAAGCCCTTTGAGCGCATCACCTACAAGGATGCCCTCAAAAAATACGGCGATTTGAGTGAGGCCCTGATAGAAAGCAGGGAACAAATTTTAACCAAGCTTAAGAATGATGGCTTTGAGGCGAATGAGGGGCTTGATTTGGGGCATTTGCAGGCCGAGCTTTTCGATCGCTATGTCGAAGATAAGCTCATAAATCCCACTTTCATCGTGGATTTTCCGCTTTCCATAAGCCCCCTTTCAAGGCGCAGTGAGAGCGATGAGAGCATAGCCGAGCGCTTTGAGCTTTTCATCGGTGGTAAGGAGCTTGCCAACGGCTTTAACGAGCTCAATGACCCACTTGATCAGTATGAGAGGTTTTTGAAGCAGATTGAGGCGAAAAATGCGGGCGATGAGGAGGCCTGTGAAATGGATGAGGACTTTGTCAATGCCTTGGGCTATGGCATGGCGCCCACTGCGGGGGAGGGCATAGGCATCGACAGGCTCGTGATGCTTCTTGCGGGGAAGAAGTCGATTCGCGATGTGATTTTATTTCCCGCGATGCGTCCGCTAAAATTAGAATTGAAGGAGGATAAAAAATGAGTTTGGAGCGTTTTGATAAAGAAATTTTTGAACTCACCCACGCAGAGCTAAAACGCCAGTGTGAGGGGCTTGAGATGATAGCCAGTGAGAATTTTACCCTGCCTGAGGTGATGGAGGTTATGGGCAGTGTTTTGACGAACAAATACGCCGAGGGCTATCCGGCCAAGCGCTATTATGGTGGCTGTGAGGTGGTTGATGAAATAGAAAATTTAGCCATCGAGCGCTGTAAAAAGCTTTTCGCTTGTAATTTTGCCAATGTCCAGCCCAACTCAGGCTCTCAGGCCAATCAAGCCGTCTATACCGCACTTTTAAATCCGGGGGATAAAATTTTAGGGATGGACCTTAGCCACGGCGGACACCTCACGCATGGTGCTAAGGTGAGCAGCTCGGGGAAAATTTATGAAAGCTTTTTTTATGGGGTTGAGCTTGATGGCTATATTGATTACGAAAAGGTGCGTCAAATCGCCCACATCGTCAGGCCAAAACTCATCGTTTGCGGGGCCAGTGCCTATGCTAGGGTGATCGATTTTGCGAAATTTAGAGAAATCGCCGATGAAGTGGGGGCGTATTTGTTTGCCGATATTGCTCACATCGCTGGGCTGGTGGTGGCTGGCGAGCATCCAAGCCCTCTCCCTCACGCTCATGCGGTAAGCTCCACCACGCATAAAACCCTAAGGGGGCCGCGGGGGGGCATCATCATGTGCAACGATGAGGACATCGCTAAAAAGATCAATGCGGCGATTTTTCCCGGGATCCAAGGCGGTCCGCTGATGCATGTCATCGCCGCTAAGGCTGTGGGCTTTAAATTTAATTTGAGTGCCGAGTGGAAAATTTACGCCGCGCAAGTCGTGCGCAATGCCAAGGCCTTAGCCAAAACCTTGATGGATAGAAATTTCAAGCTAGTGAGTGATGGGACGGATAATCATCTTGTTTTGATGAGCTTTTTGGATAGAGATTTTAGCGGCAAGGATGCGGATTTAGCCCTGGGTAATGCTGGCATCACGGCGAATAAAAACACCGTCCCGGGCGAGACGCGAAGCCCCTTCATAACGAGTGGACTAAGGCTTGGCACTCCTGCACTGACCGCAAGGGGCTTTAAGGAGGGAGAAATGCAGCAGGTAGCAGGCTACATCGCGGATATTTTAAGCGATATCCACAATGCAAATTTGCAAGAGGAAGTTAAAGAAAAGCTTAAAATTTTAGCGAGGGATTTTATGATTTACTCAAAGGCTATGTTTTGATTTCGACTATGGATATGTCGCTCATTAAGATGATAAGCGATCATTATTATATTAAAAGGGATAGGATTGTCGGCAAGTGCGAGTATCGCGGGAGGTATTTTTTCAATAAATTTGAAAGGGTCGATGCCTCCTTGAATGCCAATATCCTAAGGGATCACGCCAGCAAAAAAATCATTGTCGCTCATGATTTGATCACCAAGGACAACAAGGTAGAAAATATCGTTTTTGATTACAACGGCTTCAATGCCGAGAGGTTTTGGCACAGGGCACAGCTCATTTTGCGTGAGGAGGGCTTTATAAATTTTACCGCCTATAAAACGAGGACACCCGGGCACCTCCATCTCTACATCCACAAGGGACACACGGCCCTCAATGAGGGTTATTCTTTGGCGTCCAAGCTTTCTGTAATGTTTGCGAGCAAGATGCCCGTGGAGTGGAGGGTTTTTCCGAGTATGGATGTGCCTAGGGAATTTAATATTTTGGTTGTGCCTTACGAGGTCTATCAAAAGGAACGCGGCAGCTCATGGTCAAAACACATGTGAAAGGAAGATAATGGAAAAGAAAAACAATGAATTTGACGACATCATTTTGGAAAAAAGCAATAAAAATGAGAAAATTAAAAAAATTTTGCTAAGGGTGATCGCTTTAGTTATTTTATTTTTGGTGGTGATGATAGTGATGCGTTTGATTAATGGCGATGAGGCGAGTGAGGATAATATCCTGCCATCTGAGCCTACGAGCGTGCAGACGAGCGAGAATGATGGGGGCGAATTTCAAAACATGCCCATCGTGCAGGATGAGCTTGAGGATCAATTTGATCTTTTGAGAAGGCAAATTCAAAACGATGCCAATGAAAGCGCCGGGGCAACCCAGAGCACGGTGGCTGAGGAAAATTTCACCATGCCGCCGACTGCAGCATTAGAGGAGCAAAGCCCTAAAACAGAGGCCGCACCAAAAACAGAGACTGCGCAGACGGAGCAACCTGTCAAAGCGGCCCCGCCCAAAACTGAAAAGCCAAAGCCAGCGCCAAAAACCGAAACAAAGGCCAGTCCAAAAGCAAGCGATGCCAAAGAGCTTTTCAAGGATGTCAATGCCACGCCTTTGCATGCGAGCGGCTTGCCCTTGGGAATTTATGTGCAAATTTTTTCTGTGAGCAATGTGGATCAAAAGTCAAAAGAGCTCGCGGCCGTGAAGGCTAAGGGCTATACTTATAAGCTTTATAAAACCACCGTGAATGGCAAGGAAATCACAAAAATTCTCATCGGTCCCTTTGCTAAGGATAAAATTGCTGGCGAGCTTGCAAAAATTCGCCAAGAGCTTGCTAAGGATGCTTTTTCTTTTGAGCTAAAATGAAATATTTTTGCGTCATAGGCGACCCCATCCACCACTCCAAGTCGCCTAGAATTCACAACAATGCCATCAAATCTCTGGGGCTTGATGGCATCTATACCCGCTATCATCTGCAGGATAAAGAAAAGCTGCGACAAATTTTTTACGAGCTTGGACTGAGCGGGGCGAACATCACCCTACCCTTTAAAGAGCAGGCTTTAAAAATAGCCGACATCCAAGATCCGATGGCCTTGAAAATCGGTGCGGCAAATACTTTGGTTTTAAAAAATTCTAAACTTCACGCTTACAATACCGATGCGCCCGGATTTTTGAAGGCCATAGAGGAATTTAAGTGCCTTAAGAAGGCTCTTATTTTGGGATCTGGCGGGACGGCTAAGGCGCTTGCCCATGCTTTGAGAGGGGAGGGCATTGAGGTGCAAATCGCTAATCGCAGCGGGGCGAAATTTGCAGAATTTAAGGATTTTCCTTGTGCCTTGTATGAGGATTTGAGGGAATTTCAATTTGACCTTGTCGTAAATAGCACAGCAGCAGGTTTAAGTGGGGACGATCTGCCCTGCAGTCAGGATTTGCTTGCAGAAATTCTACGGCACAAACCCTGCGCCTTTGAGGTGATTTACGGAAAAGAAACACCTTTCTTAAAATTGTGCAAAACACATCAAATTTTTTGTAAAGACGGGCTTGATATGCTTTTGTGGCAGGGCATTTTTGCCTTTGAGCTTTTTTTCAATGTGAGAGACAGAAGGGAATTGCTTAAAAAAGCAATGCAAGAAGCTTTGAAATGAAAAATATTTAAAAAAATACACATCACATCAACTTCACCGCTCACACAGGTAGGACGCGGATGTTAGGACTGAGCTCTTCTTGCAGGACGCTTTCTATCGCATAAAGGGTCGCGCCGCTGCCGCTTGAGCAGCCGCTGCAAGCACCAAGATAGCGGATGTAAATGTCAATCGCCGCGCCCTCTGCCTTCTGGATGTCGATCACCTCCATATCGCCGCCATCGCCTTGTAGCATAGGGCGGATCTCGCTATCAAGCACGGCTTCGACGGCTTTGAGCTGCCCCACTATCGTCATTTCATCAAAGGCTAGGTCGGCCTGGGTGGAATTTTTAAGCCGCTCCCCGTCCATCTCGGCCCTCGTTTGCGCTAGGAGATCGATGAGGTAATTTTCTCTAGCCTCGTGGCCGCCGGGTTTTACACAGGACTTACAAAAGGCGCCGGCCTTGGTGTACTGCGTGATCTCCTCCACAGAATGCAGGTCATTAAGCTTGATCACCTCTTTAATCGTCCCAAGGCTTATACGCGCACACTCACAGACCATAATCTGCTCTTCAAAATCCTCCGGCGAAATGCCCTTGTAAGTGGCTGCGGCTTGCTTGATCACATCATAGGCCATCACCGAGCAGTGCATTTTTTGAGGCGGCACGGCGGGAGTGTCGGGCTCATCGCGAAGAGCAAATTCCACGTCTAAATTGGTGATTTTCACGGCTTCATCGACCTTTTTTCCTATGCAAAGCTCGGCCATCACATCGCTGCTAGCGATGGCCGTGCCACAGCCAAAGCTTTTAAATTTCGCGTCCAAAATGGTATCGCTCTTTTCATCGACCAGCCAAAAAAGTCGCACCGCATCCCCGCAGCTCTCTGCGCCAAAATCGGCCACGATGAGCTTGGCCTCTTTGGCCTTGGCGTCCTCTTCGTTAAATTCACCCATATGCAAGGGTGCGTTCATGCGCTCCTGCACTTTTTGAGAATACTCATCCCAGATAGAACCGCCGATCAGATTGTGTTTTGCCATTTTTGTTCCTTATTTGTAATTATTTGGATTGTAAGCATAGGTGCTAGAAATCGCCCTCAGTCTCGTCGCGGCAGCCTTGATTTGCGCGGCGGCGTAGTCGATTTCGGCCTCGGTGTTAAAGCGCGACAAAGAAAGCCGCAAAGCCGTGTGGGCCAGGTCATTCCCCGCGCCGATGGCTTCCATGATGGGATTGCTCTCCAAGTCCTCACTCGCACAGGCCGAGCCCGTGCTGGCGGCTATGCCGTTTTGATTCAAATCCCAAAGCATCGCCTCGCCCTCGACACCCTTGATGCTAGCTAGGATGGTATTGGGCACGCGCCTTTCTCTGCTGCCCACCACGGTAGTGTCCTCAAGGCTTAGAATTTCGTCCTCGAGCTTGTCGCGCAAGCGGCGGATGTGGGAGTCTTCAAATTCTAGCATCGCGTTGGCTATGCGCAAGGCCTCGCCCATCGCCACGATGTAGGGGACATTGAGCGTGCCGCTGCGCCGTCCGCCCATGTGCTCGCCGCCATGCAAAAGCGGGCTGAGCTCCAAGCCCTTTTTGATGAAAAGCCCGCCCACGCCTTTGGGGCCGTGGAATTTATGCGCGGAGAAGGAAGCAAAATCCACACCTGAAGCCTGCAAATTGACCTTAATTTTCCCCACCGCTTGCGTGGCGTCTGTGTGGAAGAGGGCGCCAAATTCGTGGGCTAGCTCGGCCATTTCTTTGATGGGGAAGATCATGCCCGTCTCGTTATTCGCCCACATGACGCTAACAAGGGCAGTTTTATCGCTGATGAGCTCGCGCAAATGCTCCACGCCCGAGATGCCCTCGCCATCAACGGGAAGCTCAAGAACCTTCACGCCTAAATTTTTAAGGAAATTCGCCGCCGCAGAAACGGCCGGGTGCTCCACGCCCGAGATGATGACCTCATCGCGCTCCCTGTCTAAAATATGATCAAAATAAACGCCCTTTAGGACCCAATTGATGCTCTCCGTCGCACAGGAGGTGATGATGATGTCGTCCAAATCGCTCGCCCCAAGCCCTGCGTAAAGCTTATCCATAGCCTCTTTTAGGGCTGGATGCGTGGCGCTGCCCCACTGGTGGAGGCTGTTTGGGTTGCCATAATGCTCGGTGAAAAAGGGAAGCATCAGGGCGTAGGCCTCGGGGTCTAGCATGGTGGTGGCGTTATTGTCTAAATAAACTTTCATCGCTGGAGGGGCTCCTTTAATTAGGACAATTTTTGTCCTTAAAATGGCGTGGATGATAGCGAAAATTTATAAATTTAAGTTAAAGCCTAGGACATCACGGAAAGGTAAGAAGATAGGATTTGATTGAGCCTTGCCTGCCTTTGACGATCGCCTAAAAAGTCCTCTCTGCCCCGCTCTCGCTCGAGGTTGATGCGCTCTAAGGTTTGCGCCGTGCCCCTTTGGGCTTCAAATTCCCCCCGCATCCTTGCAAAATCCTCCGCCACAGCATCGCTATAAAGCTTGTAAATGGAGCTCGAATGGGTGAATTCCCTCAAATCCATATCTTTTTGGTAATTGACATACTGCTGGAAAAATACCGAAAGCTTGTCCTCTGGAGTGGTTTTTTTATCCACGCCATTGACATAAAGATAGAGGTCAAAGCTCATTTTTTGCTCGTTGCTCTCCTTGATGAAGTCCTCCGGTTTTAGCTCGCCTTTGAGGATTTTGTATAAATTTTGATGGGCACTAACGTCTAAATTCACGGGCTTCATGAAGAAATTCAAGGCCTTATCGTTTTGCTCTTTTAAATTCCAGTAGGCAAAATTGGCCAAAACGCCCGATTTACTAAGCTCTGCGTTTTTTGTCAAATAGGGCTTTAAAATGGCATTAGCGGCGGTGTTGTTGAGGGTTTTATCCAGTTGAAAGCTTGTGATTTTATTGTCCAAAAAATGCGCGTTGAGCCCGGCAAGATCGCTCTGGGCCGCTTGAAGCTGATCCCTGTCTGCATAAATGCGCGCGATCCTCCCCGCAAAATCGCCCTCCTGCGTGGAAAAGCCCCAGTTAAGCTCGGCAAGCTCGCTGCGGCTTAGGGGGGCGTTGTCCTCGCTTTTGAAGGTGGGATTGAGGGCTTTGAGGGCGTTGTGATGCTCGTTTAAAAGCTGGGGGAGATCGATTTTGTCGGGCCTAAAATTTTCATTCTGCCTCGCCAATTCCTTAGCCAGAGCCCTTGCGGTGCTGATGTGGATGGCATAGGAGTGGGGGAGTTTGGAAATTTTATTCAAATCCTCCTCAAAAAAGCCCCCCTCATCGACCCTAAAGCCAAATTCGCTAGCGAAGGTGTTTTTGAAGGTGGCGTTTGAGTTTTCTGGCCTCTCCTCTTGGGCATCCTGAGTCTTTTCAACGAGGGTCGCTCTTGGAATTTGCGCACTTTTAGCGGGGTTTGCTAGGGACAGATTTTGGTAAGGATTTGCCGCATTGATGATCATCTTTTTACTTTTTTTATAAATTTTATAGGATGGACAAGCAAAATGCGTGCCATAAATTTCACCCGCATTTCAGTCTAAAAAAAGAAAAATTTGCTATCATCCCGCCCTTTCTTAAGGAAAAATTTACCCAATGAAGGAAAGCATGATGCCAAAGATGAAGAGCGTTAAAAGCGCGGTCAAACGCTTCAAAGTGGGCAAAAACAAGATCAAAAGAGGCTCGGCGTTTCGCAGCCATATTTTGACGAAAAAGCCCGCAAAGAGAAAGCGCAATTTACGCGCGGTAAAATATGTCCATAGCACGAATTTTAAGGCTGTGGAGAAGATGCTAGGGATTTAGTTTTTGACCGAGGTCATTCAAGCTCCCCTTGAAATTTCAAGGGAAAGATCCAAATTTGGACGCCACTTTATGAAAGGAAATAAAAATGGCAAGAGTGAAAACGGGCGTGGTGAGGCGCCGCAGACATAAGAAAATTTTAAAATCGGCGCGTGGTTTTTATAGCGGACGCCACAAGCATTTTAGAAAAGCGAAGGAACAACTCGAAAGAAGCTTGGTCTATGCCTATCGCGACAGACGCCGTAGGAAGCGGGATTTCCGCCGCCTTTGGATCGTGCGTATCAATGCGGCTTGCAGGCTCAATGATTTGAGTTATTCTAAATTCATCAACGGGCTTAAAAAGGCTGGCATCGCGCTGGATAGAAAGATCCTAGCCGACTTAGCCATGAATGACACGGCCGCCTTTGCAAAGATCGCAGAGGCTGTGAAAAAGGCCCTTTAAAACCAGTGAGACTTGGCTCTCACTTTGCTTCAAATTTCTGATCACATTAAATCAAATAAATTATAATCCCCGCAAAATTTGTTATCCAAAGGAAAAAGCATGGATATAAATGAACTTTTACTTCAAAGCGTTGAAATTCTGCCCCCCCTGCCCAACACAGTCAACAAGCTCAAAGAATACATCGACACAGCCGGTGGTGAAGTGCGAACCGAAAAAGTCGCTAGCATCATCGGAGCAGATCCCCTCCTCACGGCCAAACTTTTGCAGCTTGCGAATTCTCCATTTTACGGCTTTTCAAGGGAGATCACAACCATCACACAGGTCATAACCCTGCTTGGCATCGCAAACATCAAAAACATCGTAATCGCCAACTCCATCAAGGACAATTTCAAAATCGATATGAGCCCCTATGGCTTGGACACAAGCGACTTTTTGAGTTCTTGCAACGATGAGGCGAATTTCATCACAAGCTGGCTGGGCGATGAGGACAAAAAGCTCTCTCACTCCCTCGTGCCCTGCGCGATGCTGCTGCGATTGGGGATGATCATTTTTTCCAATTTTCTCATCCAAAATCGCAAGGATAAAGAATTCCTAGAAAGGCTCAAGGGGGCGAATTTTTCAAACATCGCCTTGATTGAAAATGAATTTTTGGGCGTGGATCACATAGCCTTTTTGGGATTTTTACTGCATCGCTGGAATTTTGACGAAAGCCTCATAGAAAGCATTTGCTTTGTTGGCGCCCCGCATTCTGCCTCGGATGCGGTGAGAAAGTCCGCCTACGCCCTCGCCATCACCAACCACATCTTCGCGCCCTACGACGGTGCGTCAAAATTTCACGTTGAGGCGGCGATCGCTTTGATTAAAGAGGCTGCGGGGAGTGGGATTGTGTTTGATCTTGAAAATTTTCTGGACAAACTCCCGCCCAAGGCTAAAAATAACATGGCATGAAAAGCATCATTTTGCCGCCCAATGAATTTTTAGACCACTATGTCCTGAACGCAGAATTTTGCCGCCTCGCAAGCATTTCCAAAAACGCTTATAAATTTTGGAAAAAAGTGGAGATTGGCAGGTATCAGGGCACACGGACCATTTTTTTGCATAAAAACACCATTTTAACCAGACATCAGGGCGCGCTGGAAAAATGCACGGATTTAAGCGGCTTCGTGCTTGCAAGTGCTTTTTGTTCTTTTACGGGTCTTTCGCCCTCGCACTTGGTCGAAAAAAACAACTCCGCCATTTACAAACTTTTGGAGCTCAAAGAAATTGCGGGGATTAAATTTGTGCATTTGAGGAAATTTTACGACTTTTTGGGGCTTGAGTATCATCAGCATATTTACATTGAAAAGTGCCATTTTTTCAGCCCCACACCACTGGAGAGGCGGATAAAAATCACCTCTTCTTTGTGCGTGGGCTATTATTAGCCTTATAAATTCTAGCCATCAAAACGCTCGCCAGCAAAGTCGCCAAACAAACTGAAAAAATATAAACACTCGGCCCATAACTCGCCCAAGATCCCGCCTGCGCACTGCGGGCCTTGATGTGCAAATAAGTGATGAGCTGGGGCGTGAAGCCACCAGAAAGCGCGTAGGCGATGTTATAGGCGAACGAAATTCCGCTAAATCTTATGTGGGACTTGAAAACATCGCTCATAAAAATCGGGCAAAAATTCGCCACCCCCGCACTCAAACACACCAAGCAATACAAAAACACGATTTGCGCCTCATTTTTATCGGTCGTGTAAATGGCCGCAAAAAATGAAAAAGCAAAAAAGGCAAAGGCAAGAGTGAAGGCCATGCAAACCTTGTGGGGTTTGAATTTATCCGCCAAAAAGCCGCCGAAAATCAAAGCGCTTATGAGGCAAAAGAGGCCACCAATTTGCAAGTAGGTCTTTTCAAACGCGGAAAAATCCAAAATTTTAACGCCATTGGCATCTGGCGCGACCAAAAAATTAGGCATTATCAGGATGAAAATTAAAATGCAGGCCGTGAGCATCCAGGTAATGAGCATGGAGACCACCACCCCAAATTTAGAGCTTTTAAGCACTTCTTTGAGGGGGAATCGCACCAAAACGCTGTCCATTTTCATCTGCTGAAAAACGGGCGTTTCTTCTAAAAATTTACGCAGATACACCGAAACGATTCCAAAGATCCCGCCCAGGGCAAAAGGCACGCGCCAAGCCCATTCTTGCACCTCATTCGCGTCAAAAACCGCGTAAATTCCAAGATAAACCAAGGCTCCCAGTAAAATTCCAGCCGTTACCGAGGCCGTGAGGCAACCCAAATAAAGATTTTTCCGCCCTTCTGGGGCATGCTCATGAATGAAAACCCAAGCTCCGGGCAGCTCGCCCCCCACTGCTATGCCCTGACAAAGCCGCACAAGGATGAGAAAGATAGGCGCTGCATAGCCCACGCTCTCAAAGGTCGGCACGATGGCTAGCAAAAAGGTGGGGATGACCATGAGTAAAATGCTAAGCATGAACATATTTTTACGCCCAAATTTGTCGCCAAAATGTCCCATCACAATCCCCCCCAAGGGCCGCGCCAAGTATCCTGCTGCAAAGATGCCGTAAGTGTTGATGTCTCGCCAAGTTTGACTGAGGCTCTCGGGGAAAAAATGCCTAGAAATGATGCTGGCAAAAAAAACAAAAATGATGAAATCATAAAATTCCAAGGTACCGCCCAGCGAGGAGAGGCCTAGAATTTTAAGCTGTTTTTTAGAAAGTTTCGTTTTCATTGATCCTCATTTAATATTTAAAATTCACACTTGCAAAGCCATTATGTGAGCTGCCATTGTGCGCAAATGAGCCATTGTAGCTAAGGGAAAGCGATAAATTTTTCCGCAGGGCATACTGCAAGCTTGTTTGCGTGAAGGCATAGTTTCGCGGCAAACGGAAAGAGTCGCTGTCGTTTTCAAAATGCGTTTTGATTTTATTATTGAGTAAAAATTTATTGCCAAGCTCCAGGGTCGTTGAAAGATTGTTTTGCCAGTTTTTCACCCAGCTCAGACTTAAAAAATTATGAAGCAGATTGATATTTTGCGCCTCGTTTTTTAAATTCAAATCAAAAGCGCCTATCCTAAAGCCCTCATAGCCCACGCCATTTTTAAGGCGCAAACTATTCTCAAGCCCATTGGCGTAGAATTCCAAATTCGCTGCCGCGCCCATACCATAAATGCTAACCTTATCGCGGACCGTATGGGCCCTTTGTTGCAGCAGGGTGAGATCTGCTGAGCGCTTGGCTAGCTTGATCGTGCCCTGCAGGGCAAGCCCGTAGGGGTCGCTATTTGCCAAAAAAGACTTGACCTTCAGGCCCGTAAAAGCGCCCTTATGCTTACCATCCAACCTGATAAAGCTCCCCGCATCGTTGATTTGCGTTTTGGAATTTGCCCGACTGAGTCCCAAAAACCACTCGTAAAAAGACGCGCTATCAAAATGGCTAAAGCTCGTAACAAAGCCCTGAGTATTGGCCTTGCTGTCGGCCTCCCTAGCGCTCAAAGAAAAATCATCGTGCCCGTAAAAGGGTAGGAAAAACCAATGCTTGTCCTCAGGATTTTCGCGGCTCAAAAGCTTGGTGTTTTCATCGCTCAAAAGCGTGTCCAAAAATATGGTGCGCCTTTGGACATAATTGACCAAAAAGTCCGCAAAAACTGCGCCGAAAAGGGCCTTGGAGTTTGGGTTGATCACGAAGGTGTTTGAGGCCTTGTTATAGACGATGATGTAGCGCTTGGCATCGGCGAAATTGCTGATGCTTAGAGGGGAGGCTGCGCTGGGCTTGTGGGGGGAATTTTTCAGCAAAATGCTGTGCTTGATGTCGTATTCCACGCCGAAATCATACTGATGCGCATCGATGTAAATTTGCGCCGCGCTAAAATCGACATCGCTAGCCCCATTTCCCGTGATGACAAGGCGCGAGTCCACATCCGCTGGATGGACAAAATTTTTATGCTCCGCCAAAGGGATGCGCCGATTGGAGCGGATGTAGTATTTTTTCACGCTTATCTTGCCCGCATCGTTTTTGATGTGCTCGTTGGTAGCATTGGGCTCGATGTTTCCTAAATTCTCCAAATGCTCAATATTCCCGCTATTTTGTAGCCCTCCGCTGATGTGGCCGGCATTGATGAGGGTTTTAAGGCTTGCGTTTTGGTTATTTTTAAAGCTGTGAATGCGCCCATCGTTGTGGAGATACTCCACGCTTCCTTCGTTACTGAATGTGCTGAGCTTGGAATTTTGACGATTGTAAAGCCTGTTTTGGATGCTGCCCTTGTTTTCAAACGCAATATTTTCCCCAGTAAAATGAATATCCACCCCCGACAAAGTCGCTCCCGCTTCTTGCTTGAGGGAGCTTGTGATGAGGCCTGAGCCCTGAAGGGTGAGGGATTTGTGATTGGTCAAGTCGCTGATTTCCTTGTGCGCGATGAAATTAGCGATGCTGCCTGAATTTTCTAGCTTGGTAACGCTTTCGTTGAAATTCAAGCTCCCCGTTATCTCCCCCTCATTTTTGATGCTTTTGGTTTTTTCATTGAGGTGGATGCTGCCCGTGATTTTGCCGCCCTGTTTGTTGAAAAGCTCGGTGATTTCACCCCCATTTTCAGAGGTGATACTTTGGATACTGCCTGAATTTTCTAGCTTTTGGATTTTTGAATCCGCCCCACTCACCCTGATCGCGTCAATTTGCCCAGCATTATCCACCAAATTCACCAAAGCGCCGCTCTCCAGACTTAAATTTTTGATGACCCCTTCTTTGTTTGGCGTTTGACCGTTGGTTTTGGCGTTGATCAAATCCACCACCTTAGCCGTATTTTTAAGCTCTATCGCTTCAATCGTCCCGCGATTGTGGATGCCGCCCTTTGAAGAGGAATTATCCGTGGCGTTGTAGCTGTTGCTAGTGCCGTTTTTCTGGCTAAGCTCCGCACCACTGCCATCGATGATGAGCTTGTTTAGGGTGGAGTCCTGGCGCACTTCTATGGCAGCGTGGGTCTCTCCCTGTATCTTGCCCGAATTTGTGAGGGTTTGGATGGTGGCTTTGTTCAAAACTATGCCTCGAGTTTTGCCCTCTATGGTGCCTGAGTTGGTGAAATTTTTGACAGTGGGGCGCTTGCTTGATTTTTCTGTGATCCAAAACCCCTGCGAGCCCTTAACCGTGCCTGAGTTGGTGAAATTTTCCACCTCGACCTCACCGCCCCAAAATACCCCTTCGTTGTTATCTCCTGAGATGGTGCCTGAGTTGGTGAAATTTTGAAGGGTGATTTTTTGCGTGACGGAGTCGAAATTGGTGCCGTATTGTTGGCCGCTTATCGTGCCTGAGTTGGTAAGACTTATGTTGGCCTGCGCGTTATGGACGCGGATGCCGTAGGAATTTACGGAATTGGACCCCTGGACTACGGAGTCGGTATCAATGATGCTTCCCTTATTTTCAATGACCGCATCGCCCTTGAGGGTAACGCTTTTGAGCTTTCCGCTTTCGGTTACATTCAGCTTGTAGGGCGCAGTGGAGGGATCGCAAGAAAGCGTGCTCAGGTCGGTAGAAACGGTAACCTCGGCACTGGAGCAATTAGCTCGTGCGAAGTCTAAAAACAGGAGTGCGGCGGCTAAAATTCTAATATTCATAATAATCCTCTTCGTCGCCATCATCCTCATAGCTGTAATCGTCCTCATCGTAGTTGTATTGCTTTTGCTCCTCTTGCTCTTCCTCGTAGCTATCTTCACCATCCTCAATAAAATCTTCTTCATCCCAGGGCATGATTTCTCCTATAAAATTAATGATAATGTCGAACTTTAGTATAGATGTAGCAAATATTTTCGCTACAATCGCTGATGGCAATAATTATAACTTTAAATTAATAAGATTTTGAGAGTTTTATATGGAAAATTTGGAAAATTTACACAATAAGAAACAAGATATTCATCATTCCACTTTTTTGGAATTTAAGGTTATATTAAAAAAAGAAGACAATGCCGAGAAAATTTTTGAAGAGATTTTAAAGCATAAGAAATTTGAATACAAACTCTCAAACATTAGCACAAATGGCAAATATCAAAGCTTTCTTTTACGCGTTATCGTAGAAGATCAAGAAGAACCAAGAAAAATTTTTGATGCATTGAGAAAAAAATCGCAATTCGTCTTGTAAATTTTTCTTGCTTCTATTACGATTTCATTGGTTTACAAAATTTTCTGTAAAATTACCAGCGAATTATCAAATTGATGAAAGGCTTACAATATGTTCCACAGGATCAGTTCAAAACTCGTTACCATCATCGTTGCGGTATTTTTCGTCAATGTGGCTGTTTTAATTTCCATCGTTTCTTACAATTTTTCCGACTCCATCCAAAGGTCCAACGATAAGCTACTTGAAGCCAGTGTCAATCGTTACATCAACTACATTCAAGGCAATTTTCAAGAGCTAGCAACCCTACTTGAGAGCATTTCTAATGAATTGCAGGATCAGTATTCTAAAAACAATTGGGAAATGAACGATATCGAAAACACGATTAAGGCCAACCTAGACGCGAGCGATCATGCGGCCTATGCCTTTTTATACATCCCCAAGCCCCTGCCAAATATGAAAGAGCACTATCCCATGTACACCGCGCCCAATGGTCGCTTGATGATGCTTTTTAAGGACAATGATGTGGAGAAAAAGGGGGCATCCAAGGCATCAAGCCCAACACTTGGATCACCGAAAGAAAGGCTTTCGCACGCGTGATCGAGGACAAGCGCCCTTCTTTCGGACAGCCTAGGTTGTTTTCACTTCCTAACGAGGAATTTTTTGGGATCAACATCTCTTATCCCGTTTTCGATGGGGCTAATCAAGTCATAGCCGTGATAGGCTTCATTTTTCGCCTTGATACGCTCAATAAATTATTACAAGATCCCATTTTTGACATCTACCCAAACAACCTAAGAGGCATCATCGACCGAAACGGCATTTACGCCTCCCATCCTAATAAAGAACTCTGGGGAAAGCCTATTTATGACTTTGTCAATGAAGAATCTAAGCAGATTGTCAGGGATTTTATGGCGAGTCCAAAAACAGAAATGGTAAGCGATAAATTCACCACCTCAAAAGGCTATGTTTCCTACCTAGCCATGAAAAAATTCAGCGTGAAAGACTCCGATACCTTCTACATGCTCTTATCCGTCCCTATCGATGAGGTTACGAAGGATTTGAGGCGAGTGCAGTTTATTGTCATAGCTTCCTCTTTGGTTATGATACTTCTAGTTTCTGTGCCTATTTTCTTCATCATCAATCGCATGATAGGACGACGCCTCAACATTCTGCTAGACTCTATAGTCGCCTTCTTCGACTTTCTCAACCACAAAAGCAAAAGCATCAGCACCATTAAAATTCAAGGCAATGACGAGTTCGGTCAAATGG